>CAIQOO010000019.1 GCA_903873485.1 uncultured beta proteobacterium | reverse complement strand
TTGATAACCCGCAGGAGATCACCACCATCCATTTCGCAAGCGTAATTCGGCAAACTCCAGCCACAAGGGAGAGGGTCAAGCTTGCCCGGAATATATTGATACGCCGTCATTCGTCAATGGTACCGAGATGCTCTGAATCGCTGTGATGGTCAATGGCGAGATGAATGTCGATGCAGTCTGGTATTACGCCGATCCCAAGCCTGAGGCAAATCTGGTGCGCGACCGGGTGGTATTCTGGAAAGGGGTGACTGTGACAGCTTGAGGATGCTGCTTTTTTGGGCTGGCCGGTTATCGGCGATACTGCCAAAATGAAGATTGAAGATGCAAAAGTTCTGTTGGTTGACGACGACAAGGTGATGCGCATGTTTGTCGGCAACCTGCTGGCCCGGCTTGGCGTGCGCCAAGTGAGCGAGGCCGCGGATGGCCATGCGGGCCTTGCACTCATCGGCAGTTTTGCACCAGACGTGATTCTTTCAGACATTCACATGGCCCCGCTGGACGGGATTGAGTTTGTCAAAAAACTGCGCAGCCATCCAGTTGCCAGCCTGCGCAACATTCCGGTTCTCTTCATGAGTGCCGATACCGGATCGGCCACCCTCAGCGACACGGCCTTATTGGGCAATACCGGCTATATGGCCAAGCCGCCGGCGCTTGAATTGCTGAAAGTCAAACTTGAGCGTGCCCTGAAGTTTCGCAGCGCTCAGGAACCCGGTTTCGACGCGAAATAACTTTCCTTCCATGGCCCAATTTTTGGCAGCCATCTTGACTGCAATCGCTTGGTGACGGCCTGGCAGCACGGCTGCGCAGTTAGATCTGCGACTTGAAATAGCTGAAGGAATGGATAAAGGCATCGCGCACTTTTTCCATTTCAGCCACCATCGCGTCCCAGGTGGTTTCGCCGGTGGCCTTGAGTTCGTCGAGCTGGGCCACGGCCAGTTTGGACTGCTGTTGCAGCTTCCTCATTTCAGCCTTGTATTTGTCGCGCACATCTTCTCGGGCTTCTTGTGCGCGGGATTCGAGCTGGTTCATTTTTTCATTCAACTCGTCGAGTTGCAGTTTCATCGTGTTGATGTAGATGTCTCTGGTGGTCATGGTAAGCACTCCTGGTATGGCAAAACTGGTGGCCGGTATTGGCCGGTTGATGACGGGCATCAACTGCATGTTTGTCGTCATGTGCGGCAAGATTAGCCCATGCCGGCCCTGCTGTCTGTGTGCTGGCGAACCGATGCCAAAAGCGCTGAAAAATGACCTCTGTATGCAAGCGCACAGACTGACCCCGGGTGACTGGCTAAGCTGCACAGTGAGTCGGGAAAAGGCTCACATTGGCAATCATTTCATTTACTTCAAGGAACAATCATGAACAAGGACCAAGTCAAGGGCAACGTTAAAGACCTCGCCGGCAAGGTGCAGGAAGAAGCCGGCAAGCTGGTGGGCAACACCAAGCAGCAAGCCAAGGGCATCAAGCTACAGGTCGAGGGGAAGGTGCAGAAAAACGTCGGCGATGCCAAAGAAGTGGTCAAGGAAGCCCGTCAGGCGGTCAAAGATGCAGCCAGCGCGCATTAAATTGAACAGGGACACCCAGATGAATTATGTGGAACGCGATAACTACGGCATATACGCACTGCAGGCCGAAAAAAAGGGCCCCGGCCCCCGGCTGATGGGGGCCGACACGCTGATGGGCAACGATGTCTATAACAAGCAGGGCGAGGAGCTTGGCCGCGTGAAAGAAATCATGCTCGACGTGCAGAACGGTCGGGTATGCTACGCGGTGTTGTCTTTTGGCGGCTTTATGGGCGTGGGTGAAAAGCTCTTCGCCGTCCCCTGGGAGGCGCTGGTGCTCGATACCGTGAATCAGCGTTTCACCCTGGACGTGCAAAAAGACCGTCTGCTCCAGGCACCCGGATTTGACAAGGATAACTGGCCCAACATGTCAAACGGTGCCTGGTCAGAAGGTCTTCACCACTACTATGGCACCCAACCCTACGCAGACCACATGCGCTAGTTGTCCAACCTCGCACCCGCCTTGTGCCAAACGAAGCGGGTCGGCTTTGCCCCTGAAAGGATTCCATGATTCGGTTGAAATTCTCGATTGAGTTGAATTACGCCATCACCGAACCTGGCGCTGACTTCATTTTCAGCATCCATGCAGCACAGACGCTGCACCAGACGGTGGTAACCGAGGCGCTGGAGGTTAGCCAGGCGCTGCGGCGCAGCCTCTACACCGATCCGGTCACCCACACCCGATTTTTGCGGCTCAAAGCCAATCTGGGATCCCTGATGGTGCGCTACACGGCCACGGTCGATATCAACCACCATACGGCCCAGCCAGACCAGCTCGGCGAGGTGGCAGTGGCCGACTTGCCCGGCCCGGTGCTGCCCTATCTTTACCCAAGCCGCTATTGCCAGTCGGACCGCCTGGGACGTTTGGCGATCAAGGAGTTTGGTCATTTGTGGCAGGGTTATGGCCGGGTACAGGCGATCCGCGACTGGGTACAGAACCGCGTCACCTTTCTCCCCAACAGTTCCACCGGCAACACCACGGCGGTTGACACGCTGGTCGAAGAAGTCGGCGTTTGCCGCGATTTTGCGCACCTGATGATTGCCCTGTGCCGTGCCGTCAACATACCGGCGCGCTTTGCCACCGGCATTGACTATGGTGCCTCGCCGGTACTTGGGCCAACTGACTTTCATGCCTATGTCGAGGTCTATCTCGACAATCGGTGGTACATCTTTGACCCGTCCGGCGTTGCCATTCCAATGGGATTTTTGCGTTTTGGTACCGGGCGCGACGCGGCTGATGCGGCCTTTGCCACCATCTTTGGGGGTGTCGTCGGGTCGGCCCCCGTCATAGCGGTTGAGGCCATTACCAACGCCCAGGGTGTACTGGCGATGCCACAGTGCGTGCCTTTTGCGCTGTCAACCGATGGCCAGGTAGTTGCTTGAGAATTATCAAAAACTATAGCTAGCTACGCTTGCTGGGTAAGGGCTAGCGCCATTTTTTATCATTAACTCTGGGTCATTTGCAAAACCCGGCCGGAAGGGTCAGCGGTCGAACTCAGTTGGCTGGCGCAGAGGCTGGCGGCATCACGATCACCGTGGTGCCATCGCCGGATTTGCCGGTTGGCCCCCGGTTGCCGTCATTACCCTGGTTGCCCTGATTACCCTGGTTGCCGATAACCCCCTGATCACCGGTTGCACCGGTTGCGCCAGTGGCGCCAGCCGGACCGGCGGGGCCAGGCACTGCGGCGGGTGCGGCAGGCACGCTGACAACAGTGGCCCGCTCGCAGGCCCCCAGGCTGAGGGTTGCCAGCAGTGCCGAAATCAATAACGTATGGTTCATGTTTCATCCTTAAAAGATTTGAGCTTACGCACTTGCTGCGGCAAAATCGGTTCGGCAGCGCACCGATCAGACAAATCGAGGGGCCAGATGGCGTTGATGACCAAACTGCCCCGATTTCTATTTTTCAAAGAAAGACACTTGCATGTTGACCAAAACCGAAAAAACCAATGAAGCCCTGATGGCGCGTCGTCGCGCCGCCATTCCACGCGGTGTCGGCCAAAGCCACGAGGTGTTCATCGCACGCGGCGAGAATGCCGAAATCTGGGACGTGCAAGGCAAGCGTTACATCGACTTTGCCGGCGGCATTGCGGTGCTCAACACCGGTCACTGCCGCCCCGAAATTCAACAAGCCGTCAAGGACCAGATTGACCGCTACACCCACACCTGCTTTCAGGTGCTGGCCTACGAGCCGTATGTGGAACTGGCCGAGCGCTGCAACGCACTGGCCCCGGGCGACTTTGCCAAGAAAACCCTGTTTTTGAGCACCGGCGCTGAAGCGGTCGAAAACGCCATCAAGATCGCCCGCGCTTACACCCGGCGCAGCGCGGTGATTGCATTTACCAGCGGCTACCATGGCCGCACCCTGCTCACCCTGGGCCTGACCGGCAAGGTGGCACCCTACAAAACCGGTTTTGGTCCGTTTCCCGGCGAAATTTTTCATGCCCGGTTTCCTGATGCAGTGCATGGCGCAAGCGTCGATGACTCAATCGCCTCGGTCGAATCGATCTTCAAAAATGATGTGGAAGCCAGCCGCGTGGCCGCCATCATCGTCGAGCCGGTGCAAGGCGAGGGCGGCTTCAACGTGGCCCCGTTTGACTTTTTGCAGCGCCTGCGTGCCCTGTGTGACCAGCATGGCATCTTGCTGATTGCCGACGAAATCCAGACTGGCGCCGGTCGCACCGGCACCTGGTTTGCCATGGAGCAAAGCGGTGTCGCCCCGGACATGACCACCATGGCCAAATCGATGGCGGGCGGCTACCCGATTGCTGGCGTGGTGGGCCGGGCCGAGGTGATGGACGCACCGGCCCCCGGTGGCTTGGGCGGCACCTATGCGGGCAGCCCGATCGCCTGCGTGGCGGCGCTGGCGGTGCTTGACGTGTTTGAAAAAGATAATTTGCTGGCGCGCAGCCGCGCGCTGGGCGCGCACCTGATGCATCGCCTGCAGGCGATGGCGGGCAAGTTCAACTGCATCAGCGATGTGCGCGGACTCGGCGCCATGGTGGCCATTGAGCTGTGCCAAGGTGGCGACTGGCAGCAACCCGATGCCGACATGGCCAAAGCCCTGGCTGCCGAGGCCACCCAACGCGGCCTGATCCTGCTGACCTGCGGCACCTACGGCAACGTGGTGCGCATTCTGGTGCCGCTGACCGCCAGCGATGCCATTGTGGACGAGGGCCTGGACATCATGGAAGCCGCGCTGGCAGCCGTGCAGCCTTGAAAATCCGCCAATAGATCAGCACGGGGCACATTCTTTGCTTGGTTTGATGCGGCATTGCGCTTATATTCAGCCAGAATCGATGCATAAAGGTCACCCCCACCCATGTCTGCTACTGATGTACTTGTCAAATTCACCGGTGTTCAAAAGTCTTATGACGGCAGCACCCTGGTGGTGCGCGACCTCAATCTCGACATCCAGAGCGGCGAGTTCTTGTCGCTGCTGGGGCCTTCGGGCTCGGGCAAGACCACCACGCTGATGATGCTGGCCGGCTTTGAGTCGCCCACTGCGGGCGAGATTTTTCTGGCCGGCAAGCCGATCACCAAAACGCCGCCGCACAAGCGCAACTTTGGCATGGTGTTTCAGAACTACGCGCTGTTTCCGCATCTGACGATTGCCGACAACGTGGCCTACCCGCTGACGGTGCGCAAGGTTCCAAAAGCCGAGCGTGAGAGCCGCGTCAACAAGGCACTCGACATGGTGCATCTGGCTGGCAAGGGCGAGCGTTTTCCGGGTCAGCTCTCCGGTGGCCAGCAGCAGCGTGTGGCGCTGGCGCGGGCGCTGGTGTTCAACCCGCAACTGGTGCTGATGGACGAACCACTCGGGGCACTCGACAAGCAACTGCGCGAACACATGCAGATTGAACTCAAGGAACTGCACCGCAAACTCGGCCTGACGTTTGTCTATGTCACCCACGACCAGTCCGAGGCCTTGACCATGTCCGACCGGGTGGCGGTATTCAACGACGGGCTGATTCAGCAGATCGACCGGGTGACGCAGCTCTACGAAACCCCGGTCAACCGCTTTGTCGCGGGTTTCGTCGGCGACAACACGGTGTTCAATGGTCAGGTCGTGGCGATTAATGGCAAGTCTTGCTCGGTGCAATTGCCTTGCGGCAGCATGCTGACGGGCGTCAATGTGAACCAGGCGGCCAGCAGCAACCCGGTCAAGGCCTGCATTCGCCCGGAGCGCATCCACCCCCACTTTGCCGTGGATCGTCCTGCTGCCAACTGCCTGCAGGCCACGGTGGATGACGTGATTTATTTTGGCGACCACCTGCGCCTGCGCTGCAAGTTGGCCCAGCAGGCCGAGGCCACCGTCAAAATTGCGCTGGCCAGCCAGACCGTGCCCGAGCCGGGCGACTCGGTCTGGCTGCACCTGCCCCAGGAGCATTTGCGGGTCTATCGTTGATCCGATTGCAAATTTTGTTTACTTCACCCCAAAAATAGGAGCTTGTTGATGAAACTCAAACCTCTCGTGGCCGCTTGTGCCGCGTTTGCCTCTGTCGCCAGCCTGGCAGAAACCCAGATCACCGTGGTCAACTTTGGTGGTGCCAATGGCAACGCCCAAAAAATCGCCTACTTTGCACCCTACGAAAAAGCCACCGGCAACAAGGTGGTGGGTGTCGAATACAACGGCGAGCAAGCCAAGATCAAGGCCATGGTCGAGGCCAAAAAGGTCAACTGGGACGTGGTTGAAGTCGAGTCGCCCGATGTCACGCGTGGCTGCGACGAAGGCCTGTTCGAGAAGCTTGATTACAGCAAAATCGGCAACAAGGCTGACTTCACCCCGGCCGCCATCCACGAATGCGGCATCGGCACCTTTGTCTGGTCCACCGTGATGGCCTACAACGCCGACAAGCTCAAGACAGCACCCGCCACCTGGGCCGACTTCTGGGACGTGAAGAAATTCGCCGGCAAGCGCGCCATGCGCAAAGGTGCCCGCTACAACGTCGAATTCGCCCTGATGGCTGACGGCGTGCCGGTAGCCGATGTGTACAAGGTGCTGATGACCAAGGAAGGGGCGGATCGTGCCTTCAAGAAACTGACCGAACTCAAGCCCAATATCCAGTGGTGGGAAGCCGGCGCCCAGCCCCCGCAGTTTTTGGTGGCCGGCGACGTGGTCATGACCACCGCGTACAACGGTCGCATTGATGCCGCCCAGCGCGAAGGCAAAAATCTCAAAATCACCTGGACCGGCGGCATTTATGACCTCGACTACTGGGTCATGCCCAAAGGTACACCCAACAAGGAAACCGCCCTGAAGTTCATTGCCATGGCCAGCACTGCCGACGCACAGGCCGAATACGCCAAAAACATCTCGTATGGCCCGACCAATATCAAGGCGCTGGCCAAGCTCGATGCCAAGGTGCTGGGCCAGTTGCCCACGGCCCCTGCCAATGCCAAGACCGCGTTGCAGTTCAACGTGAGTTTCTGGGCGGATCAGGGCGAAGCGCTGGAGAAGCGTTTTGCCGCCTGGGCGGCCCAGTAAGCCCATAACCGGAGAGATGGCCATGAGCATTGCGACCCCGGCGATGGCTGGCAAGCTGGCGGCCCAGTTGCACCGCGCCGAGCGTCGCAAGAAAGCCTTTGCCATCTCTTTGACTCTGCCGTTGCTGATTTTTTTGCTGGCGACCTTCATTGTGCCGATTGGCGCGCTGCTGATCCGCGCCATTGAAAACCCTGAAGTGGCCAGCACCTTGAGCCGGACGGTTCAGGTGCTCGACCACTGGGACCGCAGCACCACCCCGCCCGATGCCGCTTACGCCGCGCTGGCCGCCGACCTCTCCGGCATTGCCGAACAAAGCGATGCCGGTGGCCTGGCGCGTCGCCTCAACAGCGAAATCAGCGGTGCCCGTTCGCTGGTGATGACCACCTACCGCGCGCTGCCGTTTGACCAGGCGCTCACCCCGGCGCAAGTCAAGGCGCGCATGCTCGACATCGATCCGCGCTGGGCTGATCTTGGCTACTGGCAGGCGATTGCCAAAAACGCCTCGCGCTGGACTCCCGACTACCTGCTCAGTTCGGTGGACCTGAAACGCAACATTCAAGGCGAGATCGTCACCGTTGATGCCGACTCGGCCGCGTTTGGCAAAATCCTGCTGCGCACTTTTCAGATCAGTGCCGTGGTGACCTTTTTTTGCCTGTTGCTGGGTTACCCGCTGGCCTATTGGCTGTCAACGCTGTCGCCACGCCAGGCCAATATTTTGATGATTCTGGTGCTGGTGCCGTTCTGGACCTCGATTCTGGTGCGCTCGGCCGCCTGGATTGTGCTGCTGCAATCCAACGGGCTGGTGAACCGCTCGTTGCTGGAACTCGGCTTCATCAGCGAGCCGCTGCCGCTGCTGTTTAACCGGCTGGGCGTGATCATTGCCATGGTGCATATCTTGCTGCCGTTCATGATCTTGCCGCTCTACAGCGTGATGAAATCGGTACCCGCCACCTATTTGCGGGCGGCGGTGTCGCTGGGCAGTTCGCCGCTGGCGGCGTTTTTCCGGGTCTATGTGCCGCAAACCTATCCCGGCATGGGCGCGGGCGGCCTGTTGGTGTTTATTTTGAGCATTGGTTATTACGTCACGCCAGCGCTGCTCGGCGGTGCCGATGACCAGATGCTGAGCTACTACATCGCCCAGTACACCAACGTCAATGTCAACTGGGGCATGGCCTGTGCGCTGGGTGCCGTGCTATTGAGCGCCACGCTGGTGTTGTACGCGGTCTATCGCCGGGTGGTGAAATCTGAACTCAGTCTGGGCTGAAGCTCAAGGCCCAACACCATGTCACTCCCCGCCCGCCCCATATTTCCGGCCTACGCCACGCTGCCCGACAAGATCGGCTGGTATCTTCTGCGCGGCCTTGGCGTGCTGGTGCTGCTGTTTTTGCTGCTGCCGATTCTGGTCATCATGCCGCTGTCGTTTTCTTCCAGCTCGTTTTTGTCTTATCCGATGCCGGGCTGGTCGCTGCAGTGGTATGACAACCTGTTTGGCTCGGACGACTGGGCGCGTGCCACCCGCAACAGTTTCATCGTGGCACCGCTGGCCACCATCCTGGCCACCATCCTGGGCACCATGGCGGCAGTCGGCCTGGCGCGGGTCAATTTCTGGGGCAAAGGCCTGTTGATGAGCCTGCTGATCGCACCCATGGTGGTGCCGATCGTGGTGGTGGGGGTCAGCACCTATTTGTTTTTTGCCCGCATCGGCATCAATGACACTTACCTCGGCCTGGTGCTGGTGCATGCCGCACTGGGCGCGCCGTTTGTGCTGACCACCGTGCTGGCGACACTGCAAAGCTTTAACGAAAACCTGATTCGTGCGTCCCTGAGCCTGGGCGCTGGCCACCTGGCCACCTTTTTTCGCATCACACTGCCGATCATTGCACCGGGCGTGATCTCGGGTGCCCTGTTTGCGTTTGCGACTTCGTTTGACGAGGTGGTGGTAACCCTGTTCATTGCCGGCCCGACCCAGGTGACGCTGCCGCGCCAGATGTTCACCGGAATTCGCGAGAACATCACTCCGACGATTGCCGCCGTGGCGACCTTGCTGATCATCTTTACCACCACGCTGATGCTCGGGCTGGAGTGGCTGCGCGGGCGGCGGCGATGAAAAACCAGCCGTTGTCGGGCAATGCCATGCCGCGTTTTGGCGGCATTGCCAGCATGATGCGCCTGCCGGTGGTTGATTCACCGGTCGGGCTGGATGCCGCCTTCATTGGCGTGCCGCTGGACATCGGCACCTCGCACCGGCCTGGCACGCGCTTTGGACCACGCCAGATTCGCGCTGAATCAGCCTTGATCCGCCCCTACAACATGGCCACCGGTGCAGCACCGTTTGACACGCTGCAAGTCGCCGACTTGGGCGACGTGCCGATCAACACCTATTCGCTTGAAAAATCGCTGTCTATCATCACCAATTTCTATCAAACGGTGCTGCAAGCCGGCTGCATCCCCCTGACACTGGGTGGCGACCACACCATTGCGCTGCCGATCTCGCGCGCGGTGGCGGCCAAACACGGCCCGGTGGCGCTGGTGCATGTGGATGCGCACGCCGATGTCAACCCCGACATGTTTGGTGAACGCATCGCCCACGGCACGCCGTTTCGCCGTGCCGTGGAAGAAAACCTGCTCGATTGCCACAAGGTATTTCAGATCGGCCTGCGTGGCAGCGGTTATGCGGCAGATGATTTTGACTGGCCACGCCAGCAGGGTTTTACTCTGGTGCCCGCGCATGAAGTCTGGTACCAGTCGCTGGTGCCCCTGATGGCGCGGGTGCGCGACACCATCGGCAACACGCCGTGTTACCTGAGTTTTGACATCGATGGCATCGACCCGGCTTATGCGGGCGGCACCGGCACCCCCGAGATTGGCGGCTTGAGCGTGCCGCAGGCGCTGGAGATCATTCGCGGCTGCTGCAAGCTCAACATGGTGGGCGCGGATCTGGTCGAGGTATCGCCGCCCTATGATGCATCCGGCAACACCGCGCTGCTCGGGGCCAACCTGCTGTTCGAGATGCTGTGTGTCTTGCCTGGGGTTCTCAAACGCTAGGTTTTTTGTAGCTGCCAGCGCTTGCTGTATAAGGGCTGTAGCCCAATGGCACTGACTTAAGAGGTTCCCGTTCGGGCTGAGCTTGTCGAAGCCTTCGAGAACCCTTCGACAAGCTCAGGGCGAACGGGAGAATTTGGCAAGCAATTGTGCTTAAGTCAGTGCCATTGGGCTGTAGCCTTATTTCTTATAAATTTTCAGGAGTTTTCATGTCGCCCTCTGTATCCCCTCTTGCCCTGCTCAAAGACCCCAGTTTGCTCAAAACCGATGCGCTCATCAACGGCTTGTGGGTTGCTGGCAGCAGCCGCTTTGCCGTTACCGACCCGGCCACCGGTGCGCACCTGGCCGATGTTGCCAACCTCGGCCCGGTTGATGCAGATGCCGCCATCGCCGCCGCCAACGCTGCCTGGCCGGCCTGGCGCGGCAAGACCGCCAAGGAGCGCAGCATCATCCTGCGCAAGTGGTTTGATCTGCTGATGGCTAACCAGGACGATCTCGCCCGCATCATGACCGCCGAGCAGGGCAAGCCGCTGGCCGAGGCCAAAGGTGAAGTGGCTTACGGTGCCAGCTTTGTCGAATGGTTTGCCGAAGAAGCCAAGCGCATCAACGGCGAAACCCTGCCCCAGTTTGACAACAACCGCCGCCTGCTGGTGTTGCGCCAGCCGATCGGTGTCTGTGCCGCCATCACGCCGTGGAACTTTCCTATTGCCATGATCACCCGCAAGGTGGCCCCGGCGCTGGCGGCCGGCTGCACGGTGATCATCAAACCGGCCGAGCTGACCCCGCTGACCGCCCTGGCAGCGGCCGAGCTGGCAATTCGCGCCGGCATTCCGGCGGGGGTGCTGAACATGCTCACTGCCGATGCCGACAACTCGATTGCCGTGGGCAAAGTGCTGTGCGAAAGCAGCGTGGTGCGCCACATCAGCTTTACCGGCTCGACCGAAGTGGGCCGCATTTTGATGGCGCAATCGGCCCCCACGGTCAAAAAAATGTCGCTCGAACTCGGTGGCAACGCGCCGTTCATCGTGTTTGACGATGCCGACATCGACAGCGCGGTTGAAGGCGCTTTTGCCAGCAAATACCGCAATGCCGGGCAAACCTGTGTCTGCTCGAACCGCCTGTATGTGCAAGCCGGGGTGTATGACGAGTTTGTTGCCAAATTTGCCGCCAAAGTCGGCACTGCCAAGGTTGGCAACGGTTTTGACGAGGGTGTCAATCAGGGTCCGCTGATTGAAGAGGCCGCATTGCAAAAAGTAGAACGTCATGTGCAAGATGCGCTGGCCAAGGGTGCCCGCCTGCTGGTTGGCGGCAAGCGCCTGCCGGGCCAGTTTTTCGAGCCGACGGTGGTAGCCGATGCCACGGCTGAGATGCTGTGCGCCAAAGAGGAAACCTTTGGGCCGTTCGCCCCGGTGTTCAGGTTCAACACCGAGCAAGAGGCCATTGATGCCGCCAACAACACCGAATTTGGCCTGGCCAGCTACTTTTACAGCCGCGACATGGGCCGCATCTGGCGTGTCAGCGAAGCGCTGGAATACGGCATGGTCGGCGTCAACGTCGGCATTCTGGCCACCGAACATGTGCCGTTTGGCGGCGTCAAGCAGTCCGGATTAGGCCGCGAAGGCTCGCACCACGGCATCGACGACTATGTGGAAATCAAGTATCTGTGCATTGGCGATATTTTGAAATAGCCCTGAATAGCTTCTTTTTATATAGCTGCCAGCGCTTGCTGGATAAGGGCTGGAGGCATAAAAGACTGTTAAAAGCTGGCCGCCAGGCTGGCACTCTATCACTTGCAAAATGTGGGTGTCGTTCAATGGCAGACATGCGCCCTCCAATTTTTATTTCGTTTTCGACAGCAAGCGCTCACAAGCCAAACTTGCATCAGCAGAAAAGCGCTCAATTTCAACCGTGATAGCTGAGCCGGTCAGGGCACATTTGCTGCAAGATGGTGGTGGCGATCACTTCAATCGACACGGTGGTGGTGGAGAGCCAGCGAATCCCGTAGCGCCGCATCATGGCTTCGGCCGCCTTCACTTCGTATTGGCAGTTGACCAGCGAAGCATATTTGGAGTTGGGTCGCCGTTCGTTGCGGACTTCACTGAGCCGCTCGGGCAGGATGGTCAGTCCGAACAGTTTTTTGTGTTGATCCCTGAGCACCAAGGGCAAATCCTGACGTTCAAAATCCTCTGGAATGAGCGGGTAATTCGATGCCTTTAGCCCGTACTGCATGGCCAGATAAAGCGCGGTGGGTGTTTTTCCACTGCGGCTGACCCCCACCAGAATCACATCGGATGCATCCAGATCGCGATGCGACTGACCATCGTCGTGTTCCAGCGAAAAATGGATGGCCGCCATGCGTGACTGGTATTCTTGACGCTTGCCGGCATCGATGAACCGGCCAGCAGGAAGGCGGATTTTGAGGCCGAGCTCTTGTTCTAGCAGAGGGACAAAAGTGCCCAACAGATCCATCAGGATGCAGTGGTCAACTGCCGAGATGACTTTCAAAACCTCGTCGTTGGCCAGCGTGGCAAACACAATTGGTGGTTTGTTGTCGATCAGCGTCGCGCGGTTGATCTGGCGCACCGCCTGATGCGCTTTGTCGATGCTGTCGGTAAATGGCAACCGGACTCTTTGCAGATGAACCTCGAACTGGGCCAGGATGGCATTGCCAAAGGTTTCGGCGGTGATGCCGGTGCCATCTGAAACAAAAAAAACAGTGCGGTTGGGCATGATGACTTTTATTTGAACTCAAAATGGCTTGCAGTTGGCCTGTTGCCGGGTGCGCTTCTGGCCAATTTGCCAGCATCTCAAAGCCTACAATCGTGATTATCAGGTCAAATTCAGGCGCAGTTTTGGCGCAACCGTGACAAGTAACAAGCGATCAAATCGGCGCAACCGTGACAAGTAACAAGCGATCAAATCGGCGCAACAAGAGCCATCGTCATGCGGCATCGGCCTGGCTGAAGCGGTTTTCAACTTCTGGAGATTTCCCCATGTCTGACCTGTTCGCCGTGACCGATTGGGTTGTGCCCTTTGAAAACTTGAGGATGACCGATGTCGATGCGGCGGGCGTCAAGAACGCGAGCCTGGGTGAAATGATCGCCAGCCTGCCCGGCGGCGCGAAAGTTCCTGCCGGTTTTGCCATAACGGCGCATGCGTTTCGCGAGTTTTTGGCGCTGGGCGATCTGGCTGGCAAAATCAAGGCGCGACTTGGTGTGCTGGAGACCGAAGATGCCAATGCGCTGGCACTGGCCGGTGCCGAGATTCGTGCCATGGTGGCGCAGCAAGCTTTCCCGCGAGATGTCGAGATGGCCATCCGGCAGGCATTTGCCGTGTTGTGCGGCAACCAGCCGCAAGCCTCGTTTGCCGTGCGATCATCGGCCATGGCACAGAATCTGCCCGATGCCTCGTTTGCCGGTCAGCCACAGACCTTTCTGAATGTGACCGGCATTGAAGACCTGTTGCGCAAGATTCGCGTGGTGTTTGCGTCGCTTTACAGCGACCGTTCCATCAGCGACCGGGTTCACCATGGTTTGGCCCATGAACAGGTGGCCCTGAGTGTCGGGATTCAGCGCATGGTGCGGTCTGACCTGGGTGCTGCTGGCAGCATGTTTACGCTCGATACCGAATCCGGTTTTGATCAGGTGGTGTTCATCACCTCAAGTTACGGGTTGGGGGAAGCCGTGGTTCAAGGCGCCGTCAATCCCGATCAGTTTTACCTGCACAAGCCGATGCTCATGGCGGGAAAACAGGCACTCATTCGCCGGAGTCTGGGTTCCAAATTGATCCAGATGCAGTTCTCCACGCTGCAAGAAAAGGCGGCAACCGGCAAATTGGTGAAAACTGTTGGTGTGCCGACAGAACTGCGCAACCGCTACTCACTGTCGGATGCCGAAGTCCATCAGTTGGCGGCCTATGCGCTGCTGATCGAACAGCACTATGGTGTTGCCATGGAGATTGAATGGGGCAAGGACGGTCTGGATGGTGCGCTTTATATTTTGCAGGCACGCCCCGCAACCCTCCGGAGTCAGGCGACTGGAAAAGTTGCGCATCGTTATCAACTCAAGGGCCGGGGTCTGGTGCTGGCGGAAGGCCGGGCTATCGGACAAAAAATTGGCACCGGGCCGGTCAAAGTGGTTCATCACGTTAGCGAAATCGACCGGGTGCTGCCCGGGGATGTGCTGGTGGCTGACATGACAGACCCCAATTGGGAGCCGATCATGAAGCGGGCAGCGGCTATTGTGACCCATCGCGGTGGGCGCACCTGCCATGCCGCCATCATTGCCCGCGAACTTGGCATCCCTGCCGTGGTGGGTTGCGGCGATGCCGACTGGGCGCTGAAAGATGGCCTGCTGGTGACCGTGAGCTGCGCTGAGGGCGATACCGGCTTTGTTTATGACGGTTTGCTTGAAACCGAGGTGATACCGGTCAGACGTGGCGAGATGCCGGCGCTCGGTGTCAACATCATGATGAATGTCGGCAACCCGCATTTGGCGTTTGACTTCTGTCAGTTGCCCAATGCCGGCGTGGGTTTGGCCCGGCTGGAGTTCATCATCAATCACAATATTGGCGTGCATCCCAAGGCCATTCTGGACTATCCCAACGTGGATGCCGATTTGAAAAAGGCGGTCGAGTCAGTGGCCCGCGGCCATGCTTCGCCAAGGGCGTTTTACGTTGATCGGGTGGCTGAAGGTGTGGCCACCATCGCCGCCGCCTTTTGGCCCAAGCCGGTGATCGTTCGGCTGTCAGACTTCAAGAGCAACGAATACCGCAAGCTGATTGGCGGCAGCCGCTATGAACCCGAAGAAGAAAACCCGATGCTGGGTTTCAGGGGTGCGGCGCGATACCTCAGTGCCGATTTTGGTAAGGCATTTGCGATGGAGTGCGAAGCGCTCAAGCGGGTTCGCCTGGAGATGGGGCTGGTCAATGTGCAGGTGATGGTGCCATTCGTTCGAACGCTTGGGCAAGCCAGAAAAGTGACCGAACTGCTGGCGGAACAGGGCCTCAAGCGTGGCGAAAACGCGCTCAAGCTGCTGATGATGTGCGAGATTCCAAGCAACGCCATTTTGGCCAAGGAGTTCCTTGCGTACTTTGACGGGTTTTCGATTGGTTCCAATGACCTGACGCAACTCACTTTGGGTCTGGATCGTGATTCCGGTCTTGAACTGCTGGCCAAAGACTTTGACGAACGTGACCCGGCGGTGACCATCCTGATCAGCTTGGCCATCAATGCCTGCCGTGCCCAGGGTAAATACATTGGCATTTGCGGTCAGGGACCAAGCGATCACCCGGATTTTGCGCAATGGCTGATGGAAGAGGGAATTTCGTCCATTTCCCTCAATCCTGAAACGGTGGTGGCAACCTGGCAAGACCTTGCCAAACCATAGCCAGCAGCGTTTGAGTTTGTTTTCCATCGATATCATGGTGTGGTGATGATGAATTCCGGGGCGATGCCACCTGCAGACCAGCCGATTGCAAGCGTTTCGCGTTTGCAAGTCGGGTTGTTGCTGGCCTGGTTTGTCGCCTCATTTGGGGTTGTTTTTTTTGCCCACGATTTGCAGCAGATTGTGGTGGGCTGGCCGCTGGCCTACTGGTTTGCGGCACAAGGCAGTGTGCTGGCCTTCATCCTTGTGGTGGCTATTGACGCCTGGTTTGCCAATCGTTCCGAGGGGTTGCAGTCGGTCGCTGATCCCGAGTATTGTCTTTATCGCGCGCGGATTCACCGCCGCTTCATTGTCTATGTGGTGTTGTTTCTGCTGTTTTTGCTGGTGCTGGCGCTGGCTGAGCAAGCCGGTTTGCGCAAAATCTGGGTTGGTGCAATTTTTCTTTTCGCCACGGTTTTCTTGTATGCCGTGATTGGCATTTTTGGCCGTACTTCCGACTCGTCCGAATATTACGTTGCCGGTCGAAGAATTCCGCCGATGTACAACGGAATGGCCGTTGCCGCCGACTGGATGAGCGCGGCCTCGTTCATCAGCATGGCGGGGGGTTTGTATTTGCAGGGTTTTTCCGGCGTTGGTTCCCAGCCCGGCGGTCTGGTGTATGTGCTGGGCTGGACGGGCGGCTTTTGTCTGGTGGCGTTGCTGGTGGCTCCCCACCTGCGTGGGATGAATCTCTTTACCGTGCCAGATTTTTTTGGCAGCCGTTTTGGCGGGCGCTGGCCACAAATCATTGCTGCCTGGGCCGCTGTGCTATGTTCTTTTACCTATGTGGTGGCGCAGATTTATGGCGTGGGTCTGATTACGTCGCGTTTGACCGGCGTGCAGTTCGAGATCGGTATTTTGCTGGGTCTCGGGGGTGTACTGGTTTGCTCGTTTCTGGGCGGCATGCGCGCCGTGACCTGGACGCAAGTGACCCAGTACGTGGTGCTGATCCTGGCTTTCTTGATACCGGTTTCCTGGCTGGCCTACAAGCAACTGGGAAGTCCGCTGGCTCCCCTGTTGTACGGCCAGCAACTGCCCAAGATCGCCAAGCTGGAGCGCCAACTGATGGACTCCCCGGCCGAGCAAGCGGTGATTCGGGAGTTTGCCAGGCGGTCGGCAGACTACGCCCGCAAGCTCGAAAATGTCACCGAATCCCTTGAGCAAGAGAGAAAAAAGCGCAAGGAAGAAATCCGCCGGTTGACCGATTCGCATGCGGATGAGGCGGTCATTGTGGCGGCCCGACGTGACTTCGCCGCCTTGCCACGCGACGAAAACATGGCGCGTGAACGCTGGTCGCGTGCCATGACAGAGAACCAGGAGCGGGCCAGGCCACTGGCTGGCATGCCGCTTCACACACATCCGTTTGCCGGTGATCCGGCTGGCAAACCCGAGCAGCAGCGCCTGTTTGAGGTGTCGCGGCGCAATTTTCTGGCACTGATGTTTTGCCTGATGATTGGCACGGTCGGACTGCCACACTTGCTGACCCGGTTTTTCACCACCCGCAATGTGGCCGACACCCGCAATTCGGTGACCTGGTCGCTGCTGTTCATTGCCTTGCTTTACCTGGCGGCGCCGGCGCTGGCTGTGCTGGTCAAGTTTGAGATCATGGGTCATCTGGCGGGCCAGCCGTTTGATGCCTTGCCGGTCTGGATTGCCCAGTGGGCCAAGGTCGATCCGGCGCTGATTTCTGTCAGCGACATGAACGGCGATCAAATCCTGCAGTTTGCTGAACTCAAGCTCGCTGCCGATTTGGTGATGCTGGCCACCCCTGAAATTGGCGGGTTGCCGTATGTGGTGTCGGGCCTGGTGGCCGCCGGTGGCCTGGCCGCAGCACTGTCAACCGCCGACGGGCTGCTGTTGACGATTGGCAATGCACTGTCGCATGACTTGTTCTTTCGGGGTGAAACTGATCGTGCCGGTGCGGTGCGCCGTGTCATGCTGTCAAAATTTGCTTTGCTGCTGGTGGCGCTGATGGCCGCCTATGTGGCGGCGCAGCGTCCTGCCGATATTCTGGTTCTGGTTTCAGCGTCTTTTTCCCTGGCGGGTGCGGCGCTGGTGCCGGCCATGATCATGGGCATTTTCTGGATCGGTACCAGCCGGCTGGGTGCGGTGGCCGGCATGTTGGCCGGACTGGGCCTGACGCTCTATTACATGCTGGTCAATGTGCCATTTGTTCGGGCGTATCTGGGCTTGCGGGGTTCTGGCTTGTGGTTTGACATTGAACCGGTGGCCGCCGGCGTATTTGGTGTTGCCGCAGGCACGGCGGTCACGCTGCTGGTCAGCAGCATCACCCGAACCCAGCAGCGCAGGGGCTAGTTCCGCTTGCAATCCTGATTTTTGGAAAAGTTATAATGTTGGGCTTGCCTTGCTGCACCTCAACGAGACGCTGAGGGCAGCTTTTTGCCTCATCTGAGGTTTGTCCACAAGGATATTCAATGCGTCACTATGAAATCATACTCATGATTCACCCGGATCAGAGTGAACAGGTTCCCGCCATGCTGGAACGTTATAAAAGCATGATCGTCACCGGCGGTGGCAAAGTGCATCGGGTTGAAGACTGGGGTCGTCGCCAGTTGGTCTATATGATCAACAAGCTGGCCAAAGCCCATTACCTGTGCGTCAATATCGAAGCCGACCAGCCGGTAATGGCCGAACTGGAGCACGCTTTCAAATTCAATGACGCAGTGCTGCGCCACCTGACAGTGCTGAAAAAGAAGGCCGATACCGGCCCGTCTTCAATGATGAAAACGGTGGAGCGTGAAGACGCCCGCAAGACACAACAAGCTGAATACCAAGCCTGATCGCGACCGCAGCAGCATCAGCAGCATCAGCAGCATCAGCAGCATCAGCAGCATCAGCAGCATTGGCATCTGGTGAGCACGTTTGCCAACCAACTGAACCTGACAGCCTCGATCCTGGAAACCGAGCCATTGCGTTACACCCCTAGCGGACTGCCCGCTTTGAACATGCGCCTGGAGCATGCCTCGGAAATTTCCGAGGCAGGTCAGATCCGGCAAGTCAAGGTCAACATCAAGTCGGTGGTGTTTGGTGCCGCAGCCGAGCGGCTGGCAGTGCAGGACATTGGCAGTTGCTGGAATTTCAGAGGCTTTTTGGCGACACCCAAAGGTGCCAGACATGTTGTGTTTCATGTTCAAGAATTTGTAAAAGAGTAAAGATTTACACCCCCCATTAAAGGAGTCCATCATGGCCGGACCAAAACGTTTCAATAACAAAGACAAGCGCCCCAAGCGCCCCGCACAAAACCTGCTGTTCAAGCGCAAGCGGTTTTGCCGCTTCACGGTAACTGGCGTTGAAGAAATCGACTACAAGGACATCGACACGCTGCGTGATTTCATTGCTGAAAATGGCAAGATCATTCCGGCCCGCCTGACTGGCACCCGTGCCATTTTTCAGCGCCAGCTCAATACCGCCATCAAGCGCGCCCGCTTTCTGGCCATGCTGCCGTACAGCGACCAGCACAAGATCTAAGGACCACAACCATGCAAATCATTCTGCTCGACAAGGTGGTTAACCTTGGCAATTTAGGTGAAATCGTCAAGGTCAAAGACGGTTATGCCCGTAATTTTCTGATTCCGGCCGGTCGCGCCCGTCGCGCCACCGAAGCTGCCAAGCAAGAGTTTCAGGCGCGCCGCGCCGAGCTTGAAAAGGTCGCCGCGACCAAGTTGACCGAAGCGCAGGCCGTCGGCGAAAAGCTCGCCGGCATCACCTGCAAGCTGACCCAAAAAGCCGGTGTCGATGGCCGCTTGTTTGGCTCTGTCACCAATGCGGACATTGCCGAAGAACTGACCAAGAACGGCTTTGCCGTGACCAAGGCACAGGTGCGCATGCCCAGCGGCCCGATCAAGATCGTCAGCGACAGCACCGTCAGCGTTGCATTGCATACCGATGTGGTGGTGGACATCACGGTATCGGTTTACGGCGAAACCGCGTAAGCTTAAGCACCGTTTTTCTCAAGCCGCCCGGGCCTCAAGAGCCTTGGCGGCTTTTGTTTTGGTGCAACTGAATCCACACCATTTGCACAGCTTGTACACAGGTTGTACCCGGCTTGTCTCCAGCTTCCCGTTCGACACCTGGCACGGTACACCTTAGCATTCAGGGCTTCAAGGAAACACCCATGTCCACCGTATTTTCCAGCCTCAATGACGACCCCGGTCTGGACCGCCAGGTCGCCCAGTTGCGTATTCCACCGCATTCGATCGAAGCAGAATCGAGCGTGCTCGGTGGCTTGCTGCTCGATAACGCAGCCTGGGACCGGGTCAGTGACGTGCTGACCGAACAGGATTTTTATCGCTACGAGCACCGTGCGGTTTTTTCTGCCATGAGCGTGCTGATCAATGCATCCAGGCCAGCCGATGTGATCACCGTGTTTGAGCAACTGCAAAGCTCGGGCAAATCGGAGGAAATCGGGGGCTTAAGCTACCTCAACGCGCTGGCGCAGTATGTGCCCAGCGCCGGCAACATCCGCCGCTACGCCGAAATCGTTCGGGATCGCTCCATTTTGCGCAAACTGGTGTCCACCAGTGAAGAGATTTCGGCCAGTGCGTTCAACCCGAAAGGTCGCCCGGTGGCCGCCATCCTCGATGAGGCCGAGCAGAAGATTTTCAACATTGGCGAGGAAGGTGCCCGCACCCGGCAGGGCTTTCAGACCATGGACAAGCTGGTGGTGGCGCTGCTGGACCGGGTGCAGGAGATGGCCGACCATCCGAACGATGTGACCGGGGTGCCCACCGGATTTTATGACCTTGACCGCATGACGGCAGGCTTGCAGAGCGGCGATCTGGTGGTGCTGGCGGCGCGACCGTCGATGGGCAAGACCGCTCTGGCGATCAACATTGCCGAGCATGTCGCCTTGAATGAAGGCCTGCCGGTGGCGGTGTTCTCGATGGAAATGGGGGCGGCCCAACTGGCGGTGCGGATTGTCGGGTCAATTGGTCGTATTGATCAAAGTCACCTGCGTACCGGCAAGTTGACCGATGAAGAATGGCCACGGCTGACCGAAGCGGTTGAGAAGTTGCGCACCATTTCGCTGCATATTGACGAGTCCGCCGGCCTGACCTCAAGCGAACTGCGCGCCAATGCCCGCAGGCTATCGCGCCAGTGCGGCCAGTTGGGCCTGATTGTGGTGGACTACCTGCAACTGATGAGCGGCTCCAGTGCTGCCGATGGTGAAAACCGGGCCACCGAACTCGGTGAAATATCGCGCGGCCTCAAAATGCTGGCCAAGGAACTCAAATGCCCGGTGATTGCCCTGTCGCAGCTCAACCGCAGCGTCGAAACCCGCCCAGACAAACGCCCCATGATGAGTGACTTGCGCGAGTCGGGTGCCATCGAGCAGGATGCCGACATCATCATGTTCATCTACCGCGACGAGTACTACACCAAGGATGCCTGCAAAGAGCCGGGCGTGGCCGAGGTCATCATCGCCAAGCAGCGCAACGGCCCGACCGGGGTAGTCAAACTGACCTTCCTCAACAAAATCACCAAGTTTGAATCGATGGCCTCCGGGAGTAACGGGGATTTCTGAGACCTTGTGGGACAGACCAAAGCTACACGAGCGAAGCTCGTGAGCTTTGCTCTGTCCCCAACACTTTGTCGGATGTTTACAGCACTTCGCTGGCAAAGTCAGCCAGCCGCGAGCGTTCGCCGCGTGCTAGCGTGATATGGCCGCTGTGTGCCCAGCCCTTGAACTTGTCAACCGCATAAGTCAAGCCCGATGAGCCTTCGGTCAGGTAGGGCGTGTCGATCTGGGCAATGTTGCCCATGCAGATGATCTTGGTGCCGGGCCCGGCCCGGGTGATCAGCGTCTTCATCTGCTTGGGGGTCAGGTTCTGCGCTTCGTCAATGATCACATATTTGTTGAGGAAGGTGCGCCCGCGCATGAAGTTCATGCTCTTGACCTTGATGCGGCTGCGGATCAGTTCGTTGGTGGCGGCGCGACCCCATTCGCCGGCGGCGGTGTCGGTTTTGCCCAGCACCTCCAGGTTGTCATCCATCGCTCCCATCCAGGGGCCCATTTTTTCTTCCTCGGTGCCGGGCAAGAAGCCAATGTCTTCGCCCACGCTCACGGTGGCACGGGTCACGATGATCTCGGTGTAGCGCCGCTCGTCGAGCACCTGCGTCAGGCCCGAGGCCAGCGCCATCAGGGTCTTGCCGGTGCCTGCGGTGCCGGTCAGGGTGACAAAGTCCACCTCGGGGTCCATCAGCAGGTTCATGGCAAAGTTCTGCTCGCGGTTGCGGCTGGTGATGCCCCAGACCGAATTTTTCAGGTGGGTAAAGTCGCGCAGCGTTCTGAACACGGCCACCTTGCCGCGAATCTCCGTCACCTTGGCGTACAGGCTAGGCTCGCCCGGTGCTTCAAAATAGACAAACTGGTTTACCAGCAGTTGTGGCACCACCGGCCCGCTGACCCGGTAGAAAGTGTGCGCACCTTGTTGCCAGCTTTCGACCGTGCTGCCATGGGTGCTCCAGAAGTCATGTGGCAGTGCATAGGTGCCTGAATACAGCAGATCGCCGTCGTCGAGCGTTTTGTCGTTTTGGTAGTCGTCGGTCAATAAACCCAAGGCGCGTGCCTTGACGCGCATGTTGATGTCTTTGGACACCAGCACCACCTCACGCGGTGCATGCTGCTTGCGCAGGGCTTCGACCACGCCCAGTATCTGGTTGTCGGCCTTGCCTTGGGGCAGGCTCAGAGGCAAATCGTGCTGAAGCAACTGGGTCTGGAAAAACAGCCGCCCGCGCGCCTGGCTGTGGCCGGTGGAATTGAGCGGCAAGCCCGCCGAGATGTCGGCACCCTGATGCTCTGCCAGCGCGTCGAGCGAGCGGCTGGTTTGCCGCCCGTTGCGGGCGACTTCGGTCATGCCTTTTTTGTGCGCATCGAGTTCTTCGAGCACGATCATCGGCAGAAAAATGTCGTGTTCCTCAAAACGGAACAGGCAAGACGGGTCATGCAGCAGCACATTGGTGTCAAGCACAAACAGCTTGGCGGGTCCACGGACTGCTTTGGCCCGGGTTCGCGGCGCTGGCTTGGTGACCGGCTTTTGCACCAAGACATCGGTTTGAGGCATTGCACTGACATCCAACAAGGCGACGGCTGCGGCTGCCGGCGGCACGCTCAACGCGTTGATGGATAGTGGTGTGGCAACGATGGCGGCATCCTGGCTTGTCGGCAAATCAGCCACAGTTCTGGCCCGGTCGATCTTGGTTCGGGGTTTGGCAACCGGCATCTCGATGTCCTTCAAGGATAACAAGGCGGCACGTTTGCTCGGGGCAGTAGGCAAGGGCATGAAAACTCTCGAAAGTGGGGTAATAAATCGTCATTCAAAAACAAAACAGCCGCCAAGTTGCCAAGGCGGCTGCAACAAAGTATCCAAAGCTTGCGTTGTCAACAACATGCAAAGATTATGCCCAGCCCCGAAGACGGCCCGACCTCTGGTACCGGGCGCTGCCAAGAACAGGGCTAAGCCAGCACCACCGCTTTTTTCAGATTCTTCACGGCTTCAAGCACCTCATCGACGTGGCCCGGAACCTTTAGCCCGCGCCATTCATCCTTGAGGCAACCGTCCGAACCGATCAGGAAAGTGCTGCGCTCGATGCCCTTGACTTTTTTGCCGTACATGATCTTGTTTTTGACCACGCCGAACATGTGGCACATTTTTTCTTCGGTGTCGGCGATCAGCTCAAACGGCAGTTCCAGCTTTTGCTTGAACTCATCGTGCGAGCGCATGTTGTCGCGCGAAACGCCAAACACGGTAGCCCCCGCTTTGACAAATTCTTTGTATTTGTCTCGAAACTCCATGGCTTCGGTGGTGCAGCCCGGCGTGTTGTCTTTGGGGTAAAAATACAAAACGACAATGTGGCCCAAGTGAGAGGTGTTGGTGACCCGAATGCCTCCTGTGGCATTGGACTCAAATTCAGGGATGGGTTTATTGACAACAATCGCCATGTTTCTTCAATCTCGTGTGACAGGATGCGTCGATCGCTCAAGTCGTGGACACCAATCCTTTTTACAAGCGCTGCTGCACCCTCGACTGCAAGCCTTGGATTTTACTGCATCAACAAGGCCACGGCCACGCAGCGGCCTTCCCCCGCCAAAATGTTGTAAGTCCGGCAAGCCGCCTGCGTGTCCATGGTTTCCATGCCAATCTGGCGTTCGATCAGCGAACGTGACAAGTTGGGCGCGGCAAAGCGCAGCCGGGTTCCGCTGCCAAAAATCACCAGTTCGGTCTGCAATTGGGCCAGTTGTTCAAAGTGGCCGGGTGTCAGGTCTTCAAACCGTTCGCAATGCCAGTCCAGTCGTTCGCCGCGTGACCCTAGGATCACGCTGTGGGTCAGTTTTTCTGCTCCGACCTGTATCCAGCCCGGCCCATAGCCCCAGATTGATTGCACGCTGATGATGTCGGGATGGTATTTCATGGTGGGCAGGCAGGCTTGGACGGTGATCGGAAAGGGCAGGGGGACGGGCGGTGTTGAACAGGTCGGGCCAAAAAACTGTGGTCAAATTATAGATTTAGCGACTTTGCTGCCACTCTCGGAGGGATTTTGAAGACCATACGCAAATCAGCCAAACTGTCCAACGTCTGCTATGACATTCGTGGCCCGATCATGGACGCGGCGCGCCAGATGGAAGAAGAGGGTCACAAGATCATCAAGCTCAACATCGGCAACCTGGCGGTGTTTGGCTTTGATTCGCCGGAAGAAATCCAGCAGGACATGATCCGCAACCTGCCCAACTCGGCCGCCTACTCCGACAGCAAGGGCATTTTTGCCGCGCGCAAGGCCGTCATGCACGAAACCCAGTTGCAGCGCATCAAGGGCGTCACGCTCGACGACATTTACCTGGGCAACGGTGCCAGCGAGCTGATCGTGATGGCGACCAACGCGCTGCTTGACGATGGCGACGAGATTTTGCTGCCCTCGCCCGATTACCCCTTGTGGACTGCGGCGGCCAGCCTGTCGGGCGGCGTGCCGGTGCATTACCTGTGCGACGAGGCCAACGGCTGGATGCCCGATCTGGCGGACATTCGCGCCAAGATCACGCCACGCACCAAGGGTCTGGTGGTGATCAACCCGAACAACCCGACCGGTGCGCTGTATTCCGACGAGTTGCTCCGGGCACTGGTGCAAATCGCCCGCGAAAACAATCTGGTGATCTTTGCCGACGAGGTTTATGACAAGGTGCTGTATGGCGGCGCCAAGCATACGGCGATTGGCTCGCTCAGCGACGATGTGCTGACGCTGAGCTTCAACTCGCTGTCCAAAAGTTACCGCTGCTGCGGTTACCGGGCCGGCTGGATGGTGGTGTCGGGCGACAAAAAATCGGCCCGTGACTACATCGAGGGGCTCAACATGCTCTCCAATATGCGGCTGTGCTCCAACGTGCCGGGCCAGTGGGCGATTCAGACCGCGCTGGGCGGCTACCAGAGCATCAACGACCTGGTCTGCGAGGGCGGCCGCCTGCGCCGCCAGCGTGACCTGGCTTACGAGCTGATCACCGCCATTCCCGGTGTCTCCTGTGTCAAGCCGGTGGCCGCCTTGTACATGTTCCCCAAGCTCGATCCGCTGATCTACCCGATCACCGACGACCAGCAGTTCTTTCTGGAGCTGTTGCAGGAAACCAAGGTCATGCTGGTGCAGGGCAGCGGCTTTAACTGGCCCGTGCCGGACCATTTCCGCATTGTGTTTTTGCCGCATGAAGATGACCTGCGCGAAGCGATTGGCCGGGTTGCTAAGTTTCTGGCAAGCTACCGCAAGCGCCACAGCAACTGAATCACTCTGTTATTCATAGCTGCTCGCGCTTACTGCATAAGGGCTAGAGGCCTATTTAACCCATAATCAAAATCCGTATGAAACCAATTCAAGTCGGCCTGCTGGGCATCGGTGTCGTTGGCTCGGGCACCTTCAATGTGCTGGTGCGTAACCAGGAAGAAATCAAGCGTCGCGCTGGTCGCGGCATTCACATCAGCATGGTGGCTGATCTGGACGTGGCACGGGCACAAAGCCTGGTCGGGCCAGAGGTGAAAGTGGTCAGCGATGCGCGCCTGGTGATTGCCAACCCTGACATCGACATCGTCATCGAACTGATTGGCGGCTGTGGCATTGCCAAAACCCTGGTGCTTGAAGCCATTGCAGCCGGCAAGCATGTGGTCACCGCCAACAAGGCTTTGCTGGCGGTGCATGGCACCGAGATTTTTGCGGCGGCATCCGCCAAGGGCGTGATGGTGGCGTTTGAGGCGGCGGTGGCCGGCGGCATCCCGATCATCAAGGCGCTGCGCGAGGGGCTGACGGCCAACCGCATCCAGTGGATTGCCGGCATCATCAACGGCACCACCAACTTTATCCTCTCCGAAATGCGCGACAAGGGGCTGGATTTTGCCGTGGCTCTGAAACAGGCCCAGGCCCTGGGTTACGCCGAGGCCGACCCGACCTTTGACATCGAAGGCATCGATGCCGCGCACAAGGCCACCATCATGAGCGCGATTGCCTTTGGCATTCCGGTGCAGTTTGACAAGGCCTACATTGAAGGCATTACCAAACTCGGTGCTGCCGACATCAAGTATGCCGAGCAACTGGGCTACCGCATCAAGCTGCTGGGCATCACCAAGCGCCGCTTTGGCAACGCCGCCAAAGGCCTGGCAGACGGCATCGAACTGCGGGTACATCCGTGCCTGATCCCGGCCCGGCGGCTGATTGCCAATGTCGAAGGGGCCATGAATGCAGTGGTGGTGCAGGGCGATGCCATTGGCACCACGCTCTATTACGGCAAGGGGGCAGGCTCTGAGCCGACCGCCAGCGCGGTGATTGCCGACTTGGTGGACATCACCCGCCTGCACACGGCCGATGCGGCGCACCAGGTGCCGCACCTGGCGTTCCAGCCCAACGCCATGAGCGATTTGGCGGTGCTGCCAATGGGCGAAGTGGTCACCAGCTACTACCTGCGCCTGCGGGTGGCCGACGAGGCCGGTGTGCTGGCCAAGGTCACCGGCATTCTGGCAACGGCGGGCATCAGCATTGATGCGGTGCTGCAGCGCGAGGCTGATGAAATCAGTGGCCAGGCCGCGCTGGCTGGCCGGGCGCAGGTGCCGCAGACCGATGTGATCATCCTGACGCACGACTGCGTCGAAGCCAGCATGAACGCCGCCATTGCTTTGATGCAGGCGCTGCCGACGGTGTTGGAACCGATCACCCGGATTCGCAAGGAAGAACTCGCCTGAGCGTTGATTGCGGTATCGTGATCAGGGTGGCGGCGCTTTGCCGGCAAGAGTCACAGGACTGGATGGTCTGTGTAATACAATTTTTGTATTACTTTTGAACGGAGCGACTTTATGGGACATGCATTGACGGTCAAAGGCCAAGTCACTATTCCAAAAGCCATGCGTGAGCACATGGGCGTGGCGCAGGGCCAGGAAATTGAATTTGTCGCCCAGCCGGGCGGCCAGGTGCTGATGTTTCCGGCCAAGGTGACGCTGTCCAAAGAGAATCCTTTTTTGCAGTGGATCGGCACTGGCGTTTCGGGCATGACCACGGAAGAAATCCTCAATGAAACCCGGGGCGAGGGCTGGAACCAATGATTCTGGTGGACTCCAGTGTCTTGATCGATCTGATTGAGCGCAGCCCCGAATGGTTTGAATGGAGTGCAAAACAGCTCTATCTGGCCATTCAAAGCGACCAAGTTGGCATCAACGCGATTGTTTTTGCCGAGATTGCGCGCAGTTTTAACTCCCTTGGTGCGCAAAACACCTTTCTCAAAACAACCGGAATTGTTTTTTTGCACATTCCAGCCGCTGCGGCTTACAAGGCCAGCGAGGCGCACCGCATTTACCGCCGTGCCGGTGGCACGCGGTCAGCCACCTTGCCCGACTTTTTTATCGGCGCGCACGCCCAGGTTGACGGGCATAAACTGATGACCCGCGATGCCCGGCGCATGCACAGCTACTTTCCAGACGTACCCGTAATATCCCCAAGATGAACTACATTTCCACCCGTGGCGACCAAAGCCCGAAACATTTTTGCGACATCCTGCTCGAAGGCCTAGCACCCGATGGCGGCCTGTACCTGCCGGCGTTTTACCCCCAAGTTGATGATGCGACGCTGAGCCGCTGGCGCGTGGTTTATCACACGCTAGGCTACGGCGAACTGGCTTTCGAGATTCTGTCGCTGTTCATTGACGATATTGCGGCGGCAGATCTGAGGGCGCTGTGCGCCAAGACCTACACCGCCGAAGTGTTTGGCACTGGCGAGATCGTGCCGCTGCGCCATCTTGAAAACGGCATCTGGCTCGAAGCCCTGTCCAACGGCCCGACCCTCGCCTTCAAGGACATGGCGATGCAGTTGCTCGGCAACCTGTTCGAGTACGAACTGGCACGGCGTGGCGAGCAACTCAACATTCTGGGGGCCACCAGCGGCGACACCGGCAGCGCAGCCGAATACGCCATGCGTGGCAAACAGGGCGTGCGGGTCTTCATGACCAGTCCGCAAGGGCGCATGAGTCCGTTCCAGCAGGCGCAGATGTTCAGCCTGATGGATGACAACATCTTCAATATCGCCGTCGATGGCGTCTTTGACGACTGCCAGGACATGGTGAAAGCGGTCAGCAACGACCTCGAATTCAAGCGTCAATACAAAATTGGCACGGTCAACTCGATCAACTGGGCGCGCTTGCTGGCGCAGGTGGTGTATTACTTTGCCGGCTACTTTCAGGCGACCGAAGCCAATGCTGAAAAAGTCAGCTTCACCGTGCCCAGCGGCAATTTTGGCAATGTCTGCGCCGGCCACGTTGCCCGCATGATGGGTCTGCCAATTGCTAGGCTGGTAGTGGCGACCAACGAAAACGACGTGCTTGACGAGTTTTTCAAAACCGGCGTCTATCGCGTGCGTGCCAGCGCTGACACCCACGAGACTTCCAGCCCGTCAATGGACATCTCCAAGGCATCGAACTTTGAGCGTTTTGTCTTTGACCTGCTGGGCCGCGATGGTGCCCGCGTCAAGGCCCTGTTTGAGGATGCACTGACCCGCACTGGCCGCTTTGACCTGAGCCAGCACCCGGCCTTCAATAACATCCGCTTGCGCTATGGCTTTGACAGCGGCAAGAGCAGCCATGCCGACCGCCTGGCGACCATCAAAGACACCTGGCTGCGCCACGGCATGATGATTGACACCCACACCGCCGATGGCGTGAAAGTGGCGATTGAGCAGGTGCAGGCCGGTGTGCCGATGATCGTGCTCGAAACCGCCTTGCCGATCAAGTTTGCCGAAACCATTGTCGAAGCCACCGGACTCGAACCGGAGCGTCCGCTGAAGTTTGTCGGCATCGAATCCCGGCCCAGGCGGGTCATCAACATGCCGGCCGATGTGCAGGCCATCAAGGCCTATATTGCCGAAAAATGCCGATGAAATGTGCATCCAATCCGCCACTGAATGATGATTTCATTGCTGCCATTGCCACCCGCAGGACCACACATGAGCACCCCGGCACGGGTTTTGCAGCCGCTTGTATCGCTTGATGAGGCGATGGCGAACTTGCTCGGCTTTGCCACGGTGCTTGACGGATTTGAGCAAGTCGCCACCTTTGCGGCTGATGGCCGGGTGCTGGCACAAGACATCGTCTCCGGCCTGCAAGTGCCGCCGCAAGACAACAGCGCGATGGATGGCTATGCCGTGCGTTGTGGCGACCTGGCGGGCGCTGCTGTGGCTTTGCCGGTGTCGCAACGCATTGCGGCGGGCAGCAGCGGCACTGCGCTGGCGGCCATGTCGGTGGCGCGCATCTTTACCGGTGCGCCGATTCCGCCGGGAGCCGACGCGGTGGTGATGCAGGAAGACTGCACGCTGCAAGCCGACGGCCTGCTGCGGGTGAACGCGCTGGTGCGGCCCGGCCAGTGGATTCGCCGGTGCGGCGAAGATGTCACCCAGGGCGCTGTTGTGCTTCAAAAAGGCGAGCGCCTGTCGCCCGCCGCGCTGGGGCTGGCGGCCAGTATTGGCAGGCACCAGTTGGCGGTGGCGCGACACCCCAAGGTGGCCCTGTTTTCGACTGGTGACGAGCTGGTGATGCCCGGTGACGTGGCCCCCGAACAGATGCCACCCGGCGCGATTTACAACTCGAACCGGTTTTTCCTCAGAGCCTTGCTAGCCCGCCTGGGCTGCCGGGTGACGGACTTAGGGATCGTGCCGGATGACCGCGCCGCCACCATCGCCGCCTTACGCGACGCGGCGGCAGAGCACGACCTGATTCTGACCAGCGGTGGCGTGTCGGTAGGCGAAGAAGACCATATCAAGCCCGCCGTGCAAAGTCTGGGCCACCTGGACTTGTGGCAAATTGCCATCAAGCCGGGCAAACCGTTTGCCTACGGCTGGGTTGGGCGGCGCGGTGTGGCAGCAGCGGGCGGCAGCGGGGCGCACTTTATCGGGCTGCCGGGCAACCCGGTGTCAAGCTTTGTGACATTTTTGCTGCTGGTGCGGCCGTTTTTGCTCAAGCTGCAGGGCGCGCGCCAGATTGCGCCAGCACCCATCGCTGCGCGTGCCGATTTCACCTGGGCCAGAGCTGATCGACGCCGTGAATTTTTGCGGGTGCGGCGCAACCTCGCGGGCGGGCTTGATTTGTTTCCCAATCAAAGCGCAGGCGTGCTGACTTCGGCGGTGTGGGGTGATGGTCTGGTCGATAACCCGCCCGGACAAACCATCGAGCCGGGCGACATGGTGCGTTGGATTCCATTTGCCGAGTTGCTGGCATGAAAGTCACCGTCAAATACTTTGCCGGCATTCGGGAAGCCATCGGCTACGCCAGCGAACTGCGCGACACCCAGGCCAGCAGCCTGGCGGCGCTGCGTGATGAGTTAATCGGGCAGGGCGGTGCCTACGCCGACAGCCTGGCACGCGGCAAGGTGGTGCGCATCGCGCTCAACCTGGTCATGGCCGATGAAACGGCGGCACTGACTGACGGCGCCGAGGTGGCCTTTTTTCCACCGGTCACCGGTGGCTAAGATGAAGAAAACGCATCCTGCAGACTGGCTGGCCGGGCACCGGGCCGGGTTGCCTGAAATAATCAAAAATAATAGCTATCAGCGCATATCCCATCTGCCCTGGAGGGCTATTTGACATGAAACGATTGGCGCGTGTGTCGATCCAGACCGAAGACTTTGACCTATCTGCCGAGGTTGCCGGTTTGCGCGCCAAAGACGGTCGGGTCGGCGCGGTATGCAGCTTTGTTGGCACCGTGCGCGACCGCAGCACAGGCGAGCCGGACAAGGCGGCAGCGGGCAGCATCGAGAGCCTGGAACTCGAACATTACCCTGGCATGACCGAAAAAGCCATCGAAGCCATGATTGACGCAGCACACCAGCGCTTTGACATCATGGGTGCCCGCGTCATCCACCGCATCGGCTTGCTGGCACCGCTGGACCAGATTGTGCTGGTGGCCGTCAGTTCCGCCCACCGTGGCGACAGTTTTGCCGCCTGCGAGTTTTTGATGGACTACCTGAAAACCCAGGCTCCGTTCTGGAAAAAAGAGCAAACCCCGGACGGTGCGCGCTGGGTCGATGCCCGTGTCAGTGACGATGCGGCGCTGGCCAAGTGGGGCATCGTCGCGCCCAATGGCAAAATCACCGATATCGGGACAACTTGCAAACCATGAATACCAAAGAAGGCATCGGCTGCATTTAGGGCACGGATGCTCCGCTCAATATGACAAACGAGGATATAGATGATAGACAAACCAGCTCAAGTTGAAAGTTTAATGCAAAAGTTGAAAGAAAATTTGCCCATCCCTGTCATGGCTACAGACGGCCTGATGCAGATATTGCGTAAGAATTCTATCAATATTTCATCCAGTTCACATATTCAAATTTTGGATGCCTTGTATTTGGGTGATGAAGGCGGCATTTGTTGTGCCTTGAAAATAGCCGGTCAAGAAAAAGATGCTGTTGTGATTTCAATCACGCATCTCAAAGTTCACAATACAAACCCTCTGTCATCAGAAATTCAAGCTTACCAGAAATTCAGAATAAAGAAATTGTCCAGAAATCGCTGACATTTTTTCTGCAAGAAAAATATTAGACTTTATTTGGAAAATATCGTAAGTTGTTGATCTGCAAAGGAAAAATGGTAAGTTTCCAATAAAGTCTATTGATGAAATTGCAGAGGCAGTTGAGATTTATCTAAATCGTAATTTATTTTTTAAAGGTGAATTTATGGATGATTATGATGAACAATGCAAAAGAATTGCTGCCATCCTCGATGAGGATGAACCCCCTGCAGTTGAGTTTGAAACGCTGGTCAAATATCGGGTTTATCTGGAAGATAATTTGAAACAGCCTTGCCTGCTAACCGGAATCGAAGATTTTGACTGGGAAGAACGTTTTCTGTTTGGTTATGGCAGCAAGCAGGAATATGAAATCCTGAAAAAGACCCAGCCTTCTTTTAAGGATACCTTCAAGTTTTTGAAATTTGAGGATGAAACTGACGAATTTTATGGCGTGATGGTGAGTGTCAGACGAGTTTCAGACAAGAAAAAATTTACCCTGCCTCTGGCTGATCTGGAATGCACTGACGCAAATTCAGGCAATTATCAATTGATACATGACTATGTTGTCTGGTTTGTCAACAATCGATAAGCTGGTTATGGCTGCATGCTGCACGTCGCCAGCAGTTGCAGGTCTTCAGGATTTTCATGCTCAGCCACCGGCTCGCTTGACGCTCAGGCCGCTGGCCTTGAGCAGTGCCATCACCCGATCGCAATGGTCGCCCTGGACTTCAATGATGCCGTCCTTGACCGTGCCGCCTGAACCGCAGGCGGTCTTGAGCTGGCGGCCCAGGGCTTGCAGTGCGGCCTCGTCAAGTGCCAGCCCCTTGACCAGGGTCACGCCTTTGCCGGCGCGGCCCTTGGTCTCGCGCGACACGCGGACGATGCCATCAGAAACGGGGCCGGGTTTTGTCGCGCGGCATTGGCAGGCGGCCACGGGCTGGCGGCAGGCCGGGCAGGTGCGGCCACTGTCGGTGCTGAAGACCAGGCCGCCGCTGGCGGGTTTTGCTTTCATGGCAAATTGCTGAATGGCTGTTGGTTCTAATAAACGGCTGATTGTCTGGCAAACTGGCAAGCCGCCACGGCACTGACCGGATTTCTCAAATGCTATATTTAGAATAGCTGCTTGCGCTTATCCAGCAAGGGCTAGAGGCCAATATCATCATTATTTTTTTATAACTTTCACAGAAAGCACGGCATGGCACGTCAAAGCGTTTGGGCACCCAAGGTAGCCGCACTGATCCAGGGCGGCAACAGCATGGCGGCGATCGCCCAGATCAAGGTAGCCCCCACGGTGAAAGACCTGCAGGCGCTGCGCACGCTGCTGTCTGCGGCCAAGCTGCTCACAAGCCACCCGAATGTGGATGCCGCCACCAGCGACATGATCGCCGAGCTGTCGGCACCCCGGCTGCACCGCTCGCCTTGATACGCTCTGATCCACCCTGATCCGCCCTGACACGTTTCGCGGGTTTCAATGTTTCAATGTTTCAATCGCCCGGCGCTCAGGGGATGTGATCGAGCGCCTGCATATAGGCGGGCAACACCATCAGCGCATCCCAGGGCGTGGCGGCGCTGGCTGGCAGCAAGGCGCGGCGGCGCGCTTCGCTTATCTCCTGCGGCTGCCACTGGCCTTTGAGCTGGGCCTCGGTCAGGCCGTTGATCAGCGCGTCGAGCTCTGTACCCTCGCCAAGCGACTGATTGCACAGCAGCACCAGGTCGCAGCCGGCATTCAGTGCTGCCACCGCCGCCTGGGTGCTGCTGACGCTTTCACCGTCAATCACCCTGGCCCCGGCCATCGACAAATCGTCGCTGAACACCGCGCCGGCAAAGCCCAACTGGCCGCGCAGGATGTCGTTTAACCACTTGCCTGAAAAGCCTGCCGGGCGGGCATCGACTTTGGGATAGATCACATGGGCCGGCATCACGCCAGCCAGGCTGCCACCCAGCCAGCGGTAAGGGGCGGCATCGTCGGCCAGAATGGCTTTCAGGCTGCGTTTGTCGATCGGAACATCGGTGTGCGAGTCGGCCTTGACAAAACCATGCCCCGGAAAATGCTTGCCGCAATTGGCCATGCCGCTCAACAACAGGCCATGCATCAGGCTCTTGGCCAGCAGGCTGACGATGCGCGCATCGGCATCAAAGGCGCGGTCGCCAATCACGCTGCTTTCGCCCCAGTCCAGGTCCAGCACCGGGGTGAAGCTCAAATCAAGCCCACAGGCACGCAGCTCGGCCCCCAGCACATAGCCGCAGGCAGTGGCCGCCCGGGTGGCGCGCATGGCCCCCTCGCCGGGTGCGCCCTTGCCGTCCTGGCGCCATAGCTCGCCGAGGGCGCGCATGGGAGGCAGGTGGGTAAAGCCATCGGTCTTGAAGCGCTGCACCCGCCCGCCCTCGTGGTCAACGCAGATCAGCAAGTCTTTGCGAACCTTTTTGATGTCGCGGCACAGCTTGGTGAGTTGGGCACGGTTTTGCCAGTTGCGGGCAAACAGGATCAGGCCGCCGACCAGCGGGTGCTTGAGGCGCTGGCGGTCGGTTTTGGTCAGCGTCAGGCCGGCCATGTCGATGATCAGGGGGGCGTGAAAGGTCATGATTTTTCTCGGTCAAGGAGCGAACGGTCATGATAACCCATCAGTCAATAAATACACTTGCTTTAAGACACTTTTGGTGTTTTAATAAGCGCCATGCCCACCGAAACCGATTCATCACCACCGAGCTACCCGCTGGCCGACCTGTGCGTGCTGGCTGATCTGCCGATCCGCACCGTCCGCTATTACGTCCAGGCCGGGCTGGTGGATCGGCCCGAGGGCGAAACCCGTGCCGCCCGCTACTGCGCCAAACACCTTGAGCAACTGCTGCTAATCAAGAAGTGGACGGCAGCCGGGGTCTCGCTGGAGCGCATCCGCGAACTGCTCCAGGGCGCGCCAGCACCGGTGCCGCCACGGCAACCGGCCATTGGCTCGGTCGAAGTCTGTAGCCATCTGAAAGTGGCCGATGGCATAGAACTGGTCATCGAGCCGGGCCGGGCCGGCTTGTCGCCCGGCCAGGTGCGCCACTTGATCCAGGGGGTGATGGCGGTGTTTGCCCAGGTCAGTGGCGCGCAGGCAGCCGATTCAGCGCGTGAACACACAGCAACGCCGTCCTCCACAACCACATCAGCCACCACACTCGGGTGTTTGAACTCGATGCCTTGTCTGCCGGGCAAAGTGTTTGATTGGGCTGTTGGCTTTCCACTTAAGGCGGGACACTTTTCAATATCAATGGGTTACGTTTGATCCGCTCATGTGGTTTTCTTGGCAGTGGAAGCCCACCCATTTGGCTGGCTTGATACTCCATCTCTGTCCCGGCATAAGTGGGAAGCCGAAAAAGTGGAAAAACGGCAACCGGCTTAGGCTGGCCGGGTGTCGATGAAGCTGGCACGTTGCATCAGCTTGTCTTGCAATTTGCTCAAATTGGGGTGCGGCTCGCGCCAGTTGATGGACGGAAACCTGAAGTCCAGATAACCCAGCGCCACGCCGACCGCAATGTCGGCCAGGCTCAGGTGAATGCCGACAAAATAGGGCTTGTCGCCAAGGCCTTTGCTCATGGTCTTGAGGGCGGCCTCGACCTTGCCCAATTGCCGGTCAATCCAGGCCTGGCAGCGTTCGCTGTCGCGGCGGCCGCTCCAGGTGGCCTCCAGCCTAGCCAGAATGGCCGCATCAAGCACACCGTCGGCCAGCGCCTCCCAGGTTTTGACTTCGGCACGGTCGCGACTGACGGTTGGAATCAGCCGACCCACCGGCGACAGCGTGTCACAGTATTCGACGATGACGCGCGAATCGCTGATGACCTCGCCGCCCTCGATCACCAGGCAAGGCACTTTGCCCAAAGGGTTGGACAGGCCAATGCTGGTGCCAGCCGACCAAACGTCTTCCAGCACATAGTCATAGTCAAGTTTTTTTTCGGCCATCACCACGCGCACCTTGCGCACGTAGGGACTGGTGGTTGATCCAATGAGTTTTATCGGCATGTGGCAGTCTGCTGAGTTGTGGTCAGGCGTGATTCTATACACCGGCACCTACAATCTGCTGATGACTACTTCTGCCATCTCCGCCCTCAGTCCGCTCGACGGTCGCTACGCCGCCAAACTTGCCAAACTTCGCCCGGCCATGAGTGAGCAGGGCTATATGCAGCGGCGGGTTCAGGTTGAAGTGGCCTGGCTGATCGCCTTGAGCGACTGTGGTTTTGTCGAGTTTCAGCCGCTGTCGCCCGGCGCTCGCAGTTACTTGCTGGGTCTGGTCAACAATTTTGCCGAAACCGATGCGCTGGCGATCAAGGAGATCGAAAAAACCACCAACCACGATGTCAAGGCGGTCGAGTACTGGCTCAAGAGCAAATTTGTGGCACGCCCGGAACTGCTGGCGGTGCAAGAATTTGTGCATTTTGGCTGCACCAGCGAAGACATCAACAACACCAGCCATGCACTGCAACTCAAAAGCGGCCGCGACGACGTGCTGCTGCCGGCACTCGATGCCATCATCACCCGGCTGCGCGATATGGCGCACATTTTTGCCGAGGTGGCCATGCTCAGCCGCACCCACGGCCAGACCGCCAGCCCGACCACCGTTGGCAAGGAAATCGCCAACGTGGTGATGCGCCTGGCGGCGGCGCGCGACAAGGTGGCCAACATCAAGCTAATGGCCAAGATGAATGGTGCGGTCGGCAACTACAACGCGCACCTGTCAGCCTGGCCCGGGCACGATTGGGAAGCCTTTAGCAAAAAAGTGATTGAAACCCCCGAGCCGCTGGGCCTGGGCCTGTGTTTTCAGCCCTACAGCATCCAGATCGAGCCGCACGACTACATGGCCGAGTTGTTTGACGCAGTGGCGCGCACCAATACCATCCTGATCGACTGGTCGCGCGATGTCTGGGGCTATGTGTCGCTGGGCTATTTCAAGCAGAAGCTGCGCAAGGGCGAGGTTGGATCAAGCACCATGCCACACAAGGTCAACCCGATTGACTTCGAGAATGCCGAGGGCAACCTGGGCCTGGCCAACGCAGTGCTGCGCCATTTGTCCGAGAAACTGCCGATCAGCCGCTTTCAGCGCGACCTGACCGACAGCACCGTGCTGCGCAACATGGGAGTGGCACTGGGTTATGCGGTGCTGGCTTACCAGTCGATGAGCACCGGCTTGGGCAAACTTGAAATCAATGAAGCAGCAATTGCCCGCGATCTGGACCACGCCTGGGAAGTGCTGGCCGAGCCAATTCAGACCGTGATGCGCCGTTTTGGCCTGCCCGAGCCTTATGAACAACTCAAGGAATTCACCCGGGGCGAGGCCATGACAGCCGAACTGATGCAGGGTTTTATCGCCAAGCTGGCGATTCCCGAGGCAGAAAAAACCCGCCTGCTGGCCCTGACGCCGGCCCGCTACACCGGCCTGGCAGCCGAGCTGGCACGCCGGGTTTAACTACTTTTGCGAATATTGCGCTCCTGACATATGCATGCGCATTGAAACAGTGGTGAGCAGTTACCTGTAAAGAAACAATGGCCACCAAATCCACCATCTTCAAAGCCAGCCTGCAAATTGCCGACATTGACCACAGTTATTACGCCGACCACACCCTGACGCTGGCGCGCCACCCGAGCGAAACCGATGAGCGCATGATGGTGCGACTGTGCGCACTGGCGCTGCAGGCGCACCAGTTGCAAAGCGTTTGCGGCGGCGACGGCACGCTGGCCTTTGGCGCCGGCCTGAGCGACCCGGATGAACCCGATGTGTGGCTGCGCGATTTCACCGGCCTGACCCGGCTCTGGATTGAAGTCGGCCAGCCCGAAGACAAGCCACTGGCCAAAGCCTGCAACAAGGCCGACAGCGTGGTGTTGTACGCCTTTGGCGCGGCCGCCGACATCTGGTGGCGCGGCATCGAGAGCAAACTGGCGCGCCTGAAAAGCCTGCAGGTCTGGCGCATCCCCGGCACCAGTGCCCAGCAGCTCACGGCCCTGGCGCAACGCAGCATGAACCTGCAAGCCACGGTGCAGGAAGGCGGGCTGATGCTCGGTGATGGTGCGCACAACATTCATCTGGAGCCAGTGCGCTGGAAATAGCCCGACCGCCTCAAGGTGCGATCACGGCATCGAGTTCCAGGTCTTTGATATTGGGGACAGCAGCCAGCGCCTGCGCCCGGCTGGCAAACGGCCCGGCCCGCACCCTGGTCAGTTTGCCTTTGCCGGAGCCGGGGGCCGGCATGAGAACCCGGCGCTCGGCAGGCATGCCAGCCAGGACCAGTTTGACATAGGCCCGACGCGCGTTGTCGGGATCGGCAAACAGACCAACATTGATGAACACCTGGTCAGTGGCTGCCTCGTCCGAAGCGGCGGCCAGCGGTTTGCTGGCCGCCGGTTTGGCAGATGCTGCGGCGCGTGCCGGCACCACGCGGTTTGCCGCCGACGCTGCTGGTGCCGCCGGGCGCGCAGGCAAAGACACCGGCTGTTGTGCAGCACTGGCCACCCTGATGGGCCTGGAGGCTGCGGGCCGTTGGGCCACTGCTGCCGGGACTGGCACAGACGAAGCTGCCGCCGAAGCCGAGGCCGAGGCTGTAGCTGCTGCCGATGCTGTAACCGATGCTGTAACCGATGCTGGTGCTGCTGCAAAAGCCGAAGCTGTAGCCGATGCCGGTGTTGCCGCAGAAGCCGGTGCTGTAGCTGAAGCCGGTGCTGTAGCCGATGCCGATGCCGGTGCTGCTGCCAAAACCGGCGCAGCGGCAGGCTGCGGCGCGGGCAAGCGGGTGGCCTCGACCGTGCCTTGGGCTGGTGCCGAAACCTGTGGTTCGGCTGTTGGCGTTGCCGAAAAATACATATAAGCCAGCACGGCAAGAGCCAGCACCGCTGCGTTGGCCAGGCCCAGCCAGATCGCATGCTTGTTGCCGCTGGACTGCTGCATCAGCCGCTGGCAGGCATCGTCGAGCGTGGGGGACGCTGCCAGCGCCTGCCCAATGCGTCGCTGGCATCGGGCATAAAACAGGGCATTGCCGCCGGCCCCCGGCAGCACCACGCTCAACACCGCGCCGGTCAGCCACAAGCCCCATTCCACACTCTGCGGCACCTGAAACAGCACCCGCCCCAAACCCAGCACCAGCAGGGGCAGCAGCAGCAACGTCAGCGCATACCCGAGTGCGCCCAGCCACAACTGGCGAAACAGCAACCAGTTGAGTGTCAGCAAGCCGGCCGCCCAGTTCCACGACATGCTGACCCGCTCGGCCTGCTCAAAACGATTGAACCGGGGCAAATAATAAGCCGCATGGATCGGCCCGACGGCGGCGCGGAGCAGTCGCTCCACCGCTCGCTCGGGGGCGGCAGCAGGTTTGGGCAAAGGGGGCAACAACGGATCATCAGTCATGCCTCTATTTTTGCATGCCGCAGCGGCTATCATCATGTGCAGGAGACCTGCAGCCCATGAACAGCACCACCACACCCCTGGTTTTGACCACACGCGACCGACGCGGCCAAGTTACCTTGACCCTCAATCGGCCCGAGGCCTTCAACGCGCTGTCCGAGGCCCTGATGGGCGCGCTGCAGCTTGAAATCGACACGCTGGCGCAAGACGACAGCGTGCGGGTGGTGGTGATTGCCGCCGCCGGCCGGGCATTTTGCGCCGGCCATGATCTGCGCGAGATGCGCGCCAAACCATCACACGACTACTACCAGATGCTGTTCAGCCAATGCGCCCGGTTGATGATGAGCATCCAGAAACTGCCGCTGCCAGTGATCGCCCGGGTGCAGGGTATTGCCACCGCAGCCGGCTGCCAACTGGTCGCCATGTGCGATTTGGCAGTCGCTGCCAGCAGCGCCCGATTTGCGGTCAGTGGGGTCAATTTGGGCCTGTTTTGTGGCACCCCCGGGGTGGCGCTGTCGCGCAACCTGGGGCGCAAGGCGGCATTCGAGATGCTGATTACCGGCGAATTTATCGATGCCCAACAGGCGCAGGCGCAAGGCCTGGTGAACCGGGTAGCGGCGCCGGATCAACTCGACGCAGAACTGGAACGTCTGGTGGCCAGCATTCTGGCCAAACCCCGGGTCGCCGTCACCCTGGGCAAGAGCCTGTTTTACCGCCAGCTTGAAAACGGCATTGAGGCCGCTTATCTGGATGCCGCCCAAACCATGGCCTGCAACATGATGGACGACAGCGCGCTTGAAGGTGTGCAGGCCTTTATCGATAAACGCCGCCCAAACTGGGCCTAGCCGCATTCACGGTATCGGGTTGATCCGCCCCCTTGAACTCGGCGTCAAGGGGGGCATCGTCGTGGCTGGCTGTTTTTGCATCAACCTGCATTGCAAGGCAATTGATCGCTTTCTTGCGAAATCGCACGAAACCAGACAGCCGTTTGGATAATGTGGGGGGCATGCGGTATTTCATAAATCGAACAACCCATTTTCAACTGTCACACCACCATGTTACCGAGCCTTCATTTCAACCGGATTGCTATGCCAAAGAGCCGCACGGCAGCCATTGCCTGCTGGCCATGCTGTCGGTCATGGGCTTTTCGTCGCCTGTCAGGCAGGCGACCGACCTTACCGCCCTCACCGACTTGAGCCTGGAAGACCTGCTGAAGGTGCCAATTGTGGATGCCTCCAAATACCGGCAAAGCGAAGTGGCCGCCGCAGCCAGCCTCAAACTCACCTACAGCTTCTGAAAGTCACCACCATGCCTGTCACCATCGACCACTTTCGCTACACCGTTCGCACCCTGGCGCTGGTCTGTGCGCCACTGGCCATGCCGGTCTGGGCCAGCGGGGATTTATTGAACCTGCCACTTGAGGATTTGCTGAAAATAGAAATCAGCAGTGCCTCACGCAGGTTGCAGCAGGTGCAGGATGTGGCGGCAGCGGTGTCGGTGATTTCCCGCGAAGAGATTGAACGCTCCGGTGCCAGAACCCTGCCCGAGGCATTGCGCCTGGCTCCGGGGGTGGAAGTGGCGCGCATTGGCAACAACCGCTGGGCCGTCAGCATTCGCGGCTTCAATGGCCGCTTTGCCCAGAAACTGCTGGTGCTCAAGGATGGCCGCAGCATCTATTCACCCTTGTTCTCCGGCGTGATGTGGGAGGCCGAGGACGCCATTTTGGGAGACATTGAGCGCATTGAGGTGATCCGTGGGCCGAGTGCCGCCATGTGGGGTTCCAACGCCGTCAACGGTGTCATCAACATCATCACCCGCAGCGCAGACAGCACCCTGGGCACCGAGTTGGTCGCCTCCAGCGCCACCGATGAGCCTGCTGCCATCACGCTGCGCCATGGCTTTGCACTGGCGGATGGTCATGTGCGGCTGTCGGTCAAGAGCTTTGATCTGCGCCCGGCCAAAACCAGCAGCGGCACGCCGGGCAATGACGGCTGGCGCGCCGACCGCATCGGGCTGCGCGGTGACTGGCCAGCCAGCGGCGGTGGTCGCTGGATTCTGGCGGGCGAAACCTACCAGTCGCGCGCCGACGACCGGATGGACTACAGCCGCTATAGCCGGGTGCCGCCACTGTTTGAAGTCGAGCAAAGCAATACCGGCAGCAGCCTGCTGCTGCGCCGCGAACGGCCAACCGCGGGCGGCGGGCAACTTGACTGGCAAATCTCGGCTGACACCGCAGTGATAGACCTGCAGAGCATCATCCGCGAAGAGCGCCACACCATAGCCGGTGAACTCCAGCAGCGCCAGCCAATCGGTGACCACGATCTGCTTTGGGGTGCCTCGTACCGGTTCTCTGATGACCAAATCAGTTTGCCCAATGCCGGTGTGATCGGGGCAACCCGATTCACCCGCCCCGAGCGCAACTGGCAACTCGCCAGCGTCTTTGCACACGACGACTACACGCTGGTGCCTGATCGCCTGCACCTGAGCGGTGGAGTTCGGGTGGACTTTGACAGTTGGAGCGGCACCCAGGTTCAGCCTGACCTGCGCCTGACCTACACGCCCGATGCCACCACCACCTGGTGGACCTCGCTGGCCCGGGCGGCGCGCACGCCCTCGCGGCTGGAGCAGGATGTGCCGTTTAATTTCGCTGCGCAGGCGGCGGTGCCACCTTACCAGCCAGCCATCACGACCATTCGCCTGCCACCGGCACCAGACACCCTGCAGGCCGAAACCGTCACATCGCTGGAGGCTGGCTGGCGTGGCCGGGTCAATTCCCGCTTGTCACTCGACCTGAGTGCCTTTATCAGCGACTACCGCAACCTGCTCACCACCATCAGCCAGCCGGTACAGGTGATCTCGCCGTCACTGGTGATCGTGCCACTGGCCACCATCAACGCCGCCAGCGCCCGCACGCATGGCTTTGAACTGGCGGCGGACTGGCAGGTCAGCCCCGATTGGCGACTCCAGCCGAGTTATGCACGCCTGTACCTGAGCAGCCCACTACCCGCCGACCCGGTAGCCGCAGCCGCCCAAGACCTGTGGCAAAGCCGGGTGGCGCGTGACCGGGTATCGCTGCGCTCGTCATGGACCTGGGGGCAGGGCCAGCAGCTCGATTTGTGGCTGAAGTACACCAGCGCCCTGCGTAACCCGCAAGTGCCAGCCTACACCACGCTGGATATGCGCTATGCCATGCGCCTGGGAGCCCAAGCCGAGCTGGCCATCATCGGGCAAAACCTGCTGGAGACGCGCCATGCCGAATTTGTTTCAGACTACCTGCCGGTTGAGCAAACCGAGATTGGCCGCAGCCTGACCGTGAGGGCAACATGGCGTTTCTGACAAACCTGCACTGCAAGCGCTGTCGTGCGCGGCTGTTGTCCCTGTGCGCCTTGTTGCTGTGGGCCTTGCCCAGCCCGGCGCAAGAGCTGGTGATGTCGGGCAGCGAGCGAGCGCTCAAGACTGCCTTCATTTACAACTTCACCCTGTTTACCGAATGGCCCGCCCATGTGGGCAACACCCTGACTTTGTGCGTTCGCGGGCCTGATCCTTTTGATGCCGCCATTGATGTGCTGGAAGGAAAAACCGTGGCAGCGCGTACCTTGACCGTGCAGCGCCGGGGCACCGGTTCACTGGGCGGTTGCCAGGTGGTGTTTGTTTCGGCTGCCGCCATCAACACCCTGCCGCGTGTGCTCGAAGAGTTGCGTGGCAAGCCGGTTTTGACGATCGCTGACAGCCCGGGTGCGGCGCGCCTGGGCGTGACCCTGAACCTGAGCGTGAATCAAAACAAGATCACCTTTGAAGCCAACCTGCAAGCAGCACGGGCGGCGCAGCTTAGCCTAAGCTCCAAACTGCTGCGCCTGGCCACGGAGGTGATCCAGTGACTGCGCAAGAGTCGCTTGGCGATCGGCTGCAGGCCATCAACCGGCGGGTCTTGCTGACTGCGCTTGGCCTGGTGGCGGGCATCACTATCAGCAGCAGCGCGGTGGTGGACCTGCTTGATCTGATTGGCAGCAGCCGGGTTGAAGCGCGGGTTTTGGCGGACAACTCTGCGGCATCGCTGATGTTCAAAGATGCCGACTCTGCCACGGAAATATTAAAGTCACTGCGCCACTTGTCCAAGGTGCTGCGCGCCGATCTCTACACCCGAGATGGTCGGCGCCTGGCCAATTTTGTGCGCACCGATAGCGAGGCCCCGGCTTTTTCAGCCTCAGCCCTGACACTTCCTGCCGAGAATTTTGAGCTGGCTAAGCAGGCACCACAATCCAGTGCCTCGATGGTGTCAAACGTCGGCTTGCACCTGACCCACATTGATTGGGTCGAGCCGGTCTGGTTCAAGGGCGAGCAAACTGGCCAAATGGTGATTGCCGTCAGCTTGCAAAGCGTCTATCGCCAAACCCTTGAACGTCTGCTGATCACGCTGCTGGCAGCCGCCCTGGGTCTGTTTGCCAGCAGCCTGTTATTGAGGCGCATGAATGCAGCCCTGCTCAAGCCGCTGGTCGGGCTGAACACCCTGATGCAGCGGGTGGCCAGCAACCCGGACTACAGTGAACGCGCCGAACCCAGCAACATCACCGAACTGGACTTGCAGGCACAGGGCTTTAACGCCATGCTGGCCCAAATCGAAGACCGCGAGACGCGGCTGGCCCAGCAACGCGACCACCTGGAAGATGAAGTTGAGCGCCGCACCATCGACCTGCGGCGCGCCAAGGAACAAGCCGAAGCCGCCAACCGGGCCAAAAGCGAGTTTCTGGCCACCATGAGCCACGAAATCCGCACCCCGATGAACGGTGTTTTTGGCATGCACGAGTTGCTGATCGACAGCCCGTTGACCCCCGAGCAGCGGCTGTGGGCCGAAACCGCGCAAAGCTCTGGTCGCCACCTGATGAGTGTGGTCAGCGACATTCTGGACTTCTCCAAAATTGAATCCGGCCACATGACGCTGGAAAACATCGACTTTGATCTGCACCAGGTGGTTGACGACGTGATGCTGATGTTTGCCCAGTCGGCGCAAAACAAGAAGCTGGCCTTGCAGGCACATTTCACCCCGCCAGTCGCTGTCTGGGCGGTTCATGGCGACCCCTTGCGGCTGCGCCAGGTGCTGACCAATCTGGTCGGTAATGCCCTCAAATTCACCAACCAAGGGGAGGTGACGATTCGGGTCAGACTGCTTGAGTCGCCTGCCAGGCAGTTATGCCTGCGGTTGTCGGTCGAAGACACTGGCATTGGCATTGGCATTGGCATTGAACCTGAAGCGCAAGACAGGATTTTTGAGCATTTTTCTCAGGCCGACAGTTCCACCACACGCCAGTATGGCGGCACCGGCCTGGGGCTGGCGATTTGCCGCAAGTTGCTGGCCTTGATGGGCGGCAGCATTTGGGTCGTGAGCACGCCGGGGCAGGGTTCCCGGTTTTACATTGACCTGCACCTGCCAGAGGCCGAGAGCAGCTTGCAGCAGTTGCAGCCAGGCTTGCCAAACCAGCCCACCGAGCCGGTGCAGCCGGGCCTGTGCGGCCGGGTGCTGCTGGTGGAAGACAACCAGACCAACCAGTTGGTGGCCCAAGCCATGCTCAGACGGCTTGGGCTGCAGGTTGAACTGGCCAGCGATGGCGCCCAGGCGCTGGAACTGGTGCGCCAAAGCGCCTTCGACCTGGTGCTGATGGACTGCCAGATGCCGGTGATGGACGGTTTTGATGCCACCCGGCTGATTCGCCGCCTTCCTGATGCGCATGCTGCCCAGGTGCCAATTGTGGCGCTGACTGCCAACGCCATGCCCGGCGATGAGCAAAAGTGCCGTGATGCGGGCATGGATGAGTTTCTGGCCAAACCCTTTACGCAGGCCGCACTGCGCGCCATGGCGGCGCGCTGGCTGGCTGCCAGCTCTGCCATCGCCAGTTCTTCCACCGCCAGCACGCCCCAGCCACCGCCAACGGCGGCCACGGCGGCGCAAGAGGATCCGGCGGCGATTGACCGGGCGATGCTGGCCACACTGCATGAACTCGATGAGACCGGCAGCAACGCCCTGAGCATCGAGGTGTTTGACAGCTTTCTGGCCGGTGCGGCGTTGTGCATGGCCCGGCTGGAAACCGCCGCAGCAGCGACCGATCTGCCGGCGCTTGCCCAGGCGGCACACGCACTCAAATCAAGCAGCGCCAATGTCGGGGCACAGGCGCTGTCCGAACGATGCCGCGAACTTGAGCAGTGCGCGCGCGACGGCTTGGCGCAGCCAGCCAACAGCAACGCTTGCCTGGTGCAACTCGAATACCAGCGGGCTGTGGCCGATTTGAAAGTCATTAGACAGGAGCTGACATGACATCCGACACTACAAAGATTCTGGTGGTTGACGACGATGTCACCACCCGCCTGCTGATGCGCGCCGCCTTGCGCAAGGTCGGCTTTGAGGTGAGCCTGGCCGAAGGCGGACTCGACGGCCTCAGACAAGCCCGTGCGCAATGTTTTGACCTGATCATGCTGGATGTCGATATGCCCGACGTCAGCGGATTTGAGGTCAGCACCACCTTGCGCCGCGAACTCGACCCGCTGTTGCCGATCTTGATGGTGACCGGCATGGACGATGTGCAGTCGGTGGACCTTTCCTTTCAGGCCGGAGCCACCGATTTCATTGCCAAACCAATCAATTGGGCCTTGCTCGGGCACCGCGTCAAGTACCTGCTCAGGGCACGCGAAACACTGCAAAGCCTGGCCGCCGCCAAAGCCCGCATAACGGCCGTTCTGGATGCCATCCCCGACTTGCTGTTTGAAGTTGACGTGGATGGGCGTTACATCAGCTTCCACTCGCCCAACACCGAGTTGCTGGCTGCCCCGCCGGACTTCTTAATCGGAAAAACAGTGACCGACGTGTTGCCGCCCGAAGCGGCCCAGGTCTGCATGGCAGCCCTCGACGATGCGCATCACAACGGCAAATCGAATGGCAAACACTTTGAGCTTCAGCTCCCGCAAGGCAGTTGCTGGTTTGAGCTTTCGATCGCGCAAAAAATGGCGCTGGCAGGTGAAGCGCCCCATTTCATTGTGCTGTCGCGCGACATCACCGAGCGTAAGACAGCAGAAAAGAAAATACAGCAGCTTGCCTTTTACGACGGTCTCACCGGCCTGTCCAATCGCCATGCTTTTTTGGAGCGTCTCAACCGTGAACTCAGGCGCGCCAAGCACAAGGAGACGAAGTTTGGAATTTTGTTCATGGACCTTGACGGCTTCAAGCGCATCAACGACACGCTCGGGCACGATGCCGGCGACGAGGCCCTCAAGCACACGGCGAATGCCCTGACCGATGCGGTCCGTTCGGTGGACCTGATTTCACGCGATGTCAACTCGGACCCGCAAGTCCAGATTGCCCGCCTCGGTGGCGACGAGTTCACGGCGCTGATTCTCGACATCAAACGCCCGGAAGATGCCCTGGTGGTGGCCAACCGGGTGCTGGATCTGACGCGCATGCCGTTTAATGTCGATGGCCAGCTGTTGCGGCTGACCACCAGCATCGGCATTGCCTTGTACCCCGATGATGGCGACGATGCCGCACAACTGCTCAAACACGCTGACAGTGCCATGTACCTGGCCAAAGACAGCGGCCGCAACCAGTGCCGGTTTTACAGCGCCAACCTGACCGAAATCGCCATGCAGCGCATGGCGCTGGAGCGCGACTTGCAACTGGCGCTAGACAGAGACGAATTTGAACTGCATTACCAGCCCCAGATTGATGCCAAAACCGGGCGTGTGGTGGCGCTGGAAGCACTGATCCGCTGGATGCGACCTGGCAGCGGCATGGTGCCACCCGGCGACTTTATTGCAGCGGCAGAAGAATGTGGCCTGATTGTGCCGATTGGTCAATGGGTGCTGCGCAGCGCCTGCGCGCAGGCGGCCCAATGGCAACGGTGCGGCTATCCGCTGCGGGTTGCGGTCAACCTGTCGCCGGTGCAGTTCAGGGATCCGCTGCTGGCGCAAGTGGTGCGCGAAAGCCTGGCTTGCAATGGCCTGGCTGCTGACTACCTTGAACTTGAAGTGACAGAGAGCACGCTGATGACCAACATGGCTGCCACAGTGGCCATACTCAGCGAGTTCAAACAGGCCAGCATCCAGATTGCACTGGATGACTTTGGCACCGGTTATTCGTCTTTGAGTTACCTCAAGCGCATGCCGGTCGGCACCCTCAAGATCGACCAGAGTTTTGTGCAAAGCCTACCAAACGACCCGGAAAACCTGGCGATTGTGCGGGCCATTGTGGCCATGGCGCAAAGCCTGGGGTTGCGTGTCACGGCCGAAGGTGTTGAAACCGCAGAGCAGGCCCAACTGCTGACCGCCGTGGGTTGCGACCTGCTGCAAGGTTACTACTTCAGCCAGGCGGTGCCAGCCGATACCGTGACGGCGCTGCTGGGAGTCACCTGGCCGGTGGGGGAGTCGGGCCAGGCAGATGATGACCGGCGTGGCACGCAGCCTGCGGCACAACGTGAGCCTGACGGCGCCCGGCTCGCGCCCGCCGCATGATCAGGTTTGCCAATATCCGGGCTGTTGCCAGGCGCAAGCTCCAAATGCTGCTGCACCGGGCCTGCCGCATTGATGATCTGTGTGTGCCGCCTGGCAATCAATATGCTATAAAATATGTAGCTGCCAGCGCAATAGGGACAAGGGCTGGAGGGCGATTTGGCTTAAATTTATTCGACTCTGACCCCAATTAGACTGACCCCAATGAGCCATAAAACCGTTCGCCCTGAGCGCAGTCGAAGGGCATATTCATCAAGAAGCCAATCTCACGACCGTGCGTGACAACCTGCGGCATACTTTACTTTGTTGGGGGTTGGGCAAATTTAGCCTCTTTGCCGTGGGCAATCCGCTCGAAACCGCGACGGCGACGCTGGTAGCAAAAAAGGCTCAGTGTGGAAGTCAAAAACAGTATGCCAAAGAGCCAGTTTTCTTCAGTCGATGGGCGCAACGCTTGGTCAAAATCGCCGCCGAATGGTCGGCAACCGTGGCCACCAGGGGTGTGTCCATGGCCAGGGTGTCGCTGATGATTTTCAGCCCTTGGCTTTCGGTGCCCGGGTGATCTTGGTACTGCAACAAGCCGATGTAGCCCCCCAGCGCCAACAGGCTAGCCAGCAGGGCTATCCACTCGACTAGGGCGCGCCGGTAGTCGTGCAGGTTTTTCATGTCAACGATAGCGGTGCCATCACGGCCATCCGGGCCGATTCTGCAACCTGCCCCATGGCTCCGATCTCTTCGCGCGAGAGCACACTGTTGACGTTGAGCAAAATCACAAACTTGCCATTGACCTTGGCAATACCCTCGATGAAATCACCTCTGATCCGGGCACCAAAGGCGGGGGTTGGTTCGATTTCACGCGCTGGGATTTCCAGCACCGCCTGCACCGCATCCACCACCACGCCCATGTTCTGGCGATCGCCCCCGGTTGGAGACTCGATTTCGGCGATGATGATGCAGGTGTTTTTGGTGACCGGCGTGGCGGGCTTGCCAAAACGGTTGGAAAGATCGACCACCGGCACCACCGCGCCGCGCAGGTTGATGACACCGCGAATACAGGTCGGCATCATCGGCACCTCGGTCAGATTGGAATACCAGATGATTTCGCGGATGGACAAGATGCCGATAGAGAACATCTCACCGCCAAGCAGAAACGTCAGGTATTGTTTTTGCTCGTTCAGCGCTGGCACCGTTGCCACATTGACCGATGACTTGCCCTGGATTGTTACCAATGCATTCATGATGTGTAACCTTCAAAATTTGGTAAATAGTGCTTCGTCAAACTCGGCAGCCGGTGCGGCTTTTCCCAGACTGCTGCTCTTCTTGATGCCGTTGTGATTCGCCTGGTTTGACAATCTGGCGAAATCGCTCTTGCGCACAGACAAAACCGGTGCGCTGCCGTGTGTGATGCCATCGAGTTTGAAGAACGCCATGGCTAACTGCAACTGCGCCGCCTGGCCGCTCATTTCTTCCGAGGTAGCGGCCAGTTGTTGTGAGCTAGAGGCGTTTTGCTGCGTAGTCTTGTTCAGTTGACCGACGGCCGAATTGATTTGACCCACGCCCGATGACTGTTCATTTGACGCGCCAGCGATTTCCTGCACCAGATCCGCTGTCTTGCGGATGGAGGGCACCATCTGTTCAAGTAGCCGACCGGCTTTTACGGCGAGTTCAACGCTGTTGGCCGCGACTTGGCTGATCTCTTGCGCTGCCACCTGGCTGCGCTCGGCGAGCTTGCGCACCTCAGCGGCCACCACGGCAAAGCCTTTGCCATGCTCGCCGGCGCGTGCCGCCTCGATCGCCGCATTGAGGGCCAGTAGATTGGTCTGTGCCGCAATGTCGTCGATGATGCCAATTTTCTCGGCAATCTGTTTCATTGCATCGACCGTGGCATTGACCGACTCGCCGCCATCGACGGCATCCCGTGCGGCTTTGCTGGCCATGCCTTCGGTGGCTCGGGCGTTTTCGGTGTTCTGCGCAATCGATGCCGTCATTTGCTCCAGCGAAGCGCTGGTTTGTTCCACGCCAGAGGCTTGTTCACTGGCCGCTTGCGAGAGTGATTGCGCGGTGGCGCTGACTTGTTCTGATGCGCTCGCCAGCCCCTGGGCACCGCTGTTGACATCGGAGACCACTTGCGCGAGCTTGGCGATGGTGTTGTTGACGGTGTTCTTGAAGTCGTTCAATTGACCCTTGTAGTCGCCCTTGATGGTTTTGGTCAAGTCGCCCTTTTCCAGTCCGGCCAGGACTGCCACGGCTTCGTTGACAGGCAGCACGATGCCGTCTAGCGTGTTGTTGACCCCTTCAACGATTTTGCGGAAGTCCCCCTGGTGTTTGCTGGCATCGGCACGGGTTTCGAGCCTGCCTTCAAGCGCCGCCTTGGACAGCATATTGGCATCGGTTACCAGCGCATTGACCGAGTCAACACAGGTGTTGAGATTGTTCTTGAGGGTGTTGAAATCGCCGTTGTAGCTGTCGGTGATCTTTGGCGGGATGTCGCCCTTGGAGATGCGATCGACATAACCGGCAGCCACGTTCAACGGGCCAATCACGGCATCAAGCGTGTTGTTGAC
>CAIQOO010000018.1 GCA_903873485.1 uncultured beta proteobacterium | reverse complement strand
TTTTGAGGAAAATGTTCATGTCGCCTCCGTCGCTGTGTGGTGGTCTGCCTCCTTGTTGAGGCTGAGGATATTGTCCTCGGAAATTCAATCCGCTGGCAATAGAGGCGACACCTTTTGGTTGCGGCCAACGGCCGCGCTAAGGGATACGGGGAAGGAATTAGCTATATATTATATAGCTAGTAGCGCTTATCCCATAAGGGCTAGAGGCTGATTTTCTACATACATCGGTCTGGTGTCGTCAGCGGGTAGTACCGGCTATGGGGTTTGCAAGGGAATACCGTGGTCTGTTCCCGAAACAATTACCCGGCGACTCGTTGCACCCACTGCAACTGTCTTGGCAGGCAGACGGTCTCGCGGTCGTAGTTTGCCTGGGCAAAGGCACGGGCATTGGCACCCAGTCTGGCCCGGGCGGCGGGGTCTGCCAACAAGGTGCAAACGCCATCGGCCAGCCCACCCACATCAAAGAAATCAACCAGCAGGCCGGTTTCATTGTGCGTAATCGCTTCACGCAACGGCTGCGTATCACTGGCCACGATGGCACAACCGACACTCATGGCCTCAAGCAGGCTCCAGCTCAGCACAAACGGGTAGGTCAAATACACATGCACCGTTGACAACTGCAACAGCGCGATGAAGTGATCGTAGGGAATGTGCCCCAGAAAATGCACCCGCGCCCAGTCCGCCTCGCTGAGCTGCGGGCGCACTTCACTGGCAAAGATGTCTTTCCACTTCTGGCCCCCTTGCGGGCGGGCACCATAGCTGACATCGTCACCGCCGACGATCAACACCCGCGCATTGGGCCGACGTTTGAGGATGTCAGGCAGCGCCCGCATGAAGATGTGATAGCCCCGGTAGGGCTCCAGATTGCGGTTGACAAAGGTAATCACCTCGTCCTGGCGGGTCAGCGTGTGGCGGCCGTTCAGGGTCAGACTGACTGGCGGGTTGGGTGCCAGCGCCTGCGTGTCGATGCCGTCATGCACCACCGTGATCTGGCGGCGAAACGGCTCGGGGAAGGTGCTGGCCTGCCAGTGGGTTGGTGAAATACCGGCATCTGCCAGATCAAAGTGCAGCAGGTTGTTCATGTTTTTGAGGCGCAGTCGGCACACTTCACCCACGTCCTTGGCCAAAAACTCGGCATCGAAGCCCACATCGGCCCCGTGCGGGTGGTAATAAAACTCGCAGTAAATGGCCAACTTGGCCTGCGGCCACACCTCTTTCAAAAACAGGCTCTCGCCCCAGCCGGGGTGGGCAATGATGACATCGGGCAGCACGCCCTGCGCCTTCAATTGCAGCGCCGCCCGAAAGCAGGCTTCACCCCGGATGGTCTTGGTCTCGAAGTCGCTGACCCACGGATGCACATTGGGCGTAGTGCCCCGGCTGGCGGCATAGGGCACCAGCCGAATCCCCTGCCACTCGGCGGCATGGACCTTTTGCATTGTCATCGCCAGCACGACATGGCCTTGCTGCACCAGCGCCTGGGCCAGAAACTTGAACTGACCGGGAAAATTCTGGTGGATAAACAGGATGTTCATGTACATACTTTCAGGATGCCCAGTTTCAAAAGCCACACCAGAGTGCGGTACACGAAGGGCTGGCGCTCGGCGGGGATGGCCTGAATGAGTTCAAGGGCTGTCCTGGTGCCAAAGCTCGCGGCATTGAGTACGATTTGCACTTCGGCCTCGCTGGGCAGCACCTTCGTGGCGAAGTTGACCATCGCCAGTTGCCGGTAATGTTCAACTCGCAACGCAGCGCTGGCGGCATCGCTATCGACCAGCCTGAACACCGTCTGCTGTGACAGTAGCGATGTTGGATAGCTGGCGAAGGCGTGGAACGGGTCCATGCGCGCCGGCCACGGATGGGCTAGCCGATTGATGCTCGCTGCCTGTGCCTGGCGCGTCTCGCCAAGTTGCGCCCACAGGGCTTCGTAATGCGCAATGATCGCCGCCCAGTCATAAAACTCGCAGGCTCGCTGCCGACCAGTCTCGCCCATTTGCCGGCGCAGTTCCGGGGAGGCGAAGAGTCGGGCAAATGCCTGTGTTGCCGCATCGACATCGACCGCCACCAGCGAACAGGCATGGCCGCAATACATGTCATAGGTATCAATCTCCAGCGCATGGTGCAACGCGAGATCGGTTCCCAGCCCGCTGCCCGGCATCAGCGTCGGAATACGAAAGCCATCGATGCCATCGCGCACCGTGTCCTTGTAGCCGTCCCAATCGGACACCACCACCGGTATTCCAGCGGCCATCGCCTCGATGGGAACGATGCCGAAAGTCTCCTGGATATTGTCGGAGAGCGAGCAGAACACATCGGCGCTGGCCCATGCGGTTTGCCGGTGTTCGGCCTGGCGGCCGTCGAGCGTTACCAGGCGCACGCTCGGGCAGGCGGTCCGGGCGGCATTGGCAAAGGCTTTGCTGATGTGCTTGTTGGCGTGCCAGCCGCATTCGACCAGCACTAAAGTGGACCCCTGAGTCAAGACAATTTTTAACTTAATTTAAGTTGCACTCGATTTCACACGCAGCTGGACGGCGCTGCCCCGGGTTTTGGGATTCGGTATTGCTTGCATTTCAATCGGTTCTTCATCGGACGGCATC
>CAIQOO010000017.1 GCA_903873485.1 uncultured beta proteobacterium | reverse complement strand
TTGCCAACCGGATTTACCAGGAAATCATCCCGCGCCAGCTCACCTGGAGTACCCAGGAAAGCATGGTGCAGGAGCAGGCCTGGTACCTGGCAGCCGATGGCCGCCTCGACATGGACAAACTCCTGACCGCCTTTCAGCAGTTTTTCCGCGAACATTCCGAGAGCTGGCTACAGCGCTACGCCTACCAGGAAGCCGGCCCGCAGTTGCTGTTGCAAGCTTTTTTGCAGCGCATCGTCAACGGCGGTGGCCGTATCGCCCGTGAATACGGCCTGGGCATGGGCCGCACCGATCTGTTTTTGCAGTGGCCGCTAACTGACCAAGGCTACCTCGGGCCGATGCAACAGGTGGTGCTGGAACTCAAAATTCAGCACAAGGGCAAAGCCGCCACACGCCAGGCCGGGCTGGAGCAAATTTCCCGTTACGCTCAGCGCTGCGGCAGCCACGACGCGCATTTGCTGATCTTTGACCGCAACCCCAAAACGCCTTGGCACCGCAAAATTTACCGCGAAACCCATCGCGTTGACGCGCTGACGGTCACGGTGTGGGGCATGTAGCAGCGCCAGCACCATCTGGCGTAAGCGGTAACGGGAGCCAGCACGGCTCTGCCAACCCGTTTCAAGTGGTTTGCAAAAGCCAGAGTTAACCGGTATTTGTCCGATTTATCGGGCTATTGTTTTAGCCACGAATCTTCACAATTTGTCCATCGAATGAAGTCACCTGCTGATCGGTTGGCGCTTCACTGGTTCACCTAACACTTTACCCAACAAGGAGTCCCGACATGGCATCCACCATCAACAGCAACATCAGTTCTTTGACCGCACAGCGCAATCTGGGTGTCAGTCAGGGTGCATTGGCCACGACCATGCAGCGCCTGTCGTCGGGCTTGCGCATCAATAGCGCCAAGGACGATGCCGCCGGGCTGGCCATTTCAGAGCGCTTTACCTCGCAGATCAAGGGGCTGAACCAGGCGGTGCGCAATGCCAACGACGGTATCTCGCTGGCACAGACGGCCGAAGGTGGATTGAGCACCATGGGTACCATCTTGCAGCGGGTGCGTGAACTGTCGGTGCAGTCCGCCAATGCCACCAATTCGGCCACTGACCGCGCGGCACTCAATGCTGAAGTCGGGCAACTCACTTCAGAGCTGGATCGGGTTGCCAAAACCACCCAGTTCAACGGCAAGAATCTGCTCGATGGCAGCTTTGGCTCGGCCACCTTCCAGGTCGGGGCCAACGCCAATCAAACCATCACGACGAACACAGCCAATTTCAGCACCAACCAGTATGGCAACAATCGTATCGGCTCGTTGGCGGCGATAACAGCCGGCGGTGTTGGCGATCTGGTGCTCGGTACGGCTACCGCTGGCGCAAACGTGTCAACCGCAGTAGCCGGTGCGGCCAATACTATCACTGCGGACACCATTACAATCAATGGCAGTCTCGGTTCATCGACTGTGGATTTTGTTACTGGGGATAGTGCACAGAAGGTGGCGGCCCTCGTCAATGCCAAGACCGAATCCACAGGGGTGTCGGCATCGGCTCGCACGGAAATTGATGCCACTGCTATTTCTGCTGACTCCAGTTTCAGTTTGAGTGTTGTATCAGATAACGCTGCCGTTAATTTTGCAACCGTTGCGTTTAAGGTGGGGGCGGCCACCGACGCAAACAGGTTCGCTGGTGGAATCGCAGCGTTCAACGACAAGACATCCCAAACCGGGGTGACTGCAAAACTCAATGCTGCGGGAGATGGCATCACATTAACGAACAGCGCGGGCAACGACATAAGTATTACGAATAATTCTTTGGTCGCAAGTAGCTTGACT
>CAIQOO010000016.1 GCA_903873485.1 uncultured beta proteobacterium | reverse complement strand
CCCCATCACTTTCAGGAGTTTCCGTGGTTTCTGTCAACAACTTGAGATCCGCATCTTGGCGCATCTTGGCCGTTCCGTTTGCGGCGGTCGCGACCCTCAGTGTTGCCGCCTGTGGCGGTTCGGATGACGCACCTGCTGCAGTCGCCGTCACCCTGCCCGAATCTGCCACGGCGCAACTGGCGATTCTGGAGACCACCGATCTCCATGCCAATGTGGTCAGCTATGACTACTTCAAGCTGGCAGAAGACAAAAGTGTCGGACTCGAACGTACCGCCACGCTGATCAAGCAGGCCCGCGCCGACTTCCCCAATAACCTGCTGATCGACAACGGCGACACCATCCAGGGCACGGCCCTGGCCGACTACCAGGCGCTGGTCAGCCCGCTGGCTTGCAGCCAGAAGCTGGCCACCTACAAGGCCATGGATGTCATTGGTTTTGATGCCGGCACACTGGGCAACCACGAGTTCAACTACGGCCTGCCTTTCCTGTCGCAAGTGACAGGCACCAAGTTCAATGTCGAAGGCATGGCCGCCGTGGCCAGCCAGCCCACCTGCACCGGCCCGGCCTTCCCGCTGGTGCTGGCCAACGTCAGCAGCAAAAAAGACGGTGCACCGCTGTACAAGCCCTACACCATCCTCAGCAAAAAAGTCAGCGCCAAAGACAAGGACGGCAAAACCATCGAGAGCACCGTCAAGGTAGCGGTCATCGGCTTTGCGCCACCGCCCATTTTGCTGTGGGACAAGCGCTGGCTTGATGGCAAGGTGGATGTGCAGGGCGTGGTCGAATCCGCCACCAAGTATGTGCCCTTGGCGCGTGCCGAAGGCGCTGACATCGTCATCGCCGCTTCACACGGCGGCTGGGACACCAGCGCCTACTCCGCCAGCATGGAAAACGCCAACTACCATCTGGCCAAAGTGGCGGGCATTGACGGCATTTTGATGGGACATTCGCACGGTGAATTCCCGAATGCTGCCTGCACCACGGCCGCCTGCAGCGCCACTGGCGTGGACAAGGTCAAGGGAACCTTCCACGGCGTGCCGGCTGTCATGCCCAGTTACTGGGGCAAGGCCATCGGGGTCATCCAGTACGACCTGGTGGTGAAGAATGGCAAGTGGACCATCGATAGCGGCAAGACCGCCGTCAGCATCCGCAAGGCCTTGCTCGATGCCACCGCCAAAACCTATGTGGCGGTGGACCCTGCGATTGCTGCGGCGATCAAGACCGAGCACGAAGCCGCGATTGCCTACGTGAAAACGCCTATCGGCCAGTCGGACTTTGCGCTCTCAAGCTACTTTGCCGACATTGGTGATGTCACCGCCATTCAGGTGGTCAATGCCGCGCAGGCCGACTATGTGGCCAGGTATGTGACTGCCAACATGCCGCAGTACAAAGACTTGCCGGTGCTGTCGGTCAGTGCCCCGTTCAAGAGCGGTTTTGCCGGTGGCACCGACTTCACCGACGTGCAGCAAGGGCCAATTGCCATCAACAATGCCGCCGACCTGTACCTGT
>CAIQOO010000015.1 GCA_903873485.1 uncultured beta proteobacterium | reverse complement strand
GGCGCCGGTTGCATGCCAGAAAAAGCATCGGCCCGGCGCAACCCGGCCAGACCATCGACCAGCAAGGCGCAATTGATGTCAAGCTCGGGGTTGAACGTGATCAGGCTTGTCTCTGACCAGGACTGCTCGCTGCGGACATGCACCAAATGACCGGCCATAAAGCCGGCCAGATCAACCACGCCGTACAAGCCGCCGCGCAAATTGACGACCCCGGCAAACCAGGCCGCAGCATAAGGCACATGGGTGATGGTGGCCAGCGGAAATATCTCGCCGGACTGCTTGAGCGGCAGCAGGTAGTGCCGGGAGTCAACCAGAATTGCCAGCCAGGCGACAGAAATCGGACTATTGCGCGCCGATTCGAACCGCTCGGCCAGTCGGTTCTGCAGGTCCTTGAGCGCTTCTCTTTTGGCCATGGCTTCTCAAATCAACCCAGTGCCCTGATTTTTTCCATCAACTCAACCGGATTGACCGGCTTGGTGATGTAGTCGCGGGCGCCCTGGCGCAGTCCCCAGACCCGGTCGGTTTCGAGCTTTTTGCTGCTGCACATGATGATCGGTATGTCGGCATACAGCGGCGTGCGACTGATTGATCGCGTCAACTGATAGCCGTTTTGACCGGGCATGACCACGTCCATCAAGATCAGGTCCGGCCGGGCATCGGCGAGCCGCTTGAAGGCTTCGTCAGCCCCTTCGGCCGTGCGCACCGACATGCCGTTTTTTTGCAACACATCGGTCAGAAACAACAGTTCTGTCTTGGAATCATCGACCACCAGCACGTTGTGAATTGTCATGGCAAATCCTCTTCTCTCGTCAAACCAAACTGTTCAACTGCCTTGAGCAGTTGGTCCTTGGTGAAGGGTTTGGTCAAATAATCCTGCGCCCCCACCATGCGCCCGCGTGCCTTGTCAAAGACGCCGTCCTTGGAGGACAGCATGACGATCGGCACATTGGCAAACTTTGGATTGCGCTTGATGATGGCACAGGTCTGGTAGCCGTCGAGCCGGGGCATCAAAATATCGCAAAAAATCAGGTTGGGGCGGTAGTCGCTGACCTTGGCGAGGGCATCAAAGCCGTCTTCGGCCAGCATCACCTCATGCTTGCCCGCCTTGAGAAAAATCTCGGCGCTGCGCCGGATGGTGTTGCTGTCATCAATCACGAGAATTTTCAAATTTGACGCTGTCATATTCACCAGCTTTACTCCTGAGTGGACTCAATCACCATGAAGCCAGGCCAACCAAGCCTCGCACAGGCGACAGATTACATGGTTTTTGCCCAAAAATCACACAGCCGATGCACAAAACAACAGTCGCCACTCAAATCTGAACCATTTCAAAGTCCTCTTTTCGGGCGCCACACTCCGGGCAAGTCCAGTTCAGCGGAACCAAATGCCAAGGTGTGCCGGGCGCTATGCCATGCTCGGGGCAACCGGCGGACTCTTCATAAATCCAGCCGCAAATCAGGCACATCCAAGTCGTTGATTGAGTCACGGTGAAACCCGCCTTCCAATAGAATATCGGGCGCTCGGTACCGCTGTCGGTGCGGTCACCGCTCACCCCTGCAAGTCATCCTATTTTGCCTGAAGAAAACTTCGGCTTTGTTCATGCCCCCTGACACCACTACCTCTGACACGCTCGACGATCCCAAACCGGCGCCCCCGGCGTATGTTCTGGTGTTTAACTGCAGCGACCCCTGCGGTGCCGGCGGCCTGGCAGCCGATGTCGTGGCAATGGCTTGCGTGGGAGTTCACGCCCTGCCGGTCATGACTGGCGCGCAGGCGCGTGACAGCGCCAAAATTTTTGATTTTTTCCCGCTGGATGACGAAGCGGTGGCCGAACAGGCCCGCGCCGTGCTCGAAGACATCGAGGTGCAACTCATCAAGCTGGGCTTTGCCGGCACCCCTGACAACCTGGGGGTGGTAGCCGGCATCTCGGCTGATTACGCCGGCATCCCGCTGATCGCCCACATGCCTGACCTCTCTTGGTGGAACGACGACGCAATTGATGCCTACCACCAGGCCTTTGTTGATCTGATCCTGCCGCAGACGGCGGTGCTGACCGGCAGCTACAGCACGCTCAGGCGCTGGCTGTTGCCGCACTGGCGGCATGACCGGTCACCCGGAGCACGCGATATTGCCATGGCGGCCGGTGATCTCGGTGCCAGCTACACGCTGGTCACCGGCATCGATGTGCCCGACAGCGGCATCGAAAACAGCTTGTCATCGCCGCAATCCGTGCTCGCCAGTGTCCGGTTTGCGCGGCTTGACGGCCCCTTCACCGGCACTGGCGACACCCTGTGCGCCGCCTTTTGTGCCTTGCTGGCCAGCGGCTACGCGCTGACCGAGGCGTTCACCGAAGCGCTGAGTTACCTTGACGGCAGCCTGAAAGACGGTTTTCGCCCCGGCATGGGCCACACCCTGCCCAACCGGCTGTTTTGGGCACAGCCGCCAGACTAGGCCGACAACCACTCGGCTGCCGCCCCTTTGTTCACCCCCAATTCACTACAAAACCCGCCCAATGACACCACCCACTGACCACAACGCCATCCTGTTCGAGCGTGCCCAGCGCGTCATTCCCGGCGGCGTCAATTCGCCGGTGCGCGCCTTCAAGGCGGTCGGCGGTACGCCGCGCTTTATCCAGAAAGCCCAGGGTGCCTATTTATGG
>CAIQOO010000014.1 GCA_903873485.1 uncultured beta proteobacterium | reverse complement strand
TGCCAATCGAAAAAGCCCCGTCCGGGTTCAAGGCCAGCGGAATGGACGGCTGGCCAATGCGCCCGCGCAGCCGCTCGTGCTTGATGATCAGTTCGTCTTCTTCCAGCCGGGTGGTGATCAGGCCAATGGTCTGCGCCGTCAAGCCAGTCAGACGGGCCAGATCGGCCTTGGGCAGGCTGCCGTTGAGGCGGATCGCCTGCAACACCACCCGCTCGTTGAACTGGCGCATGCCCACATGGTTGGAGCCGCGTGGGCGCAGCAGCGTCGGAAGTACAACAGCAGGGGCAGATCGGTTGGGTGTCATGGGCGAAGATTTTCGCCGATGACACCTTTGCGCAGAATAAAGTTGCCAAAAGGCTGTAATTCGCCGGTGACAATGATGGCGTAAGCGGCGCGGGCGCGCTGGTAAAACGCAAAGCGCTCGACCGGCTCCAGGCTTTGCGCCGGCAGCAATTGCGGCGTGATCAACGCCGACACCTCGCGTTGCAAGGCCGACTGGTAGCCGTCAGGCTCGCCGCTCACCGCCATGAAAGCCACCGGGTGGGTCTACTTGACTTCTACCAATGCCAAGTGCTGAGTTCGGCTTGATTTCGGCGCGCTGGCCTGTGGCACACTGGCGAACTTCTATTCTTCTTCAGCTTTGGCGCTGAAGCATCCCTGATTTATGCAACACATCATCGGCAAAATTGCCCAGGAACTCGGTGTCCACGAACGCCAGGTGGCGGCGGCGGTGGAACTGCTTGACGGTGGCGCCAGCGTGCCGTTTATTGCCCGTTACCGCAAAGAGGCCACCGGCGGTCTCGACGACATTGCCTTGCGCGCGCTTGATACCCGCCTGACTTACCTGCGCGAACTGCAAGAACGGCTGACGGCGGTGATCAAAAGCATTGACGAGCAGGGCAAGATGACCCCGGCATTGCTGGCGGCGCTGCGGACGGCCCCGACCAAACAGGAGCTTGAAGACTTGTACCTGCCTTACAAGCAAAAGCGCCGCACCAAAGGCCAGATGGCGCGCGAGGCCGGGCTGGAACCGCTGGCCAATGCCTTGTTTGCCGATCCCATGCTTGACCCGGTGGCACAAGCGCAGGCTTATGTCAAGCCGGAAAAAACCGAAGCCGGCGACGACTTCACCACGCTGGCGGCGGTGCTGGACGGGGTGCGCGATATTCTGAGCGAGCGCTGGGTCGAAGATGCCGCGCTGGTGCAGGATTTGCGCGAATGGCTGTGGGCGCAGGGGCTGTTCAAAAGCTGGCTGATGGATGGCAAAGACGAAAACCAGCCCGATGTTGCCAAGTTTCGTGACTATTTTGACTACGACGAGCCGCTCGCCCGGGTGCCCTCGCACCGCGCGCTGGCGGTGTTTCGGGGTCGCAGCCAGGACATTCTCGATGTCAAGCTGGTCCTGCCCGAGCCTGCTGCGGTTGTGGCGGCGGCTGATCAATTTATAAGAAATCAGCCTCCAGCCCATGCTGCACCTGCGCTGCCAGCTACAAAATCAAGAGCAATTCCGCCGGTGGTGTCGCTGGCCGAGGCCCGCATGGCGATCAAACTCGGCTGGAGCCACCAGGGCCGCCCGGCTGACGATTTGATCCGCAAATGTGTCGCCTGGAGCTGGCGCGTCAAGCTCAGCCTGTCAACCGAGCGGGACCTGTTTGCCCGCTTGCGCGAAGCCGCCGAGCAGGTGGCGATCAAGGTGTTTGCCGACAACCTGCGTGATTTGCTGCTGGCCGCCCCGGCCGGTGCGCGGGTGGTGCTGGGGCTGGACCCCGGCATTCGCACCGGGGTCAAGGTGGCGGTGGTGGATGCCACCGGCCGGCTGGTCGATACCGCCACGGTGTTTCCGCATGAGCCGCGCAAAGACTGGGACGGCGCCTTGCACAGCTTGGCCAAACTGTGCACCAAACATGGCGTGAACCTGATCGCCATCGGCAACGGCACCGCCAGCCGCGACACCGACCGGCTTGCCGCCGACCTCATCAAATTAATGGAAAAAACGGCTGCAGCCCAGACTGGACAAGCGCTACTAGCTATAGAAAAAGTAGTGGTCAGCGAAGCTGGCGCGTCGGTTTATTCGGCCAGCGAATTGGCCAGCCAGGAAATGCCGGATGTCGATGTCAGCCTGCGCGGTGCCGCCAGCATTGCCCGGCGCCTGCAAGACCCGCTGGCCGAGCTGGTCAAGATTGATCCCAAATCGATTGGTGTCGGCCAATACCAGCACGATGTGAACCAGAGCGCGCTGGCCAAAACGCTTGATGCGGTGGTGGAAGACTGCGTCAACGCGGTCGGTGTCGATCTGAATACCGCCAGCGTGCCGCTGCTGGCGCGGGTCTCGGGCCTGTCGGCGAGTGTCGCCAAATCGGTGGTGCGCTGGCGCGAGTCCCATGGCGCCTTTGCCAGCCGGCAGGATTTGCTGCAAGTGGCCGGTCTGGGAGCCAGGACGTTTGAGCAAAGCGCCGGCTTTTTGCGCATTCGCGGCGGCAGCAACCCGCTAGACATGACCGGCGTGCACCCGGAAACCTATCCGGTGGTGCAGCACATCATCGCCCACACCGGCAAGCCGGTGGCCGAATTGATGGGCCGCGCCGACCTGCTCAAAACCCTGGCACCCGCCTTGTTTGCCAATGAAAAATTTGGTGTCATCACGGTTGCCGACATTCTGGGCGAGCTGGAAAAACCGGGCCGCGACCCGCGCCCGGATTTCCGGGTGGCGCGCCTGAATGACGCTGTGCAAGACATTCGCGACCTCAAAGAGGGCATGCTGCTCGAAGGCACGGTCAGCAATGTGGCGGCTTTCGGCGCCTTTATTGACCTGGGCGTGCACCAGGACGGGCTGGTGCATGTCAGCCAGCTCAGCCACAAATTTGTCAGCGACGCGCGCGAGGTGGTCAAAACCGGCGACATTGTCAAAGTGCAGGTGGTTGAAGTGGATGTGGCACGCAAGCGAATTGCGCTGACCATGAAGCTCGGTGCGGCAGTGGCGCGGCGTGACGGGGCCGGCGACAACCGTTTTCAGGCGGCCAATGCACAGCAACGCGGGCGTGCCGGGCCGGGCGCAGGTGGCGGTTCGGGTGCCGCACACGGATCGGCAGCGGCGCGTCATGCGCCACCATCGACCGCCATGTCATCCGCCTTTGCCAAACTCAAAGGCCGCGAGAATTAATGCCATGGAACTTGCCACTTTCCTGTCGCCGCGTTTTGTTATCCCCAGCGCACCCCGGCTGGTGGCCTTGCTGCTGGCCGAACTGGCACAGCAGCAGCCCGATTTGCGGCGCATTGACCAGTTCATCAGCACCGACCCGGCCCTGACCACCCGGCTGCTGCAGGCCGCCAATGCCAGCTTCTTCAAGCTTGGTGGCCAGGTGTATTGCGTCAGTGAAGCGCTGGCGCTGCTGCGCCTGAGCCAGGTGCAAACCATGGTGACCTCGGCGGCGGCGCTGGCCTCGTTTCGCTCCATGCCCGGCCTGGTGTTGCCGCAATTCTGGGCTTACAGTCGTGACTGTGCCCGGGTCGCCCGCTCGCTGGCCGGGGTGGTACGGCAAAACCAGCAGGCGGCCTTTACCGCCGGGCTGATTCATGCGGTCGGCGCGCTGGCGATGCGCAGCGCCATGGTGCAGGCGGTAGCCCTTGATGCCGATGCCGGGCCGCTGGAACTCAAGCGCGAGCGGCTGGAGCGCCAGGCATTTGGTTTTTGTTATACCCAGGCCAGCGCCTGGCTGGCACGCCAGTGGCATTTTCCGAAAGTGATTGTGGATGCGCTGCAATACCAGTTTGCACCGTTCGAAAACGCGGTGTATGAGCCGCTGGCCGGTGTCGTGCATCTGGCCGCCTGGCGCGCCCGCACGCGCCACGCCGGCCTGACCCAGAACAAGATGACCGTGACCTTTCCAGCGGCGGTGGCCGAAGTGCTGGGCCTGGACATTGACATGGTGCTGCACCAAGACCCGATCGATTGGTCGGCGCAGGTGCCGGGGCGGCCACTGATTGAGCCGGTGCCTGGTTCAGGCGTATCGTGACAGGCTCAGCCTGGGAACAGCGGCGGTGCTGAAAAACGCCACCGACTGCTGCAATTGTTCAGCCTGTCCGAGCAGTTCTTCACTGGTGGCCGCCAGTTGTTCGGCGGCCGATGCATTTTGCTGGGTGGCATGGCCGAGCTGGCCCATGGCAGCACCAATGTGGCTGATCGACTGGTTTTGTCCGCCCGAGGCGGTCGCAATGTCTTGCACCAGCCCGGAGGTCTGTTGAATGCCGGGAACGATTTCATCGAGCAGCAGGCCGGCCCGTTCTGCGGTGGTCACGCTGCTGCCGGCCAGCGCGCCAATTTCCTTGGCCGCTTGCTGGCTGCGTTCGGCCAGTTTGCGCACTTCGGCTGCGACCACGGCAAAACCCTTGCCATGCTCGCCGGCGCGGGCGGCTTCAATGGCGGCGTTGAGCGCCAGCAGGTTGGTTTGATAGGCGATGTCATCGACGATGCCGATCTTGGCGGCGATTTGCTTCATCGCCGACACCGTCCGGCTGACCGCCTGTCCGCCTTCAGCCGCCTCTTGACTGGCCTTGGTGGCGATTGCGTTGGTGACGCGGGCGTTGTCGCTGTTTTGCTGGATCGAGGCCGACATCGCCTGGATGCTGGAGGTGGTCTGCTCGACGCTGGCGGCTTGCTCGCTGGCGGCCTGTGACAGCGACTGCGCGGTGGCGCTGACCTGGTTGGCCGCGTCGGTGAGTGCATCAGCGGCACTGCGTACATCTTCCATGACGCGGGTCAGCTTGTCCGAGGAACTGTTGACATTGTTTTTGACCGTGCCAAAAATGCCGCTGTAGTCGCGCCCGATGCGGTGTGTCAGGTCGCCTTGGGCCAGTGCACCCAGCGCGTCGGCGACATCGGTCATGACGTGTTCGCTGGTCGCCAGCAACTCGTTCATGCCGTTGGACAGGTTGGCAAAAAAGCCGGTTTTGCCCTGCAAGCTCAGCCGCTGGCTTAAATCGCCCTGGCCGGCCGCCTGCACCACGTTGGCAATTTCGTCTTCGGCGATCAGTTGCTCGGTTACGTCCTGCCATTGGCCGACGGTGCCCAGACGTTCGTCGTGGTCGGTCAAAACCGGCGTGGTGGTCAGATCGTACATGCGACCACCCAGATTCAGGCGGGTTTTGGTGGCTGCGCTGAGGTTGCGCAGGCGTTTTAATGCGGCTTGCGGATCGGCATAAAACACGCCGATGCTGCCGCCGATCATTTTTTCAGGGTCAAAACCGGCAATCTGCTGGCGGAAACCTTCCAGGTTGTGATGCAGGGTGTTGTGCAGCGCGTGGTTGATGTAAATCACCGTGCCATCGTTGTCGGCAATGCGCACCGGCAGGCTGACGTTGTCGAGCGCCGTCTTGACACGGGCGTTATAACGCGCCGCCTCGCTGGCGCGTTGCAGCGACTGTTGTACCTTGTCAACGGCCTCGCTGATGCGGGCTTTTTGACCCGGCAGCCGATCCATCGCGACATCAAGCCGGCCTTCTGCGTACTGCGTGACGATATCCACCACGTTCATGGTCACGTCAAGGTGCGACTTGACAATGCTGTTGATGCTCAGGGCCATGGCACCATAAGCTCCGGGCAGGCTGGCAGCCGGCATCAGATGGTCGATGTTGCCGGCTTCGTGCTGGCGCGCCATCTCGGCTTGCCCGGACTGAAAGCGATTGAGCACCTGCTGCATGTTGGCCATGGCGGTGATCAGGTGGCCAATTTCGTCCTTCCGCTCGGTGACCAGTTCGCTGCCCAGGTCGCCCTGGGCGATGTTGTCGGCAGTGGCACTCACCAGCGCCATCGGAGACACCACCAGGCGGCGAATCAGCAACCACCAGACGGCAGAGATCACCAGCACAATCAGCAGGCCGGACAGCGCAAAAAAATTGCGCAACCGGTCGATCTCGGCGGTGTATTCATCCACATAGGTGCCGCCTGCCAGCACCCAGTTCCAGTTTTTCAGATGGGCAAACGCCACCACTTTGTCGCGCGGCGCGGTTTCACCGAGTTCTTTGTTGACCCAGGGGTAGCGGATCTGGCCGTTTTTTTGTTGCAGCATGTCCTTGATGAATTCGCGTCCGCCCGAATCCTTCACGGCCAGCAGATTTTTGCCTTCCAGCGCCGGGTGAATGACGAGTTCGCCGAGTTTTTCACCGGGCTGCGCGTTGAGCACATAAAAATACCCGGTCTGGCCAATTTTGATACCCCGGATCGACTCCTTCAGGGCTTTGAGGTAATCCGAAAAATCCAGCCCGATAAAGCTTAAGCCGACAATGTTGCCCTGCCCATCTTTGATCGGGTCGTACTGCGTCATGTACTGACGGCCAAACAGGGTGGCCAGGCCGGTGAAACTGCCGCCCTTGAGCGTGGCCTGGTAGCCCGGGTGCTGGCGGTCGAGCAGGGTGCCGACAGCGCGCTCGCCCTTGTCGTTCTTGAGCGAGGTGTTGACCCGCACAAAATCGTCCCCCGACTTGGCAAACACGGTGGCCACCGCCCCCGTCATGTCGGTAAACCGGTCCACCAGGGCAAAATCGAGGTTGACCGTTTTGCCATCGCGTCGCAGGGTTGGCGTGGTGCGGCCATTGATGTCGATGGTGGTGGGCAACAGGTCAAAGCTGCCCTTGATATTGGCTTGAAACGCTTTGGCCAGGGCGCTGGTTCTGATGCGCAAATCCTGGTCGCTGCCCTCAATCAGTTGCATGAGCATGCGGGTCTTGTCGCTGACCTCGGCGGTGGCACGGCCCTCGATCGTTTGTGACACCGAATAACCAATGGCCAGCACGCAAATGGTCAGCACGGCGGCTACCAGCAAAAAGTTGCTCAAGGCCAGCTTGCTGCCCAGACCCAGGCGTTGCCAGCTTGTGATGTGTTTCATTGGCGATCTCTTTTGAATAACGGGAGAGTTGTCGAAACCATCATAGGGCCGGATCCGTGCGCCGGTTCTGATCAAGATCAGACAAGCGCGCAATCGCCGGTGGCCGCGTTAGCATGTTGCCATGCCCAACTCTAGCGCCCCTGCCGACCGCATCACGCGGGGGCGCTGGCTCAGCCCTGCCTTGTTGGGCTTGCTGCTCGGCAGCGCATTGCAATTGCAGCAGCCGGATTTGTGGTCAACTCCGGTTTATATATGTTTTATGCTTGTAGCCCTTATGGGATATGCGCTGATAGCTATTAAAAATGTAGTAAATAACGGGCATCCGGTGGTGGTGTTGCTGTTGCTGCTCGGCTTAACCGGGCTGCTGGCGGCAGGGTTCACCGGGCTGCGCGCGCTCAGCTTTGTCAGCCATCGCCTTGATCCTGCACTACAGGGGCGGGATGTAGCGGTCATCGGGGTGGTGGCCAGCCTGCCGCAGGCCTTCGATCTGGGTTTGCGTTTTCGGTTTGCGCCGGAGTCGGCGCAGTTGGGCGGGCAGGCGCTGCTATTGCCGCCCCGGCTGGAACTGGCCTGGTATTCGGGCAAACCGGCCAGCGCCGACGATGCGGATGAAGCACTGGCTGAAGCGCAGCGTTTGCCTGATACCCCGAGGGCCGGCGAGCGCTGGCAGTTCACGGTGCGGCTCAAGGCGGTGCATGGCAGTGTCAACCCGCATGGTTTTGACCATGAACTGCACCAGTGGGAGCAGGGCGTGCAGGCCACCGGCTATGTGCGCTCGGGCCGCCTTGACCCGCTGCCGCAGCGCCTTGCAGTGACCGGTTGGTATCCGGTGGAGCAGGCGCGCCAGCAACTGCGCGAGCGCATTTTTCAAAAGGTCAGCGATGCCGATGCCGCCGGGCTGATCGCGGCCCTGGTGGTCGGTGACCAGGGTGCCATCGAGCGGGCCGACTGGCAGGTGTTTCGGGCCACCGGCGTGGCGCACCTGATGAGCATCTCGGGGTTGCACATCACCATGTTTGCCTGGGCTGCGGCGCTGGCGGTCGGCTGGCTGTGGCGGCGCTTGGGGCGCTGGTGTTTGTGGCTGCCGGCAGCCAATGCCGCGTTGGTCGGCGGCGTGGTGCTGGCATCGGCCTATGCGCTGTTCAGCGGGTTTGGCGTGCCGGCCCAGCGCACCGTGCTGATGCTGGCTTGCGTGGCGCTGCTGCGGCTGTCTGGCCTGCGCTGGCCGTGGCCGCAGGTCTGGCTGCTGACCTGCGCGGTGGTGGTGGCGATCGACCCGTGGGCCTTGCTACAAGCCGGTTTCTGGCTCAGCTTTGTTGCCGTCGGGGTTTTGTTTGCTTCTGATTCTGTAGCTGTCAGTGCAGATGGACAAAGGGCTGGAGGCCGATTTGCCTCGATGTTTCGGGAGCAGTGGGTGATCACGCTGGCGCTGGCGCCACTGTCCTTGGTGTTGTTTGGCCAGGTTTCGCTGCTGGGCCTGCCGGCCAATGCGTTGGCGATTCCCTGGGTCACACTGCTGATCACGCCGCTGGCCATGCTGGGCACCCTGCTGCCCGATTTGTGGCAACTGGCGGCCTGGGCGGCCGAACTGATGCTGCGGGTGTTGCGCTGGCTGGCGGCATTGCCCTGGGCGGTGCTGACGGTGGCGAAAGCCCCCTGGTGGGCGGCCGGCGCGGCAGTGCTGGGTGGCGTGCTGCTGGTGCTGCGCCTGCCCTGGTGGCTACGCTCAGGCGGGCTGCCGCTGCTGTTGCCGGTGCTGTTGTGGCAGCCAGCGCGGCCAGCGGTCGGCCAGTTTGAGCTGCTGGCCGCCGACATCGGGCAGGGCAGTGCGGTGCTGATTCGCACCGCCCGCCACGCCCTGCTGTTTGATGCCGGGCCGCGTTACAGCCAGGACAGCGATGCCGGCCAGCGCGTGCTGGCGCCGTTGTTGCGCGCCCTGGACGTTCGGCTTGACAGGCTGGTGCTGAGCCACAAGGACAGCGACCACATCGGCGGTGCGGCGGCGCTGCTGGCGCTGCAGCCGCAAGCCGAACTGCTCAGCTCGTTCACCGACGACCGCCTGACGGCTGCCGCACGCCAGGCCACGCTGTGCCAAGCCGGGCAGCACTGGCAGTGGGACGGGGTGGACTTTGACGTGCTGCATCCGTTTGCGCAGGCTGGTGCCGAAGTGCGCAACAGCAATGCCACAAGCTGTGTGCTGCGTATCTCCAATGGCCGGCAAACCGCGTTGCTGACCGGTGACATCGAGCAGGCGCAAGAGGCCATCTTGGTGCAGCGGGTGCTGCCGCAAAACGTTGACCGGCCCGGCGGGCCGAGCGGTCTGGCCGCTGCCGGGGTGACGAGTCTGCAAGCCGATTTGCTGGTGGTGCCACACCACGGCAGCAGGACATCGAGCAGTGACGTCTTTCTGGATGCGGTCCAGCCACGCATTGCCGTGGTGCAGGCGGGCTACCGAAACCGCTTTGGCCATCCGGCTGGCCCGGTTTTGGTGCGCTATGCCGATCGGCAGGTGCAGGTTATCGACACGCCTCATTGTGGTGCGTTGACCTGGCAATCCTGGCAAGCCGAGTTGCAGCAGTGCCAGCGGCAGGTCAATCGGCACTATTGGCAGCACCGGTTTTGATTTTTTCCCGGCTGCTCCGGCAGCACCGGGGTCTGGGACTGGCCCAAAGATTGCTAAGCTTTAGCCAGGAGAAAAGATCCATGCAGAAATTTGACGAGATGTACACCCAGTTGCCCTATCAGTTCTTTACCCATGGGGCGCAGATCCGCGATCACTACAAAATCTATGACGAATGGCTGGCGCGCCAGCCCGGCGACATGATGGCCAAGCGGCGCGAAGAGGCTGAAGTGATCTTTCGCCGGGTTGGCATTACCTTTGCCGTTTATGGCGAAAAAGACGAGGAAGGCGCCGGCACCGAGCGGCTGATTCCGTTTGACCTGATTCCGCGCATCATCCCGGCGCACGAATGGGCCAGCATGGAGCGCGGCCTGGCGCAGCGGGTGACGGCGCTGAACCGCTTTATTCACGATGTCTATCATGAGCAGGACATTCTCAAGGCCGGCATCGTGCCGCGCGAGCAGATCGAGAACAACGCGCAGTTCCGCCCCGAAATGGTTGGCGTGGCGGTGCCCCATCAGATTTATTCCAACATCTCCGGCATTGACATCGTGCGGGCACCCAATGCCGCCGGCGTGGGTGAATACTATGTGCTCGAAGACAACCTGCGGGTGCCCAGCGGCGTCAGCTACATGCTGGAAGACCGCAAGATGATGATGCGGCTGTTTCCCGACCTGTTCAGCATGCACCGGGTAGCGCCAATTGCCCATTACCCTGACTTGCTGCTCGAAACCCTGCGCGCCAGCAGCCCGGCCACCTCCGCCGATCCAACCGTGGTGGTGCTGACCCCCGGCATGTACAACAGCGCCTATTTTGAACATGCCTTTCTGGCGCAGCAAATGGGCGTGGAACTGGTTGAAGGCCAGGATTTGATGGTGAAAGACAACTTTGTCTATATGCGCACCACCCGGGGGCCAAAGCGGGTTGATGTGATTTACCGCCGGGTTGATGACGATTTTCTCGACCCTTCAGTTTTTCGGCCCGGCTCCACCCTGGGCTGTGCCGGCTTGATGGCGGCCTACCGGGCCGGCAATGTGACGATCAGCAATGCGGTCGGCACCGGTGTCGCCGACGACAAGTCGATTTACCCCTATGTGCCCCGGATGATCGAGTTTTATCTGGGTGAAAAACCGATTTTGAACAATGTGCCCACCTACATGTGCCGCAACAAGGACGACCTGGCCTACACGCTGGCGCACCTGAAAGAGCTGGTGGTGAAAGAAGTGCATGGTGCCGGCGGCTACGGCATGCTGGTCGGTCCTGCCGCCACCAGTGCCGAGATTGAAGACTTTCGCAAAGCCCTGCTGGCCAACCCGAGCGGCTACATTGCCCAGCCGACCTTGAGTTTGTCGAGTTGCCCGACCTTTGTTGAAAGCGGCATCGCGCCGCGCCATATCGACTTGCGGCCCTATGTGCTGTCGGGCAAGACGGTGCAGATGGTGCCTGGTGGCCTGACCCGCGTGGCACTCAAGGACGGTTCGCTGGTGGTTAATTCGTCGCAGGGCGGCGGCACCAAAGACACCTGGATTCTGGAGAACGGCAACACCCTGGCCGAACCCGCCACAGTGTCCCGGCAGGCGCAGCAGCAAGCCACCTGACCCCGCCCTGACCCCTTTTTTGCTTAAACACAGACCTATCGAAAGCGCGTATGTTGTCACGAACCGCCGACCATTTATTCTGGATGAACCGCTACACCGAGCGGGCCGAAAATACCGCCCGCCTGCTGGACGTCAATTACCAGACCTCGTTGTTGCCACAGTCCGAGGGGGTGGCGCTGGCCGGCTGGCAAGGCCTGCTTTCCATCAGCGAACTGATGCCGGCCTACAAAAAGAAGCATGGCGAGATCCGGGCCACCGAGGTGATGGACTTCATGGTCAAGGATGAGAGCAACCCGTCTTCCATTCTGTCGTGCCTGGGTGCGGCGCGTGAAAACGCCCGGGCGGTGCGCGGCACCCTGACCACCGAAGTCTGGGAAACGCAAAACCAGACCTGGCTGGAAGTGCGCCGGATGATCAAGAACGGTGAATTCGAGCAGGATCCGGCGCAGTTTTTTGAATGGGTCAAGTTCCGCTCGCACCTGTCACGCGGCGTGACGGTGGGCACCATGCTGATGGACGAGGCGCTGTATTTCATGCGCCTGGGTACTTTTCTGGAGCGCGCCGATAACACGGCACGGCTGGTCGATGTGAAGTTTTATGCCGTCGAGAGCGATTTCTACGGCACCGCCAACGAGAAAGACCAAGAGTACGACTTCTACCACTGGAGCGCCATTTTGCGCAGCGTCAGCGGTTTTGAGGTCTATCGCAAGGTCTATCGCGATGTCATCCGGCCCGAGCGGGTGGCCGAACTGCTGATTCTGCGCCCCGACATGCCGCGCTCCTTGCACGCCTGCCTCAACGAGGTGGTCAACAATTTGCGCATGGTGGCCAACGACCAGTCGGGCGAAACCCACCGGCGTGCCGGCAAGCTGCGCGCCGAGTTGCAATATGGGCGCATTGACGAGATTCTGGCGACCGGCTTGCATGCCTATCTGACGCAGTTTCTCGACCGCATCAACGACCTCGGCGCCAACATCAGCCAAGACTTTCTGGTGCCAGTGCCCGGCTAGCGGCAGCGATGCGCATCCGTGGGTCCGTGCCTTGATGGCAGCCATGACAGCGGCAACCAGCCACGCACCATCCTAGATGAATTTTTTCAAATCGATCGCCGCCTGGCTGGGCCGACTGAGTGTCAGCCGCAAGCTGACCCTGATCTACCTGCTCGATTTGACCGCCGTCATTTACATATCGGGTATTCTGATTCACGAAAAATACCTGGCGATTGACTTTGCCCGCAAAGAAATTGTCGGTGTTGCCTACAGCGACAGTGTGCGTGATCTGCTGATGGCAGCGATCAAGTCGCCAGCGGCCGCGCCAGCCACAGCGCAATCGGTGTTGCAACAGTTTGCCGGGCAGCGCGCGCACCACGATGCCATGCTCAATACCCAGGCCGACAGCGCGGCGCTGGCTGCGTCGTGGCAGGCCCTGCCAGCCAATGGCAGCCCGGCTGCCGATGTGCTGCGGCCGCTGATTCAGGCGGCGCGCAATTTGATCACCACCGTCGGCAATCAGTCGAACCTGATTCTGGACCCGGACCTCGACAGCTACTACAGCATGTCGCTGGTGGTGTTGCGGTTTCCTGAGCTGGCCGGCTTGCTCAACGACACCATTTTGGTGCTTGATCACAAACCCGGAATCAATCCCGGTCAGGCTGCCTTGCAAAGCACCCGCCTGCTGATTCTGGCGGGTCGCCTTGACGCCATCCATCAGGGCATTTCGGCCGACTACACGCAAGCCTACGCGGCCGGCGGCCCGGCCTTTCGCGACAAGCTGCTTGATCGGCAAATTGCCCTCAATCGCCGGTTGCTGCAACTGCTGTCGATGGTGCAGTCCTTGTCCGAGAAAACCTTGTCGCCGGCTGACGTGCAGATGCTGGCGCTGTTGCAAGGCCAGACCCTTGAGACGCTGGAGCAGGCCTGGCAAGGCACGTCGGCGGCCTTGAACACACTGCTGCAACAGCGAGTTGACGGCCTGTTTTCAAAAATGTGGCTGCATCTGGGTACCGCACTGGCCTTGCTGTTTGCCATTTTGGGCCTGGTCTTTACCGTGGCCCGGCTGATTGCCCGCCCGATCAAGCAACTCGCCGGTGTCGCCAATGACGTGCGGCAAACCGGCAACTACAACCTGCGCGCGCGCTGGGACAGCCAGGACGAAATCGGCCATTTGGTCACCACCTTCAATGGCATGCTGGCACAGCTTGACCGCGACCGCGACGCGCGCCAGGAGCTGGCCGCCAGCACCCGGGCGGCCCAGGCCCAGGCAGAACTGCTGGAGTCGATTCCGATCGCCATGGTGGTGACCTCGGTGCCGGATCACCAGGTGCTGCATGCCAATGCGCCCGCTGCCCCCTGGCTGGCCGGGCGCAGCACCGACCCCTGGCGTGACGGCTTGGAGCCGGGCGTGCGGGTGCGTTTTTTCCAGCGCCTGTATGACCGCGAGCAAGTCGATGAATTTGAGGTGCGCTGGCTCGGCGGGCAAGAGCCGTCGTGGGCGGTGCTGTCGGCGCGGCGGCTGAGCTTTCAGGGCCATGATGCCTTGCTGACCACCTTCACCCCGATCAACGTGCTCAAGCTGATGGAGCAGCGGCTGGAACTCTGGGCCAAGGTGTTTGAGGCCTCTTCCGAGGGCATCATCATCCTCGATGACCAGCAGCGGGTGCTGAGCGTGAATGCCGCCTATTGCAAAGCCACCAGTTATGACTTTTACGAGGTGCTTGGCGAACATCTGCAGATGTTGCTGGGCAACAGCCCGGGGGATACTGATGCGGCACTGGCAGGCGAGATTTCGCGCTGCATCGCGCAGCGCCACGAATGGCAGGGCGAAGTGCTGTTGCGCAAGCGCAGCGGCCAGACCTATCCGGCCTGGCTGATGATCTCGGCGGTGCGCGAATCCAACCGAAAAGGCCGGGTGTCGCATTACATTGGCATTTCGATCGACATCACCGACCGCAAGCGCACCGAAGCCAGGGTTCAGTTTCTGGCGAAACACGATGTGTTGACCGAATTGCCAAACCGCGCCTTGTGTGTCGAAACCCTGCAAGCCGCGCTCAAGCAGGCCAGCAGCAGTGGCGAATGTCTGGCAGTGCTGTTCATTGATCTGGACCGCTTCAAGGTGATCAACGACACCCTGGGCCACCATGTAGGTGACGGCTTGCTGCGCTCGGTGGCCCAGCGCCTGCAGCAGGCTGTACGTGCCGGCGACCTGGTCAGCCGGCTCGGTGGCGATGAATTTGTGGTGATATTGCGCGACATCAAGAGCGGCGAGCAGGCGCGCTGGCAGGTTGAGCAGCGCCTGATTCCGCTGGTGCGCCAGTCCCACCAGGTGCAGGGGCATGAACTCAATGTGTCTTGCAGCATTGGCATTGCGGTCTATCCGGCCGATGGGCAGGATCTCGATGAACTGATGCGCCGCGCCGATGCCGCCATGTACGAGGCCAAAGCAGCCGGTCGCGATGGCGCGCGCGTGTTTGACTCGTCGATTGACCAAGTCATCCGCGAGCGCCTGGAGCTGGAACAGCACCTGCGACTGGCGCTGGAACGCGGCGAGTTCAGCCTGAACTACCAGCCCCGGCTGGATGCCCGCAGCGGCGCGCTGCTGGGGGTGGAAGCGCTGATCCGCTGGCACAGCGCCGAACTGGGATCGATCCCGCCGGCGCGGTTTATTCCGGTGGCCGAAGAGTGCGGGCTGATCCACCCGATCGGGCGCTGGGTGTTTGACGAGGCCTGCCGCCAGCACGCCGCTTGGCAACAGCAAGGTTTCGGTGCCTTGATCATGTCGATCAACCTGTCGGCAGCCCAGTTGGCCGAACCTGATCTGGTGGAACTGGTGCGCCAATGCATCACCCGCCATCAGTGTGACCCGAACCGGCTCGAATTGGAGATTACCGAGTCGCACCTGATGGCCGATGCGCAGGCCGCCACCGAAAAACTGGCAGCCATCAAGGCGCTTGGGCTGCAACTCTCGATCGACGACTTTGGCACCGGCTATTCCAGCCTGGCCTACCTCAAGCGTTTTCCGATTGACAAGCTCAAAATTGACCAGTCATTTGTGCGCGACATGCTTGACGACCCGGCCGACATGGCGATTGTCCGGGCCATTGTGGTGCTTGGGCACACGCTGGGCTTGACGGTGGTGGCAGAGGGCGTGGAGCAAAAAGAACAGGCCGAGCAGCTCAGGCAATTGGGTTGTGATGAACTTCAGGGTTATTATTTCTCCCGTCCGCTGACGGCGCCAGCGCTGGTGCAATGGTTTGTAGACGGTTTGCATCCGGTAGATCGGCGATCCGCAGCGGTGCTGCCATTGGCCAATCTGCCAATAGAATTTTGCTGAAAAATGAACCCTGAAAGACACTTGCATGAAAGCCCAAGAGATCAATCGCGAGCTCGACCGGGCGCGCGATTCTGGCCCGGTCAAAGACATCGCCATCCCGCCCTGCCCGCAATTGCTGGTGCAGTTGCAAACCGAACTCAACCAGGCTGACCCCGACCCGCAGGCAGTAGCAGCCATTGCCGGCAGCGATGTGGCGATGGCGGCGGCGCTGATTCGCAGTTCCAACAGCTCGCTTTACGCCCGGCGCCAGCCGGTCAGTTCGGTTGGACAGGCGGTGGCCATGCTGGGCGTGCGGTCGACCGCCAACCTGCTGACCGGGTTTTTGCTGCGCCATTCGATTCGCCTTGATTCCTCCCTGATCGAGCATTTTTGGGAGTCGTCAACCCGGCGTTCGCTGGCCATGGCGCACATTGCCGGCCAGATGTATGGCGTTGATGTAGAGGTGGCCAAAACCTGCGGGCTGTTTTTTCATGTTGGCATCCCGATCATGCTGCAAGGTGTGCGCGGCTACAGCGGCACACTGGTAGAAGCCATGGCGCGGCAGGACCGCACCTTTGTCCAGACCGAAAACGCCAACCACCGCACCGACCATGCGGTGGTCGGCGCGATTGTGGCCAAAACCTGGCGCTTGCCGGCCGTCATCGCCTATGCAGTGCGGCTGCACCATGATTTTTCGGTCTTGGCAGACAGCGGCGTGGCGCTGGAAGTGCGCCAGTTGGTCGCCATTGCCGCAATTGCCGACCATCTGGTAGCGCACCACGAGGGCATCAAGCAACAGCGTGAATGGGACCGCCATGGCACCGATTGCCTGGCTTTTCTGCAAATCAGCGCCGCTGAAGTCGAGTCGTGGGTGGACAGCCTGTACGCCCGCTTTGAGGGCGTGGTGGTGGTCTGAACGGCAACCGGTTCGAGTCGCACGAAGCCGCCAAGCTGGTTGTGCTGGCTATCAAAATGGTGCGCTGCTGCTGGTTTGAGCCGCTCTGATCGGCTTTCGGCATTTCTCTGGTCACCATTAGATGTTCATGCCTCTCGTCAGAGATCCATCTTTATAGTTTGTGGTGTCCCACCTGATCGCCGGACCATCCTTGGGATCGTTGACCGCCCAGGTGAATAGCAGAAACAGCACATAGTCGTCGAGTCTGGTTTCGGGATCGAAGGGGTTGATCCTGGGGTCCAAACAATAGTTGGCCCAATGATAGAAGGCTTGCAAATACAGTGTAAGGCCCGTCGCCAGCGCTTGCGCGGCATTGGCGTTGGGCAAAAATGCAACCAATGATCCGACATCCGTCACGATTGTGACACCAAGTTTTTCCTCGATCTTCTTCTGAACCTTGCCCCAAAGGGCCACTTTGCCCTGCTGGAAGAAATACGCCTTGATGTTGTTGATCGCGGCATTCATTTCTTTTTGTGTGTACTTAGCCATGTTTAACTCCTTATGCAGGCCGTCCGAAGACCGACAAGCCGGCCTCTTTCAGCCTGCAAAAATTCTAGCTCTTGCGGGGATTCATGACAAGTGCGGTGGCCTCAAAAAACGCCAGCCAGACACCCGGCTGACAACCATTCAGACTCTTGCTTCTTGATCGAAAAACATCGCTCTAGCCCAAGTGGCATAAGCGCTATCAGCTTCCATTTACATATTGCCGCCCAAGAAGTCGTGCGCTCAAGACCCTGTTTGGAGAAGTCACTGTCAATCGCCTGGGTTACAGCGCTGACGATGCGCCGAGTCTGTTTCCATTGGATGCTGCATTGAACCTTCCTGATGATAAATATTCTCAAG
>CAIQOO010000013.1 GCA_903873485.1 uncultured beta proteobacterium | reverse complement strand
CGTGGCGCTTGGTCGATGCCCCATGACTTGCGCCAGTGCCCCAGCAGGGCATCCAGCGGCTTCACCAATCAGCGAAAAACTGCGCCTTAGCCCGTGGATGGTCAACTTGTCGATACCGGCGCTTTGCAGCACTTTGGCATGGCTGGCGCGGGTGTCTGCAATGCGGCCAGCTTTTGCTGAACTGGCAAACACGAAAGCATTCACCCGTGGCAAGGTAGCTACCATTTGCGCCAGATACGGGGTTAACGGGATGGTGCGGGTTTGTTCAACCTTGTCGGCAAGTGTCAGCTTGCGCCACTGAAAATCAACATTCGCCCAAGTCAGCCCGGCCAGTTCCTCGCGGCGTGCCCCGGTCAGTACCAAAGCCTTCAGGTAAACGCTCGCGGTGCGGTTGTCCAGTTGCTCTACACCCTGCCACCAGCCCGGCAGTTGCGCGGCTTCAATACAGTCGGTGCGGTGCGTGTTAGTCGGCAAATTCTCCAAAATGGCGGGCGCTCTGCCAGCGTCACGGTCTATCAGCTTGCGGTACTCAGGCCGGGCAGCGCACCAGCGCATGAAACCACGAAACATCATCAGGGCGCGTGCTGCTTGGTGCCTACTTGCCACAGCTTCACGCTCAAACCACAGTTGAAGTGTGTCCTCGGTCACGTCAACCAGCGCCAGCGAAAGCAGCGGGTAAATCGGCCCCGGCCTTGTCAACCCTGCCCCCCGTTTCTTTTCAACGCCCCCAGGCGCGGCCATCACATCCAACGATGCCCGATAGCCCGGCTTCCATGCGTCTTTGCGCTTGGGTCTGCCCTCTGTCAGGTAGCGCGGCCAAATATCGCCCACGGTCAAGGATGCCACCTTGTCGGCTTGGGTTTTGTCTGCAATGGCCGCTGCTTGCTGGCGCTCAACCTCACGCGGGTCTGTGCCAGCGTCAAGAGTTACCCGCAGGCGGTTTGCCTCGGTGCGGGCCGCTTCGATTGTCCAGGCTCGCACGTCACCGATAGTGCGGCGGATGGTCTGCCCATTGAGTTTTGCTTCAAACACGAACGCCTTCACGCCAGCGGTCGCACGAACCCGCAAGCCGGGTGCCTTGCTGTCGCGCATGAACGCCTGTTGTCGGTCACTCGGGCAGGTGAACCGGGCGATTAACCCAGCGGTCAATTCATGCGTGACTGACAAGTCAATCGGCGCGTCATTCTTTGGTCTTGCCATGCTTTTTCTCCAAACTATATAAACGGTTTATATTGTTTTCTCATGTAGCCACCATGTAGCCGATTTACCGGCCATGTAGCCACCATGTAGCCACTTTTGCACTATTTTGGTGAATATAAATCAACACCGACACTGCAATTTTGCACAGTGCTTTTCTAATAAGCTGTTGATTTAAGTAGATTATAAAGCATAAATCAACACTATGAAATACCGTGTTTGTATCATTCGTAATGAGAAGGTCGGGTGTTCGATTCATCTCTCCGGCACCAATAAAATCAACGGTTTAGCCCGGTTTAACGCACCGGGCTTTTTTGTTTTTGGCAAGTATGTAAGGGCGGATGTAAGACGATTTTCTGAATCCATGCGCCAGACGGGTGGTTTCTGTGCTGGCGCTGTCGGTGTCACGCCAGCCCGGCCATGCACTCGCCGGGTTTCGTTACTGTTGCGAAAAGCTAACCGGGTTTCTCCGCTTTGGGTCTGGCGGGTGGTTCACCTGAAGATTCAGGCCAGCCCGAGACTTCAGCCAGTGGCGCGAGTCAGCACCAGGGAGATATGCACTTTTGCACATTGGTCGATGCAATGATGATTGCATCAGTCTGGCGCTTTACCTGCTCGCCTTGTTGGGAGCAGGTTCATTACCAGAATTCCCGGTAATGGTGTCCTTGACGGTGCCGACAACATCATGGCCTTATTACTGCGTAACGCTCACACCAGGGTGTTACCAGTTTTCCCGGTATCACCGGCCAGCCTGATAGCCACCACCTATCAATTCAGCATGGCACAGGATATGCAACCCGCAAGCTCTATGCCCGATACAACATGGCTATCTTGCTATTGTTTGAATAGCTGTCACTGCGCCCCTTTTTAGGGGCAGGTAGGGTAGTCGCACCAGCAAGCTGAATCAAACGCTTGTAGCGCGGTCTGGCGGTGCGCCTGCCAGTCGTGCCAACTCTGCAACGAACGCATTTACCCAGTCACGGGTAAACCCAAGTTTCAGAAGCACGTAAAAATTCTCTGAACTGACGCG
>CAIQOO010000012.1 GCA_903873485.1 uncultured beta proteobacterium | reverse complement strand
TCTCGAGTGTGGCATCTTTGCCCACGGCTTTGCGCGCGCCCGTTGTGACGATTGTGGGCATGACTACTTTGTGGCGTTCTCGTGCAAAGGCCGGGGTGTTTGCCCATCGTGCAATACCCGGCGCATGGCCGAGACTGCGGCCCACCTGGTTGACCATGTATTGCCCCACCTGCCGGTGCGCCAGTGGGTGCTGTCAGTGCCCAAGCGGCTGCGCTTTCTTTTGCAGCGCGATGGCGCTGTGCTCAACATGGTGTTGCGCATCTTCCTGCGGGTCATTGAGCAAAGCCTGCACCAGCACTGCCCCGGCGCCGCACTTGTGGACAAGGCGGCGCTGCACATCGGTGCCGTGGCTTTCATCCACCGGTTCGGTTCCAGTCTGAACGAACACGTCCATTTTCATGTTTGTGTCATCGATGGGGTGTTTGAGGGGGTGCCAGGCGAGAGCAATGCTGATGCTGATGCCACATCGCCGGGCGTGTTGGCTGGCACGCCAAAACTTCGATTTCACCCGGCCAGCGGGATTGATGGGACTGCTGTGGCGCAGGTGCAGTTTGACTTGCGCAGACGTATCTTGCGTGCCGACCGGTCAAAGCGGCGATTCAGACGCGCTGCGGGGTAGTTCTGCGCGAGGCATGCCCGTTACACCGAAAATCACTCTCCAAGACAGAGCTTTTGGCGCTAAACCTGCCAAGCAAGGCGGCAAATCGAGGGTCTTCATGCGGTTCGATGGCTGCCCCATGGTGCGTTTAGCCCAACCCATTGGAAAAATCCTGAAACAGGCGATCAAACCAGTCCTCGGCATCCTGGACATTGAGAACCAGGGCACCCATGGCATGGTCTGCGCCCTTGTCCCATTCGGTACAGGTCGCACGGCCATCAAAGCGTTGAATGGCGACTTCAGCCAGCAGGCCCATCGCAATCAGGCGTGCCACGGTCTCCGGCACTTTTGGGTCCCGAACGACAGCATAGTCATGGTGCAGCCGAATTGCTTGGCACAAAGTGGGCGAGATGTCCCAACTGCGCGCCATCAGCGCACCAATCTGGGCGTGATCGGTGTGGTGCCGGTCTTGTTCAAGCGCGGTGAAGGGTCGCAGGGCTTCACTGTTGCAGGCCATCAGCGTTTCCTGGTAGTCGGGAAATCGCTGCAGCAGCAAGGGAATGCCGATGTCGCAAAACAGGCCAAACGACTGTGCAACAGGCACATCCACCCCGGCCAGACCACGCGCCAGTCGGGTCATGGCGTAGGCACGTTTGCTGGTCACATCCCAAAACCGCTGCAATTGCTGTGCGTCGCCGCGTATCAGTTGACGCAGCATCAAGCCAGTGACAATGCCGTTCAACTGCTGCAAGCCCAGCATTGAAATCGCCTGTTCAACCGTTTCGCAGCGCCGGGACAGGCCAAACGCAGGGGAATTGACAATGCGCAGCGCGGCGACGCTCAAGGCCACATCGCTCGCCACCCAATCGGCAATCTGGCGCGTATCGGGGTCGTCACTGGCCATCTCGCGTTGCAGATTCACCAGCGTGGTTGGGCGTGCAGGGATGCCGATGCTCTTGATGAGTGCCTCGGTGTGTGCTGTCGGGTGCGGCGGTTGGGACTCGTCCACTGCGGATGCAAGCTTGACAGCGAGCTTAATCGCCGCAACAGCGGCTGCACCAGTTTTCAGGACCGTGTCCAATGCGGTTTCCATGCTGGCCGCAGCGGCCTTGAGGGTTTTGCCGACATTCGCCATGGCTCCAGGGGTCGGGTGTGATTTTTCGAGTGCATCGATGCTGGCCTGGAATTGCGCCACACCCAGGGCTGTGGCTTCTTTCAGGTGCTTGGTGGCCAAAGCCATGCCGGTCTCGGCAGAGGCCTGGATGGACTCAAAAGCGGCTTGCGGCGCTTTGCTGTTTTTCAGGGTCACAACGCTTTCTGCCACAGCCGCCTGGGCCGCCTTGGCTTGGGACTGGGCCATATCGCCCCAGGCCTTCAGGTTGTTCATCGCGGGCTGGATGGCTTCCTGGGCCGCAGCAGGGTTGAATTTGCCAGCGTTGTCTTGCATGGCTTTGGCGACGGCTTCGAAAGGCGTGTTTTTAAACATTGAGGGTTCTTGATAAAAACGTTGGAGTGCAGCAATTATCGGGTCAATAAGGGTTGTCAAACCCAAGGTGGGCCATGACGTCGGTTTCGCGCAACTCCATCACCTGTGCGTCTTCTTCCTCGTCGTGGTCCCAGCCCTTGGCGTGCAAGGCGCCGTGCACCAGCAAATGGGCGTAATGCGCCTACAGGGTTTTGCCCTGTTCCCCGGCCTCCTGGGCCACCACCGGGGCGCACAGCACCAGGTCGGCGCTGACGGTGGGCTCCTGGGCGTAGACAAAGGTCAGCACGTTGGTGGGGCAATCCTTTTGGCGGTAATCGCGGTTGAGTGCCTGACCCTCGGTCGCATCGACGATGCGCACGGTAATTTCGGCATCGTCTTGCAGCGCGGCGCGCAGCCAGCGGATAACTTTGTGGCGCGGCAAGGCGGTACGGTGCAGGGCAGCTTCAGGGAATTTGGCAAACTACAGGGAGAGTGTCAGTTCTGCGGCTGCGCCATGCCCGAAGCCCAGCAGGGCCTGAATGTGGCCCGCATTGCTGCCGTGCTGGCGGGCCTGCCGGTCAGCGTGGGCGGCATCACCATCAACCGTTTTTGCGCCTCCGGCCTGAGCGCGGTGCAAATGGCGACCGACCGGATTCGCGTCGGCGAAGCCGAAGTGATGGTTGCCGCCGGGGTCGAGAGCATGAGCACGGTGCCGATGATGGGCAACACCCCTTCGCTGTCGCCAGCCCTGTTTGCCAATGACGAGAACATCGGCATTGCCTATGGCATGGGCCTGACGGCAGAAAAAGTGGCGACCCAGTGGAAGATCAGCCGCGAGGCGCAGGATGCCTTTGGCCTGCAGTCGCACCAGCGGGCACTGGCAGCCCAGTCGGCGGGCTACTTTGCGGCAGAAATCACGCCGATTGAAGTCATCGACCGCGCCCCCAACCTGACAACCGGCGAAGTCACCGAGACCCGGTGGGTGGTCAGCCAGGACGAGGGCGCCCGCCCGGATACCTCGCTGGCGGGCCTGGCCAAACTGCGGCCACCCTTTGCCGCGCGTGGCACCGTCACCGCCGGCAACAGCTCGCAGACCTCGGACGGTGCCGGTGCCCTGATTCTGGCCAGCGACAAGGCCGTCAGGCAATTTGGCCTGACTCCGCTGGCACGCTATGTGTCGTTTGCCGCCAAAGGCGTGCCGCCGCAGATCATGGGCATTGGCCCGGTTGAGGCGATTCCGGCGGCGCTGCGTTACGCTGGTTTAAGGCAAGACGATATCGACTGGATCGAACTCAACGAAGCCTTTGCCGCCCAGTCGCTGGCGGTCATCAACACCCTCGGGCTGGACCCGGCCAAGGTGAATCCGATGGGCGGTGCCATTGCGCTGGGCCACCCGCTGGGTGCGACAGGCGCGATTCGGGCTGCCACGCTGATCCATGCGCTGCAACGCACCCAGGGCAAATACGGCATGGTCAGCATGTGCATCGGCATGGGGCAGGGGGCAGCCGGCATTTTTGAGCGGGTTTGAGCCAAAACCGGTTCATTCGATGTTCAGGGTGCGACGTGATCTGGGCCATCACCACCCGGGTTGACCCAAGCCGCGACACCCTGCTGGCTGACAGCACGCCAATCGACTGCCTTGACTTTGCCTCGCCGGTAAGCGGCATGGGCAGCAAGATGGGGCTGGATGCGACCAGCAAGTGGCTGGGCGAAGCCCTGCGCGAATGGGGTCGGCCACTGGCCATGAGTGCGCAAGTCACGGCCCGCGTCGAGCAGCTCTGGCAAAGCCTGGGTTTATAAGAGAAATCAGCCTCTAGCCTTTATGGTTACTGCGCAAGAAGCTATTTTTTATATAGCAATCCAACATGTGACCCGCACGCTGGTGTTAGCGCCAAACCCAAACTCTATAACCCGCGTCACCCTGAGCACACCCTGCTGTACCGCACTGTCAGCGAGAATTTTGAGACTTGGCTTGAGTTGGCCAGTGTCGGCCAGTTTGACGGCCAGGGCGACCACCATACACCCAGCGTCTATGTCCGCCAGGCATTTCGCAAATATCTCGAATGCGGCGTCTTTGCCCACGGCTTTGCGCGCGCCCGTTGTGATGACTGTGGGCGCGACTACTTTGTGGCGTTTTCCTGCAAAGGCCGGGGTGTTTGCCCATCGTGCAACACCCGTCGCATGGCCGAGACTGCGGCACACCTGGTTGACCATGTATTGCCCCACCTGCCGGTGCGTCAATGGGTGCTGTCGGTACCCAAGCGGCTGTCCGATCAGCACAGGCCAAATGCGCCTGATCGCGTTCATTACCAAAGGTGCCGATATTCGCAGGATTCTTGATCACATCGGCGTGGATTCCGAACCCCCTCGCATCACCCCGGCGCGAGGGCCACCACTGTGGGATGACTGTGATGCGCAGACAGGCGAGGGTGTCGAGATCACGCCG
>CAIQOO010000011.1 GCA_903873485.1 uncultured beta proteobacterium | reverse complement strand
CTCACCGGCTTGGGGGCCAAGATTCCTGGGGGCAAATGGTTGCGTGTCGAGGTCGGAGACTCACCCATGTGAGCGATGCTGCAAGACTGCGAGTTGTCCAAAACTTCAAGGGTTTTTTGGGAGATTCCGAGAGGTCTGGAAGTACGCTGCCGAGGCCAGCCGTTTTGAAATCAATTACAGACCGCAGCTCAATTGGTTGACCTACCACAGTGTGATGAAGTTTTACCAGTACCTCTTCAATAACCTCGACGTGGACAAGCCGGAATTGAAACCCCGAGACATGATCGATGTGCAATCGTTCATCTGGTGTATTGGCCCCGGTTCCTATTAATTTTTCCAGGAGATTCCATGTCAACAAACTTCACAACCAATCCGATTGCGCTTTCGCAGTTGCTTCTGGCTGCGCATCAAGGGCAATTGCAGCTGCCAGACTTTCAGCGGTCTTGAGTATCAGACCAAACGGTTACTGTCTAACGTTGAGATACTACATTTAATGAGGAAAAACCATGAGTTCAAGCACAACGATTCAAACTTTTTTTACGGGCAAGACATTTGTCATCCCGAGCTTCCAGCGAGACTATGCCTGGAAACAGCGTAACATCGATGACTTGTTTGGTGATGTGGAAGAAGCCCTGGAAGTTGACGGTGGTCATTACCTGGGCACATTTATTTTGTCCCGGAAAGACCGAAGCGAAACGGTGCAGGTGGTGGACGGTCAACAACGCCTGACCACCTTGACCATATTGCTTGATGCCCTGATTGACGCTGTGGATGAAAGCAATATCAAGGACTACTACCGCAATATATTCATCACGAATCCCGTGACTGGGGATAAGTTCCGTGTATTGGGTGACAACGAAGCATTTTTTCGGGATTTGCTGGCCGACAAGTCGCCCAAGCCTCAGTCTGACGGGCAAGCACGTCTGCTTTTGGCCTACGATTGGATTCGCCAGCGCGTCAACGTCTTGCTGGAGCGGGGCGGCCAACCCCTGATAAAAAATTGGTTGTTGTGTCTGAGCAAAATGGAGGTGCTGGAGTTCATTGAGCCAAATGAGGGAAAAGCGATCCGCATGTTTCAGTCGGTCAATGACCGGGGCGTACCGCTGGCAAAAATGGATATTGTGAAAAGCTTGCTGGTGTATTACTCGAATCGCTACCTGGACGGGCAACTGGATCAGAGTATTTCGCAGCAGTTTGGACAAGCGTTTCGCAGCTTTAGTCGGGTGAAGCGTTTAGCTGGCGAGCCAGGTTACAAAATTCGGCAGGTGGATCGCGATGTTTTCAAGGAGGACGATGTGCTGCGCTACCATTATCTGGCTTTTGATGCCACATCATTCGGTGTCGTGGCGGGTGCGGACTTCACTGCTACATCTGAAACCGTGCTGGATGTGTTTCTTAAGCCCGCGTTGCAGCAATTGCGAAGCGATCCAGTCAAGCTGCGGGCCTTTATTGAAGCCTATACCACCGATTTGACCGCTTTCTTTGCTGGGCTGGAACAATTGGTTCAGGCCACCCGCACTGACATCAATATGTATCTGCTGTGGGTGATTCAAGACCTGTCGGCCACCCTATATCCGCTAGTGATCCGCTTGCATCTGATGGGGTGGTTGTCGCAGCAAGGTGTCAGCAACGATACCCGCACCCTTTTGGAGCTTATAGAACTGGCTGATTTGCGTGTATTTAAGCTGCGTGGAACCAACCCGCAAGCTGACATTTCCAGAATTACGCGTAAATTGCCTACGCTTTCGCTGGATCAGGTGCGGTTGGCGCTTCAGGGTTTTTGCCAGCACTTCATGTCCGATGCCTTGATGGCATCGCGCTTGTCAGATGAAGATTTGTACCGCAATCCAGGGCTTGTACGTATGTTGATTCAGGAGGAAGAAAAGGAGCGCCAGGCGGTGGGTAAAACTGCTATAGGTTTGGCCGAGTTGGTCGAGTTGAATAAGGGCGGCCTAACGGTCGAACACATTCTTCCGCAAGATCCAGAAAATAGTTTCGACATCACTGGCTACGGGTTTGACAGTGCAGATGAATATCTACAGCACAAGCACCGGTTAGGAAATCTGGTTTTGCTTGAGGGCATTATTAACACTGCCTGCAGTAACCATACGGTGGAGGCAAAAATGACAATGCCCACTCTGTATATGGCATCGGGACTGTATGGAGTCAGAGCAGTGGCGGCACAGTTTGCTGGGAATACCCTGCGCTTTAACCGCACTGCACTGGATGATCGGTCTAAACGCTTGGCCAGCCTAATGGTCGAACGCTGGCCAATCGTGGTAACAGTGTGAGCGGCTTTTAACTGACTCATCGGATCCATTCCTCTCACGCCATACCGGTCGCCGAGTTGCGCCGTGACGATTTCAAGGCGTTTATTGAAATACGGCAGTAAAAGCTGCTGGCACTGGTGGCGGCTGCCATAGGCAACGCCATGCCAGTTGCTATATTTACTACCAGGTCACTTTAAAATTGATAGCTATCAGCGCAATAGCAGCAAGGGCTAGAGCCTATTTTTCATACAATTTATGATGTATGAAAACTTTCGTTAGGCGCTTATGCATGCCGGCCAGCTTGCTCACAATCAACACCAATGGAGTTTGATATGAGAACTACGAACTACGACATCATCGGCGACATTCACGGTCATGCCGAGGCACTCAAGGCACTTCTGCGCAGCATGGGTTACACAGACAGTCAAGGTGCCTAGCATCACCCTGAATAGTCAAGTCGTCGCCGCTCAATCTCGTTTCAGGAAAAATATATGGATCGTAATCGAATCATTGAAAATTATAGAAGGCACAAACTTCTGGCAGCCCTTCACAACGGAACCTATAAGGGGCGATGCTGGAACTCTGACGGAGTTTTATTGCGAGAGATTACCGGATCAGGCATCAACGAATTACTTGTCGCTCTTAGAGATTTTGTGGATTTATCGTTTATTCAAAAAGCAAATGGCAGGGAAACAGATCCTGAAGCCAGCGAATATGTTCATGCCTTTCAACGAATTCTTGGGGAACTTCCTGACAGTTATTTGACTATGCTTAAAGCGCATTACATTGCACCAAGCAGGAGCATAACCGCAACCCAGTTAGCGACGGCTGGAAATTACAAAAACTGGTCTTCAGCGAATTTGCACTACGGTTTATTAGGTAAGCGATTGTACGAAGAACTTCCAATTCGTTTACCTATGCGTACAGATGGGACTTTAATTTATACATGTGCTTTAGCTACCGAGGGGGATTTAAGCCAAACCGAAAAGCAGTGGCAGTGGAAAATGCGGCCAGAAGTAGCGGCTGCCATCGACTACTTAGGGCTGTTTAATTAATCAACCCAGAAATCTGAGTTGCCCCTATTCCAATCTGCCAAACTAACGGCAAATGCTTGAGCAGGATAAATTCCATTGGGTGAGAGCTTGAATACCATGCAGAACACCAAAACGCCACCTAAAGAGGCCCATGCTGGCAGCCCCGCACTGGCGGATCACGCCGAGGATTCGCAGAATGGACTGGTTTGAACGTTTGACAGGGTTTCGTGAAAACGGCTACAACGACACCCGTCGCAAACTCACGGTTGAAGACGGCCAATTGCAGTCGCTGGTGAATGGCAAAAGCTCCGCTACCGGAACGAATGCCCGGCGCGGTGCCTCCAACGTGGTGTTGCTGACACAGGTCGGCGGCGGGGCTTTTGGCAATCACGACGACTGGATTCATGCCGCCATGCGACAGGCACTGCATCAAGCGGCCGGATATGACCTTGATGTCAAGCTTCTGAGCTATGGTTTACCATCGCCCGCCACACTGGAAATGAGCGCCGGGCGGCTACACGCTGGCGCACGGCCATACTGACGGAGAACTGCCCGGCCTGTGATTCAGCCAGCAAGAAATTCTGCTACCCCAGCCCTCCCCCAAAGGGTGAGGGAGCCACATACCCGCGAAACACCATGATGTCTGACAACACTTCAACTCCTGCCGCCCAAGACAGCACCCCGGCGAGTCCGCCCCAGCCCGGTGAACTGCAAGCGCTGCTGGCCGAGGCCCCCCGGCGCGTCTGGTGGCGGAGCCGCGCGCTGTGGATCACCCTCGTTATATTGGCGCTGGCGGGTGGCGGTTATTACGCCTGGCAACGCACGCAGCAGCGCAACGCGGCACCGGTCTATGTCACCGAGCCGGCGGCAAAAGGCAGCCTGACCCTGACCGTGACGGCCAATGGCACGCTGCAGCCAACCCGCTCGGTCAACATTGGCAGCGAGCTGTCGGGCACCGTGCTGCGGGTGCTGGTGGATGTCAACGACCGGGTCAAAAAAGGCCAGGTGCTGGTCGAGCTTGACACCGCCAAGCTCACCGACCAGGTGACCCGCTCGCGCGCGGCGCTGGCTTCGGCCGTGGCGCAACTGGCGCAAGCCGCTGCCACCGCCCGCGAAAACAAGGCCAGCCTGGCGCGGCTGGAACAAGTGGCGCAGTTGTCGGGCGGCAAGGTGCCGTCGGCTACCGAACTCGATGCCGCTCGCGCCGGTCTGGAGCGTGCCATCGCGGCCGAGGCCAGTGACCGCGCCAACGTCGATTCGGCCAGGGCGGCGCTGGCCACCGATGAGACCAACTTGTCCAAAGCCTCGATTCGCTCGCCGATTGACGGCGTGGTGCTGACCCGCACGGTTGATCCGGGCAACGCGGTGGCGGCGTCGCTGCAGGCCGTCACACTGTTTACCATTGCCGAAGACCTGACGCAACTGCAATTGCGCGTCAATGTCGATGAAGCCGATGTCGGTCGCGTCAAGGTCGGCCAACAGGCCAGCTTTACCGTCAGCGCCTTCGCCGGACGGCGTTTTCCGGCGACCATCACGCGCGTCTCTTTTGGCTCGACCATCACCGACAACGTGGTCACTTATGTGACGCAAATGGATGTCAGCAATACCGATTTAAGCCTGCGCCCGGGCATGACCGGCACCAGCACCATCACCGCCGTGGAGCGCCAAAACGTGCTGCTGGTGCCCAACACGGCACTGCGCTTTGCCCCGGCTGCGGCCAGCACACCGCAGGCCAAGTCCAGCGGCAACATCATGGGCAGCATGATGCCGCGCATGCCACGCGCCCGCAAAACCGCCACCGGCAGCGGCCCGGCCCGCCAGGTTTGGGTGCTGCAAGACGGTGCCCCGGTGGCAGTCAAGGTGACACCCGGCATCAGTGATGGCCGCATGACCGAAATCAGCGACGGCGAGCTGAAAGAAGGCATGCCGGTGATCACCGAACAACGCGCTGCCAGCGCCGACAAATCATGACCGCGATCATGCTGATCGAACTCAAAGGCGTGACCAAGACCTATGGTCAAGGCGCCACCGCGCTGCAAGCCCTCAAAGGGGTTGACCTGTGCATTGAGGCCGGCGATTTTGTCGCCATCATGGGAGCCAGCGGCTCGGGCAAATCGACCGCCATGAACACGCTGGGCTGCCTGGACACCCCGACCACCGGTGAATACCTGTTCAATGGTGTGCATGTCGAAAAGCTGTCGCGCGACCAGCGCGCGCTGTTGCGCCGGCGTTATCTGGGCTTTGTGTTTCAGGGTTTTAACCTGCTGGCGCGCACCTCGGCGCAAGAAAACGTCGAACTGCCGCTGCTGTACCGGGGTGAACCGGCCCGCCAGCGCCATGCTGCCGCCAAAAAAGCGCTGGACTCGGTCGGCCTGGCCGGCTGGGAACACCACACCCCGGCAGAGCTGTCGGGAGGCCAGCAGCAGCGGGTGGCAATTGCCCGCGCCATCGTCACCGAGCCGGCGGTGCTGCTGGCCGACGAGCCCACCGGCAACCTCGACACCCAGCGCAGCCATGAGATCATGGATTTGCTCTGGAAACTCAATATCGATCATGGCATCACCGTGCTGATGGTCACGCACGAGCCTGACATGGCAGCTTATGCCCGGCGCATGGTGCGGTTTGTCGATGGTGTGGTAGCCGATGATGCGCGCAACCCCCACCCCGTTGGCCTTGGCCCCGACGCTGGCAGCGCGCCGCAGGCGGCAAGCCAGCAGGAGCGGGTCTGATGTTGCTCAGCACCCTGCTACTGGCGCTGCGCTCGATCCGGCGCAACCTGCTGCGCTCGTTTCTGACGATTCTGGGCATTGTGATTGGCGTCAGCGCCGTGATCACCATGGTCACCGTGGGCAACGGTGCCACGCTGGCGGTGCAAAACCAGATAGCCGGCCTGGGCACCAACTTGCTGCAAGTCCGCCCCGGTCAACGCATGGGCGGGCCCGGCGGCGGCGGCGGTGCACCGCCATTCAAAGAGGCCGATGCCGACGCCATCACTGCCCAGATCGGCGGCCTGCTGGCAGTGGCACCCGAGGCCCGAACCGGTGCCACCATTGTGGCTGACGGGCGCAACTGGAACAGCAGCGTGATTGGCAGCACCAGCCAGTGGCTGACCACCGGCAATTGGAAGATATCGGACGGGCGTGAATTTACCGACGATGAGCAGCGCGGCGGCGCAGCAGTCTGCCTGATTGGCGAAACGGTGCGCCGTGAGCTGTTTGGCAACACCAGCGCGGTGGGCGCATCGATCCGTGTCAAGCAAATTGCCTGCGAGGTGATTGGTCTGCTTGGTTCCAAGGGCCAGGGTGCCTTTGGCAACGACCAGGACGACGTGGTAATGACGCCGCTGCACACGCTGCAGCGCCGCATCACCGGCAACACCCGCGTCAACACCCTGCTGGTGTCGATGCAGGACGGCACCGATCCGGAGCGGGTCAAGGCGGCACTGACCGAACTGCTGCGCGAACGTCGCAAACTCGCCGAGGGCGAGGATGACAATTTCAATGTGCTCGACACCAAGCAGCTCGGTGAAACCTTTGCCAGCACCACCAAGGTGATGACCATGCTGCTCGGTGCCGTGGCGGCGGTGAGCCTGCTGGTCGGCGGCATTGGCATCATGAACATCATGCTGGTGAGCGTGACCGAGCGCACCCGCGAGATTGGCCTGCGGCTGGCGATTGGCGCGCTGGAGCGCGAGGTGCTGATGCAGTTTTTGATCGAGGCGGTGGTGCTGTCGGCGCTGGGCGGGGTGATCGGCATGGTGCTGGCATTTGGCGCATCGATCGGGGTGGCTGCGCTGATGGACGTGCCGTTTGCCTTCAACCTGAATGTCAACCTGCTGTCGTTTGTGTTTTCCGCCGCTATTGGCGTGCTGTTTGGCTATTTTCCGGCGCGCCGGGCTGCCCGGCTGGACCCGATCGAGGCGCTGCGGCACGAATAGAATTTATGCCAAATTGGCCTCTAGCCCTTATCCAGCAAGCGCATCTAGCTATATTATTTAAAGGAATCGGCTGCCACTCTGGCAGTTGGCTTTGGGCCAAACTAACATGGCCTGAAGCGGTCTGTCGTCCCGGACTTCGATATTCGGGCATCCATGCCCCTCGCGGATTCGTGGTGGTTTTTGCCAAAGCCAAGATGTCATTGATCAATCCATGAACCAAACAGCGTCAGCAGCCAGCCACCAGTCCATGAGCCTCGTTAAGTCGAAACAACGTGTCGCCGACCACGGCGAGGTCTTCACGCCGGCATGGATGGTCGAGACCATGCTTGACCTGGTAAGGGACGAGACCGAGCGCATTGATGCCCGTTTTCTGGAGCCTGCGTGCGGCAGCGGCAACTTCATCGTGCAAATACTCAAACGCAAGCTTGCAGCGGTAGAAGTCAAATTCGGCAAGTCTGATTTTGAGCGGCAGCATTACGCCCTGCTGGGGCTGATGTGCATCTACGGCATTGAGCTGCTGGCCGACAACATTGCCGAATGCCGCGCCAACATGCTGGATGTGTTTGCCGAGTACCTCAACATGGATGAGACGGACGACCTGTACCGGGCCGCAACCCATGTACTGTCAGTCAATTTGGTGCACGGCGACGCACTGACCATGCGCACCGTGGGCGACATTGGCGGCCAGCCCATCAAAGACCGTCCGCCCATCACCTTTGCCGAATGGGGCTACCTGGGCAAGGGCAAATTTATGCGGCGCGACTTCCGTTTTGACGTGCTCACCGGCTCGTCAAAATTCAGCGAAGAAGGCTCGCTGTGGGCTGATCAGGGCAAGCACGACATCTTTACCCCCATCAAGACCCACCCGCCCATGACGGTGCGCGAGTTGGCGGCTCAATAATCGAGACCATGAATCAAATCACCCCCAAACCAGAGAATCTGGCAAAACTCGTCTTTCTCGTCCGTGGCGAGAAGGTCTTGTTGGATTCTGATCTTGCCGACCTGTATGGCGTGGCAACCAAAGTGCTGAATCAGGCTGTCAAGCGCAACCTTGATCGGTTTCCCGCAGACTTTATGTTCCAACTCACGCCAGACGAATGGGAAGGTATGAGGTCACAAATTGTGACCTCATACCCCAGCAACAGCCCTATGAAGTCACAAATTGTGACCGCATCGCGACGCAAACTTACTGCCATACCCTACGCCTTCACCGAGCAAGGTGTGGCCATGCTCTCCAGCGTGCTGCGCTCCCAACGCGCCGTTGAGGTCAACATCGCCATCATGCGCACGTTTGTGCAATTGCGCCGCTTGATGGACTCCGACCGCGATCTGCGGCTACGCATTGAGGCTATGGAAACCCGTTACGACGAACAGTTCTCCCAGGTGTTCGATGCCATCAAGCAACTCATCGCAGAAGATAAAACGCGCAAAACCAAACCGCCCATCGGTTTTCTTTGACGCGCAACACCATGAATGAACACGCGTCTTTCACCCTGCGCGGCCGAAACCCGGATGTACTGACCTGCATTGCCAACCTGTCGAACGACGAAGTCTTTACCCCGCCCGAGCTGGCCAACCGCATTCTTGACATGCTGGCCGAGGCTTGGGGCCAAGACCACGGTGGCGTCAGCTTGTGGGCGAATAAGACCGTGCGGTTTCTAGACCCGTTCACCAAATCAGGCGTTTTTCTGCGCGAGATCACCAGCCGGTTAACCGAGGGCCTGGCGCAGCAGATGCCAGACCTGCAAGCGCGCGTGAACCACATATTGACCCGGCAGGTGTTTGGCATTGGCATCACGAAACTCACCAGCCTGCTGGCGCGGCGCAGCGTGTATTGCTCCAAGTACGCCAATGGTGCGCACTCCATTGCCAAGGGCTTTGATAGTGAAGCGGGCAACATCTGGTTCGAGCGAACCGAGCACACTTGGGTCAAAGGTAAGTGCACGTTTTGCGGTGCCAGTCAGGCGTCGCTAGACCGTGGCGCGGCGCTAGAAACCCACGCTTATGCATTCATTCACACAGACAACATCAAAACTCGAATGACCGAGTTATTTGGAGGCAATATGCAATTTGATGTCATTGTTGGCAACCCGCCGTATCAACTAAACGATGGTGGCTATGGCACCAGCGCTGCGCCCATTTACCAGTTGTTCGTGGAGCAAGCCAAGAAATTGGAGCCACGCTACTTGTCGATGGTCATTCCTGCGCGTTGGTTTGCGGGTGGCAAGGGACTAGATGAATTCAGGGAGGCCATGCTTGCCGACAACCGCCTGCGCTCTATTGCTGACTATCTGAGCGCGGCAGATGTATTTCCTGGCGTGGGCCTCAAGGGCGGCGTTTGCTACTTTCTCTGGAACCGTGACCATCCTGGCCTCTGTGATGTGAGCACGCATTTCAAAGACTGGCCGGTATCTACCGCCAGCCGTTCGCTGCTGGAAAAAGGGGCGGACGTGTTCATTCGGTTCAATGAAGGGCTATCGATTCTCAAGAAAGTCGTATCGATCGAAACTGACCAGTCTGAATCTCTCTTGTTGCCAGAAAGTAAGCGATTTGACCGACTGGTCAGCTCCAGAAAGCCGTTTGCACTTGAAACCACTTTCAAGGGTAGAAAGACAAAGCGCGATGGTGATGTGCTGATCTACCAGAATGGCGGAACAGGTTACATCGCCCGAGACTCGATAACCGCCGGGACTGAAATAATCGATAAATGGAAAATTTATGTGGGCCGTGCTGCGCCGGGCACAGGCAACCGCGACACCTACCCGCACCGCATTCTCAGCACGCCCTTCATTGGCGAGGCGGGCAGCATCTGTTCTGAAACCTATTTGTGCATTGGCCCGTTCGACACCCAGGCCGAGGCGGAAAGCGCTTTGTCTTACCTTTCCTGCCGGCTGACGCGCCTGCTGATTCTTCTGCACAAGCCATCGCAAGACACCACGCGCAAGGTTTACACATTCGTGCCGACACAAGAATGGACGAAGCGCTGGACGGACGAAGACCTGTACGCCAAATATGGCATCTCTGCGAGCGAGATTGCGTTCATCGAAAAGGTCGTGCGCCCGATGGAGCTGACCAGTGACCTGTTAGGCGATATCACCGTGGACGATCGTGACGATGAGTAAATCCATCGAGGAAGTCCTCACCCCCAAGCCCGAAGCCCGCCCCCGCATCTACGCCTCCGCCTACGCCATTGCTGATGCCGCACACCACGGCCAACTCAAGGTGGGCCAGACCACGCGGGATGTCAAGCGGCGCGTGGCCGAGCAGCTCAAAACAGCCGCCATCAGGGACTAAACATGAATCGATCAATGGGGGAACGCAATGATTGAGCAGAAGCAAAACATTTCTGCCGAGCAGCCGGATGCGCTCTTTGGGCGCATCGTATCCATCCTGGAGCACGCGCAGAGCAACGTCGTGCGGGCGGTCAACTCCAATATGGTGCTGGCCTACTGGTCGATCGGGCGCGAGATCGTGCAGGAATTGCAGGGCGGTCAGGAACGGGCTACCTACGGTAAGCAAGTCATCGAAGAACTCTCCACGCGGCTGACGCAACGCTATGGGCAGGGTTTTTCACCCACAACGCTCCAGTATTTCCGCAAGTTTTATCTTGCCTACATCGAGCGAAATGCTGCAATTCCACGCCCAATGGGCGTGGAATCTTCCGGCGCCATCGGCAATCCAGAGAAATCACGCCCGGTGGGCGCGGAATTTTCGAGGGCGGCAAATCTCCACCCGTCGAGTGGAGATTCGTCCGAAGTGGCACTGTTCCAAAAAAGCTCCCCACCGGGTAGCCAATCGCTGACGGGCTTCTCACCGCAACTCACCTGGTCCCATTACCGCGCATTGATGCGGGTGGACAGCGTTGTAGCCCGTGATTTTTATGAGCAGGAGTCGATCGAAGGCGGTTGGGACAAGCGCACACTTGAACGTCAGATTCACTCGCTTTATTACGAGCGTCTTCTAAAGAGCCGCAAGCCGGAAAAGATGCTGGCGCAAGGGCGCGCGCTGCCGGTTGCCGCGTCGCATCCCACCGATGTACTGAAGAATCCGTATGTTCTGGAGTTTCTCGGCTTGCCGAATGCAGCCGTGTTTCACGAGTCGGATTTAGAGCGGGCCATCATCACCCACCTACAGCGCTTTTTACTGGAGTTGGGCAGCGGCTTTGCCTTTGTGGCGCGGCAGAAACATATCCGAGTCGAGGAGCAAGACCGCTACATCGATCTGGTTTTCTACCACTGTCGGCTGAAGTTCTACCTGCTGATTGACCTCAAGGTGGGCGAGTTAACCCACGGGGATGTCGGCCAGGTCGACGGTTATGTGCGGATGTACGACAGCCTCTTCGCTGCACCGGACGATAACCCGACCATCGGCCTGATTCTTTGCACTGAAAAAAACGAGACCGTCGCGCGATACTCGGTGCTCAATGATCGCCAACAAATATTTGCCTCGAAATATATGCTTTGGTTGCCGACAGAAGAGCAGCTCCGGCTGGAAATTGAGCGGGAACGACACCTTATCGAGTCCGCACTGGAGGACCGCGCCAATGAATAAGCCCACCATCGACGAAGTCCTCGCGCCCAAGCCCGAAGCCCGGCCCCGCATTTATGCCTATGCGATTGCCGATGCCGCGCACCATGGCCAGCTCAAGGTGGGCCAAACCACGCGGGATGTCAAGCGGCGCGTGGCCGAGCAGCTCAAGACAGCCGCCATCCAGAATTTCACCATTGAACTCGATGAAGCTGCCGAGCGCGATGACGGTTCCATCTTCACCGACCACGAAGTGCGGGCCGCGCTGGTTAAAAAGGGATTCAACAACAACACGCTGGAATGGGTGCACTGCACTGTGGCCAATGTGGCTACCGTGCTGGCCGAGTTGCGCGCCGGCCAGCGCCTGGGTGGCACACACCACGAGACCTTTGGCCTGCGTGACGAACAGCTTGACGCGGTCAATAAAACGATGGACTACTACCAATCGATCTGGGCCGAGGATGCCAACGCCGCGCCGCGCTTTCTGTGTAACGCCAAGATGCGCTTTGGCAAAACCTTCACCACCTACGAGTTGGCCAAAAAGCTCCAGACCAAGCGCGTGCTGGTGCTGACCTTCAAACCGGCGGTGGAGGACGCTTGGGCAGCGAGTTGGATGGCCAGCAACTTGCTGCATCAGATGCCTGGCAAAGCAACTCGCCACTGATCCAACGCGTTGATCAAGGCCTTGCGGGATCGATAAACTTTATGCCAAATTGGCCTCTAGCCCTTATCCAGCAAGCGCAGCTAGCTATATTATTTAAAGTAGTCGATTGTCGCCAAGGCAATTGGCTTTGGGACAAGCAACCCTTCGACTGCGCTCAGGGCGAACGGTTTCATCCAATTGATTTTCAGATTTAACTTTTCGCGGTGGCATTGATATCATGAAAGTTGAATCTGACAATCAGTTTCAGCCAATTCGCATCATTTGGCGCACGCTGGCGCTCCACTCGGCTTGCAACGCATGGAGTTCGGTCAGACCCGACTGCACCTGCTCATGCTCGCCCAAACCGTGCCGGCGCAACAGTTCTGTCCCCAGGCTGTGGCTCTGCTCGTGTGCCTGGCAGGCACAGGCAAAGGCCGGGTGCGCACTGAATCTGGCCCGACCCTCGCTTTCCAGCCAGCCATCAAAACGGCACCCGGATGTATTCAGTGGCAGCGCACCGTCACGCTGGTCGGCCAGCAGGGCCTCAAGCTCGCGCAGCCAGTGCCGGTGCTCCACCTCGGCAAACACCAGAGCCACCAGACCATGCTGGTGCGGCCGGTCGCGCCAGTTCAGCCAGGCGTTGTCGGGTCGCCAGCCAGCCAGCCAGGCTGGCAGATTTTCAGCCGGCATCGGGCGGGCGATGCCGTAGCCCTGTGCCAGTTCATAACCAAAGGCCAGCAGCGCCTCGCCATGCGCCAGGGTTTCGACCCCTTCGGCAATCACCGTGCGGTGAAACGTCGTGGCCAGCCCCAGCACACTCTGCACAATCGCCAGATCATCCGGATCGTCGAGCATGTCGCGGACAAAACTCTGGTCAATCTTGACCACCTCGGCGGGCAGGCGCTTGAGGTAAGTCAAAGATGAGTAACCGGTGCCAAAGTCATCCAGCGCAAAACGCACCCCCAGCCCCTGGCAGGCACGCATGATGTCAGACACCTTCTGGATGTCTTCGAGCGCACTGGTTTCCAGCACCTCAAGCTCCAGCCAGCCGCCGGGCACGGTGGCGTGGCGAGCCAGTTGGCTGCTCAGTCGCGACACAAAATCGCCTTGCTGCAGTTGCCGCGCACCGACATTCACGCTGACGTGCAGCTCGATGCCCTGGGCCTGCCAGGCGGCCATTTGCGCCAGTGCCGTCTCAATGACCCAGTCGCCCAGCGTGACGCTGACCGGATGGTCTTCAATGATCGGCAAAAAGGCCGCCGGTGCCAGCAGGCCGCGCTCAGGATGCTGCCAGCGGATCAGCGCTTCGGCGCCGACCACCACGCCGGTTTTCATGTTGACCTTGGGCTGGTAGTACAGCCGGAATTGCTGCTGGACGATGGCCTGGCGGATGTGCTCCAGGCTTTCATGCCGGGTTGTCATGGCGGTGTCTTGCACCACGTCAAACAGGTGGTAGCGGTTGCGACCGGCCTGTTTGGCCTGGTACATCGCCTGATCGGCATGGCGCAGCAATTGGTCTGCGTCTGCCGGGTCTTGCGGAAAGACAGTGACGCCAATGCTGGCCGATACCTGCAGCAGCAGCGCCTTTACCGGAATCTGCATCGCCGCCGCCTGCAGCAGGCGGGTCAGCACGGTTTCGTAGTCCTGCACCTGTTCCAGGTCAACCAGCACCGCCACAAACTCGTCGCCGCCCAGCCGCGCCAGGGTGTCGCCCTCGCGCAAGGCCGACTTCATGTGCTGCGACAAGGCGATCAGCAATTGGTCCCCCACATCATGGCCATGACGGTCATTGATGTCCTTGAAGCCATCGAGGTCGAGATAGACCACCGCCAGCGAACGCTTGCTGCGCTGGCTCAGGGTAATGGCCTGGCGCAAGCGATCAGCCAGCAGCACCCGATTGGGCAGGCCGGTCAAGGTATCGTTGTGGGCCATGTGCTCAAGCTGTTGCTGATGCTCCTTGAGCGCGGTGATGTCCGAAAACAGGGTCACATAATGGCTGGCCGGGTCGCTGCCATGACCGACGGCACTGATCGTCAACATGCAGGGATAAATTTCGCCATTCTTGCGCCGATCCCACAATTCGCCAGACCAGTGACCCTGCGTTTGCAGATCATGGCGCATCAGGGCATCGTACTCGGGCGATTGCCGCTCGGACCGCAGAAACCCCGGCTCCCGGCCCAGCACTTCGTCACGCGCATAGCCGGTGATCTGGGTGAAGGTGGCGTTGACCTCGACAATCAGGCCACCGGCATCGGTGATCATGATGCCCTCGCGGGCATGGGTGAAAACGCTGGCGGCAAGCTGCAGCCGCTGCTCGGTCAGCTTACGCTCGGTGATGTCGCGTATCACCGCCAGCACCACCGGGCCGTCATCAAGTTCAACCCGCGTGGCCACCGCTTCCACTGGTACCGCCCGGCCATCCCAGCGCAGGTACTGCAGTTCGCTCCACGGCACGCTGGCGCTGTCTTGCCCGGTCGATTGCAGCAGTTCCAGCCGCTGCACCTCCTGCTCGCGGTGGTCGGGATGGATGATTTGCCGGATGTCATGCCCGAGCACCGCCTGGGCCGATGGCGCTGCCAGCAGCGACAGAGCCGACTGGTTGGCAAAAACAATGCAGCCATGACGCAGCATGAAGACCGCCTCGGGCAACATTTCAACCAGCGCCCGGTAGCGCTGCTCGGAGCGCCGCAATGCCTGCGCCGCCTGCTCTTGCTCGGTGATGTCGGTGTAAGTGGTGACAAAGCCGCCGCCCGGAAGCGGTTCGCCGACCACTTCAACCGACATGCCATTGGCGCGGGTTCGCTTGAAACGATGCGGCTGCGGTGACCTGGCCAGCGCCACCATCTCACACACCTTGGCCTCCACATCACAGGGTCCGTACTCGCCACGCCGGGCGTTGTGGCGAATAAAGCTTTCAAATGAAGCGGTTTCATGGGCCATTTCGGGCGGGAAATCCAGAATCTCGCAAAACCGGCTGTTCAACGCCGTCATCTGCAACTGCTCATCGACGACACTGATGCCCTGCGACATGTTGTCAAGCGTGGCCTGCAGCACGCTGGCGGTCTTGCGTGATTGCTGTTCGCTCTGGCGCAAATCATGCGTCATCTGCAGCGCCAGTTGTTCGGCCCGGGTCTTCGACCGGGCCAGGCTCAAGTACAGCAGCGACAGCAGCATGCTGATGACCGCCCCGGTGATCAGGATGGTCAACGGAGCATGGCTGCCGGTTTGTCCGCCCGCCCAGGCCGCCGAGCCGCTGATGCGGATTTCCCACTGCCGTTGTCCGGCTGCAATCAGCGCCACCGTCGTCAGGTCGGCGGCAGCATCTGCATCGGTGCTGCGGCTGAGCCTGTTGTCGGCAATCAACTGGCGCAGCGCTGAGTGCGGCGCGCTGCCGGACTCGGGCAGGATGTCGTTAATGCCGATGTGCAGCCCGTTCAGGTAAGGCTCGGCAAACACATCCCGGAACATGTCGGCCGCATCCAGCGATATGCCGACCAGGCCAACGAAAGCCGCGCGCCGCTCGGCTACCGTGTTTTGCGGCTGCCGGTAGCGATAAACGGCGGCACGCATCACCAGACCACGTTCCCCGGCTGCTGCCTGCACCAACTGGAAAGGTGCTGTCATGGTTGGGCGATTGGCATCCCGGGCAGCCAGAAAGGCTTGCCGATTGACCGCCTGGCTGGCTGCGTCCAGCCCAAACGCCCGCAGATTGCGCGCCAGCGGTTCGATGAAGTCGATGACAAAATATTCTGGCCGATCACCCGGCGGGTGGATCGAAAAGTCGGGAAATCCGGCTTTGTCGAGCGTGCGATCCTGGCGCACCGAGGCGACAAAGGCATCTTTGTCACGGCCAGGCACATAGCGGGTGAAATGCACTGCCTTGATGCCAGGCAAGCGCATCTGGCCGTAAAAAGACTCGCAATAGCGGCGAAACTTGCTTCGGTTGAAGTCATCGTCGGCCACAAACAGGCCCTGCATGCCATGCAGGTGAACCTGGTATTCCTCCAGCCGGCGACCGATGGCGGCCAGGGCCAGACCGGCGCTGGCATCAAGCCGCGCCCGCGCCTCGCGCCGCTGATCACTCTCGGCACTGCGCCACAAGCTGAAACTGATGAACAAGCCCAACGCCAGTACAACGCCGGCCACCGGCAGCGGCAGCAACACGCGTGGGCGCAGCAGCCCCGCCAGGCCACGCTTTGCCGCAAGCCGCAAGCTCTGAAACCAGTCTGTATTGGCTGCCATCACGTCAATTCGTTCAAGGGAAGTTGCCAACCTGGGCGATTGGTAACCAGCGGGACTGCGCCAATGCCAGCCGGTTCGACATCGGTGCTGCCGCCCGGCAGCGCAGCCCAGCGCACATCACCGAAACCCGGCCATCAGTTGCGGCAGATTGACTCGCGCCTTGAGGCGCGTTGCCAGCAAATACAAACCACCGAGCTTGCGGTGCAAAAACAGCGCATCAACCGGCGGAATATGCCAAAAATCCCGGTCCAGTGCCAGGCTTGCCAGCCGCAGCCGTTGTGCCAGATCGGTGCTGCCAAAGTCATAGTCACCGGTTTGACGCAGTGGCTCGAAGGCCAGTTCGAACAAGTTCAGCACGGCGGTCTGGTGGCCAGGCGGTGCGGCCTGGTCAAAATAGCCAATAGCCACCGCAGCTTGCTGCATGGCGGCGCGGTCGCGGGTGATGGCGGCGATATTCAACTGCCGGTAGGCCGCGCCAAAGGCCGGGGCAAAAGCGCGGGTTGCGCCAAAGTCCAGCAAAATCAGCCGCTGGCCGACCGGGTCATAGCGGTAGTTGGCAAAATTGGGGTCGGTTTGCATCAGCCCAAATTCAAACAACTCCCGAAACAGCAGACCAACCAGCAGCCGCACAATGCGGTCGCGCTCGGGCTGCGGCGCCTGCACCATCGATTCAACCGGCAGGCCATCGACAAACGTCATCGCCAGCACGTTTTTGGTGCTCAGGTCCGGGTGCAATTCGGGCACCAGAAACTCGGGCGCATCGGCCAGCAATTGCCCAAAGTGCTGCAGATGGGCACCTTCAGCCTGGTAATCGGCTTCTTCGCGCAGTTGACTTTTCGCCTGTTGCAGCAGCGGTGTTATGTTCAGTGTCTTGGGCAGCAGGCCCGACATGCGCAACAGCGATGCCACGTTATCGACATCGCTGGAAATGCTTTTGCGCACACCGGGGTACTGAATTTTGATGGCCAGGTCACGCCCGTCTTTGGTTTTGGCGCGGTGCACCTGCCCGATGGAAGCGGCGGCAATCGGGGTGAATGAAAACGGCTCAAAACGCTGCTGCCATTTGGCACCCCAATTGGCCGTCAGCACCGCTTGCACCTGACGCGCAGGCATGGCGCGGGCATCGGAGCGTAAGCGCGCCAGGATGGTGGCCAGCTCGGGCGGCAGCAAGTCACCACCGTCCATCGAGATCAGTTGCCCGACTTTCATGGCGGCACCACGCATCTGGGCCAGTTGATGCGTGACCCGCACCGCGTTGGCCGGGGTCAGCAACAAATCACTCAGGCGCGGCCGTTTGCCCTGGGCCCACTGGCGGGCACCTTCCATCAGCATGCTGCCGGCCACGCCAGTAGCCATGCTGCCCAGCCGTGCCAGCCGTGACAGGCGGCCACCCGGCACCGGCGAGTCGGGATTGGATGGTGAATTGGTAGCCAAAACGGGTCTGTACAGAAGGTTAATCAGCCAGCCACGCTGGCTTCTTTGGCAGCGTGCACGGCAGCACTGCGGCGCACGCCATCCGGACCGGCACGGCAGATATTGCCATGGCGGTCAAGAATCTGACTCAGGCTGGCCATCACCTTGGGTGCATCATGCCGCCCACGGTTCCAGGGGTCTTCAAAGTCATCGGCCAGTATTTGAACGCCGGGTTCTGGTGACGGCGCGCCACTGCCCTCGCGCAGATAACAAAAACCCTGCACCACGCGTTCAAATGGCACCCAGCCCCGGTTCACAAAAACGTGCGTCAGCAAACCCGGTCCGCCAGCCCGCGCCAGGGCCTGCACCAGCTCGGCCAGTGTCCGACCGGTGGTTTCGGGGCATTCAAGAATGTTGCCGATGAAGATTTTGGGAACAGCCGGCGCTGTTGCGGCCAGCGCGGCGCCAATGCCGCTGACCGACAGATGGGCCAGCGTGCTGGTATAAAAGCTGCCCGGCCCAAACAAAATCGCGTCGGCCATGCCGATGGCCTTGAGCACCGCCGGGTTGGCGGCTGGCCCGGCAAACCCGGCTGCGCCCGCCCCTGGCTGGGTCAACTGCACACCGTTAATGCCAACCCGGGCCTGCTCGGCATTCAAGGCGGTGACTTGATCCTGGCCCCGAATCAGGTGACCATCGCGCAAGGTGGCCGACAGTTCGACCCGGTCGCTGGTAGTGGATGGCCACACATGGCCATCAATGGCACAGAGTTTTCTAAAAATGAAGATCGCCGTGTTGATGTCGCGATCATGCGCGAGGTACGCCCCGGCCAGCACAAAGTTGCCGATGCTGCCACGACGAAAATCAAAGTTGGCACCAATGCTGGAGCGGAACATCCGCAAATAGTCAAGAATCGCCTGGCGAATCCCCGGCTCCATCTGGCCCAGCAGCGGATGGGCGCCACTGGCATAAAAATCAAACTCGGCCTGCAAATCCGCCTGCATCGACACGTCGGACAGGCGCGCATTGCAAAACCGGACCACGCTGCCGGCCCGCTCTTCGCCATGCGCCAGGGTCATCAGGGCCTGGCGGATGTCGCCTATCGCCAGCATGCCAAGCGCCGCCCGAATCGCCCTGGAACTGCCGCCGCTGTCCCAGGCCGGAACCACCCGGGTGACCGCATGACGCGCGCCACACAGGGCCATGGTGATATCCCGGCTGCCGCTACCCCCGCCAAACATGACGATATGTTTCATCAGTGCATTCTATGGCTTGGGCGCGGCGTGGCTGGCGTGCCCAGCACGGGCGCGCTGCGGGTCAGCAGATTTCGCACTTTTTAACGATCCACCTGCCAGGCAGCGTTTGCTGCGGCCAAATCGAGGGTTTTTACGCTGATTGATGGCTGATCCCGGCTGCGATACTGGCAGACGCAGGCGATTGGAATACCGGTCTGGTTAACTCGCTGCGACCAACCTGAACCCCGGCAGGCCAACTGGAACCCAACCAACCCTCTTTCAGAAATGGAGACTGATCATGAGCGACTTCATCGTCAAAAACGTGCCCTACATCGCCCAAACGACCTATGAAACTTGCTGGCTTGCGGCTTACAAGATGATGCTGGCCTGGAAGAAAAGACCACAAGAGCTGGCCGAACGACTTCCCAACGACGCGATCATGCGCCAAAACGGCATTCTGGACTCCCAATTTCTGGCTTGCCGTGGCGCGCTCGGCCTGCTTTCCAGCAGTTACACCGGCTTCAAGGATGCCGATGCGATTGAAGGGAAACTGCAAAGCTATGGGCCAATCTGGGTTTCCGGGACTTATGCCAAGGGCCATAAGCATATTGTGGTGCTCTATGGCGTTCGCGGGTCTGGAAACAGCGCCGAAGTGCTGATCAACAATCCCGAGACCGGCATGAGCATCTCCAATCCAAAACCCGATTGGTGGCCAATAGGCTGGTTTGCCAATCGCCTGAATCCGGTTTCGTTCTCCTGTCAGCACTGGTTCGACTAACTGCAACAACATTTGAGCCGCGCCAGCGCACAGCCGGGGCGTGAGGCCTGAACCTTGCAGGGTCAGGTCGATATCGGAACCGGGTTTGTAATTGCCCTTGGCACGCGACCCGTACAGCAGCGCCCGGTCCACCTCGGGGAAACTGTGCCAGCACCGTGCAGATTTGTGCAACCGTGCGCTCGGGCAGTCCGTATTTTTTCATGCGTCGGGATTGGTTTGGGCACTGAGTGCCGCAAAGGTGGCCACCAGGGCGGCGAAGGCGGGATAAAAGCGCGTCAGGATGTCGCTTGCGATACTGTCTGCAATGTCGGTGTTGTAGGTGTGCAATGTCAGATGGCGCGCCCGGATCATGTCCATCCAGGCTTCGCCATCCTGAATGAGGGCATCTTTGAAAGCCTGACGGGTGGCATTTCTGGAGCCAATCAGTCCCACAAAGCCCTGCTCTTCGAGATAGTCTTTGAGCACATTCCAGGCCAGTTCATGGGTGAATTCAAAGCCCTGAATCAGGCCTTGCTGCTCCAGCCTGGAAAGCGGTCGTTGCCCGGCCAGCGCTACCGCTTCGACCAGTGTTTGCAAGGCTCTCAGATAGTTGCTGAAACGCTGCTTCCAGCGAATGTCTTCGGTCATGGTGACTCGTTTTTTTGGTCAGTTCAAGCTGAACGGGTCAAACACCTGCACGCCTGTCGGCTGGAAATGTTTGACGTTGCGCGTCACCACCGTCAGGTTGTGGCACAGGGCGGTGGCAGCGATCAGGTTGTCTATTGCCTTGTTGCCGGTCTGAACGCACAAACGCCCCCATAGTTTGGCAATCAAAGGGGTCACGGGCCAATGGCACTGACTTAAGGAGGTTTCCGTTCGGGCTGAGCTTGTCGAAGCCTTCATTGCCCTTCGACAAGCTCAGGGCGAACGGGAAAATTTGGCAAGCAATTGCGCTTAAGTCAGTGCCATTGGGGTCACGGGCAGGATGCAACTGGCAAATTGCAGCTCCAGCACAGTCAGCCACTGTTCCAGCTCAGCGGCAAACACCGGGTTTGGGCGGCGCTGACGCTCTATGCCGGCCTCAATTTCACCCAGCGTCAACGCGCTTAAAAATATCGTCCCGGCGGTCTGGCCCTGCAAATAGGCCAGCACCGCCGGATTGGGTCGGGCCTTGCGCAGTTCGGATAAAACCACCGTATCGAGCAGAATCATGAAAAATCCACGTCGCGTGGCTGCAGTTCGAGGTCATTGATATCGGTCAAATCGTTCGGGTCATGGATCGGCATTTTGGGAATAGCCAGCAAGTGGTCGATCAAGCTAGCCGGCTTGCCCGCCGGGTCGGCGGCACTGCGTTGCAAGGCCGAAAAATCCTGTTCGGACAGCACCACCACGGCCTGCTTGCCTCGGCGTGTAACGTGTTGTGGTACGCCGCGCAGGGCCAGTTCTACCAAGGTGCTGAATTGCGATTTGGCATCCTGAAGCTGCCAGGCGGGTGTCAGGGGCTGATCTTGTGTGGTTTGCATGGTGGGTACTTTATCTGACCAGATGATCTGATCAGTTTAAGTTATCGGGTCAGAAACTGATAATTTTTCGGAGATATTCGACAATAGCTTTCCTTTCGTCATTGCCGCGCAGGCAAAGAATCCAGTCCTTTTGCAGGATTCAAGCGTTGGGCCGCTCAGGCCACAGCTCAAGCCCGACCCCAGGCGGCGCTGCCAGCTTCATCACGGTGTTGCGCCCGGCCCAATACGACCAGAGTTTCAAGCAGGGTCGGCAGGGTTTTTTTCCAGCCACTGCGTCCTTTGAATGCAGCCTCTATTTGCGCTTGCGTCAGCGGCCATGGGGCGCTGGCCAGCAGTTGCGCTACCGCTTTGACTTGTTCTGGCAGCGTGGCGGGCCAGGGTTGCGGGGAGGCGCTGCTGCCGTTTTTGTCGCTGCGGGTGGCGCTGGCAGCGCCATCGCCGATGTGGGCCGGGTTTTCCGCTGTTTTATATGCCAAATCGGCCTCTAGCCCTTGCTGTATCTGCGCATATAGCTCTTTATTCAATAGCATTTCAGTTTGCTGCTGGCGCTGCACCGGGTCTTGAAAGGCCGGGCGCAACCAGCGGATCTGACCTTGTTGTTCTTCGGCGGTGCGTTGCGCGTTCAGTGCTGCCAGCCGGGTTAGCAGGGTGTCAGTCCAGGCTTGCCTGGCTGACTCGTTGCCCCAGGGCACCGGGTTTAAATCGCGCCAGCCGTAGGCTTGCAGCACAGCCGCATCGAGTTCGTCGTGCAGGGTGCGCAGCAGGCTGACCAGGCCCTGTTCGTGCAACACCTTCTCTGGCGGCGTTAGCGGCTGGTTTTGGCGCAGTTTGTCGAGGATGTTGTAGAGGCCGGTCAGCGTCAGGTTTTTGCTGGCTTTGGCGGGTTTTGCCGGTTCGGTAGGCTGTGCCTGACGGGGGCCGGGGTCGGGTTCCCCTGTACGCGGCGGTTCGTGGTGCGCTGTTGGCAGGCTGGCAGGAACAGCCCAGTTTGCCTGGTTTTGCAGCGGTTTTGATAGCACAAAGCCTAATACCCGCTTGCGGTGGCTGTCGATTTGCTCTGCGAGGTGGGCGATGGTCTGGCGCAGTTCCGTGGTCAGGCCGGTGTCTGCGTCGGGGAAAGGAAAGTTCTCGAAGCACACGGTCTTGATGTACCTCGGATCGTTGCCCACACCGAGCCGGTTGTTCGATGCCAATGACCAGGTCACATGCAGATGGCTGGAAAGTACCCCAAGGTGGAATGCGTCCGGCAGTGCAAACATGACGGTTGTGCTGTCGCATATCGTTTGCGCCGACGCGAAAACAAAAACGCGATGTTTGGCAGTCAGCGATGTTGTGATGACGCGGGCGTAAGCATTGAGCGCTGTCCGAAACTCAGCACGCGGGCGGGCAAATAACCACCAGTGCTGGTTGCTGGCACTATCTGCGTTTAGATCGCGCTCCCCTTTGACCCGATCTCTCACCCATTGGTAGATGGCCGGGAACTGGCTGCGAACTTCCCGTTCGTCGAGTCCGTACAGATCAATCGCAAACAGGTTTCGGCTTGCCTGCGTGATGTCGCGTCCGCTCAGCAGGGGCCGGATGCGCGCGTCCGGTGTGCCAAAGGCCGGGTCCAGATCGCCGGCCCGATTCTCATCGACGACGAAGCCCTTGCCGGTCAACTGATACCCGACACAGCTCATGCCGTCGTTGGCGCGTAGCGACGGTGCGGCTGCTACGTCGATGTCTATCGTCAACCCAGGCGAAATGATGCCGGCCTGTTCCCGCAGTTCAATGGCGACCTCACCATCTCGCACGGGGTTTTCGCGCACCACGGTGAAAAGTCGTCCAGACCCGCTGCCCCGCTGTGCCACCGATAACGCAACCCGCACGTCAGCACCATCCGCACTGTCAACCCACGGATGATCCGGCATCACAAACGCCAGGCTCAATGATTCACCCATGTGGTTTTCGAGTACGGCGCGATTGAAGCTTTGACGCAAGCTGTTGGTGGTAATCAGTCCGAAGCGCCTGGCTTGACCTGTGGCCACCAGCCTGGCAGCGCGATCCCACCAATACATCACATAGTCGGCATTGCTTGGCACATTGGTGTACGTTGCTCGCAAGGCATCCAGATAACCACTGCCCAATGCCAGACGAACGGTTCGGGCACCGAGATACGGTGGATTCCCCACCACAAAATCGGCTGTCGGCCACAGCGCCTGACGTGGGTTCAGATAGACCCATTGGGGCATCTGCGCGGCTTCGTCGGGCACGGTCTCGCCGGTAGCCGGGTGCGTTTTGAAGCTTTGACCGTCCCAGCGGGTGATCGGCTGGCCGGTTGCATCACACGCCAGTTCCAGCCGGTCGTAGGCCAATACGGCATCGCGGCATTCAATGTTGCCGTAGTCGTGGATGACCGGTGCCGCCACGCTGCCCAGACCGCGCGTGCGGATGTGCCACTGTAGCCAGCCAATCCACAGCACCAGTTCGGCCAGCGCCGCCGCACGGCTGTTGAGTTCAATGCCGCGCAACTGTTGCAAGGTGACGGTTTCGCCTTCAAAGCCGAGCTGGTCTTGCGTCTGGCCGAGGGCTTCGAGCTGGTTGATGACTTCGCCTTCGAGGCGCTTGAGGTGTTCGAGCGTGACGTACAAAAAATTGCCACTGCCGCAGGCCGGATCCAGCACCCGGATGCTGCACAGTTGGTGATGGAATTTTTTCACCTCGGCGCGGGCCTCCATCAGTTTGACTGCTTGCGCCTTGCCGTCCAGTGCGGCCGATTCATGCGCCAGCACCAGCGCTGCCGCCTGCGCGTTGGCCCAGTCGGCACGCAGTGGCGCGATGACGGTCGGCCAGACCAGCCGCTCGACGTAGGCGCGTGGCGTGTAGTGGGCACCCAGCGCATGGCGCTCGGTCGGGTTCAGGGCGCGCTCCAGCAGGGTGCCGAAAATGGCCGGCTCGACCTCGCGCCAGTTGGCTTGCGCAGCCTGGATCAGCAGGTCAATTTGCTTTGCCTTCAATAGCAGGCTGTAGCCGTCGGCGTTGGGCTGCTTGAACAATTTGCCGTTGAAATGCAGCACCGGCCTGGCCAGCGCGGCCGAAAAACCGCTGGTGTCCATGTCGGCCCACAGGATGCGCAGCATGTGCTGCAAGGTGACCGGGTCGTCGCGGTAGCTCTTGAGCAGGCCCAGAAAGGCACCTTTGGGCAGCAGCTCGATGTCTTCGGCAAACATCGAGAACAGACAGCGGGTCAGGAAAGACGCTACTTTTTCGGGAGCTACTTGCGCAGGTGGGGTAAGGGCTAGAGGCTTATTTTCTTCATTTTCTGGCAGACGGGCATGTGCTGTTGTCTGGATTCCCGCCTGCGCGGGAATGGCGGCAGGTGAGGTGCTGGCCGGTTGGACTGCCGGTATTGATTGGGACGCTGGCGCTGGTTTTGCCGCTGGCATCAGGTTGGCCACCGTTGCCGGGTCAGTTTCAAGCGAATTGGCCAATGCTGCCAGCAGCGCGGCCACATCGCGCGTGACCTCGGCGCTGATGCGTGCCGGATTCAGGCGATCGGGGTCGGTCCAGATCATGCGCAGCCGCTGGCGAATCTCGGGGCGAGCCAGGTCAGCCAGCAAAATCCGGTGGCTGCGCGGGTCGGGGAATGGCGTGTAGGTGCCACCACTGCGACTGAATTCGGCATAAACCTCGATCACCGTGCCGACATCGACCACCAGCACAAAGGGTGGTCGGCCTTCTGACGCGGGCAAAGCGCGAGCATAGCCTTCGCCCTGGCTGCGGGCGCGCAGCAGGCTGTCGTCAAAACCTTTGGTGTGGGCACCGGCCTTGAGCTTTTTCGCCTCCAGCACAAAGTGGCCGCGCTTGTAGCAGTCGATGCGCCCGGCGCTGATGCTGCCGTTGCCATGCAAAAAGGTGACCGGACGCTCAAACAGGTAATCCTGCGCGGGCGTGGCGTGCGGCGACGCTACCCCCAGCCAGTCGCACAAGCTGATGACAAAGCTCTGCGCGGTGGACAGTTCGCTGGCACTGACACCACGCCAGCGCTCGATAAAGGCAGCGGTGGCCGGGCTGTCGGCAGCGTCTGGGTTGATGGGATTTTGGGGCATGGGTGGCATCATAGCCCGGTCAGTCGCCGCACCATTGGCGTACCAAATACTATCAATAAAATAGCTTACTATGCTTTAAGGACGTGGGCTACAGGCCTTTTTCTATGCAAACTTTTGAAAGTGCTCAAAGCCTTGACCAAAATTGCGAAGGATCACGGCTGATTTGGTCAAACCCGTGCGCAAACCCATATCAACAATCTGGGTCTCCAAGCCTGCAGGCAAGCGAAGCGAAATGCGGCTGCTGACAAGCAGCGCTGGAGCCGGTGCCCTGCAACCCAGCCAGTTGCCTGCCAGGCGTTTTAGAACTTCCTGACTTCTATGGCGTATTTTTGCAGCGCGTAGCCCATCTGCCGTGGCGAAATTTTGAGCAGGCGAGCTGCCTTGGCCTGCACCCAGCCGCAGCGCTCCATAGCCCAGATCAGACGTTCGCGTTCGCCTTCAGGTTTACCGTCGCCCGCTGGCAATGGCTCGTCGTCATCAATGGCTGCAGCATCATCGCCCAGCGCTGCATCATCCGGCGCAGCATCGCCTGCCACCGCTGTCGGCGGCGCGGGGTTGCCAGCGGGCAGCGGATTCATCGGCACTTCCAGCACCGGAATGTCGGCCAGGCGCTGCGGGTTGACCGCATCGACCCGATCCATGTGGTGCAGCACCTGCGTCAGACAGTGGTTGCCCTGGCACGGAAAATCAAAATCGACAATGACATCGCCATGCGCCATGGTGGCGGTGCGCTCGATGCAGTTTTCCAGTTCGCGCACATTGCCGGGCCAGTAGCAACTGGCCAGCACCCGCATGGCGGCCGGGCTGATCTGCGTGTTGCGGGCGTTTTCGGCGTTGAATTTGTCCAGAAAATGCTGCGCCATCACCGGAATGTCTTCACGCCGCTCGCGCAGCGGCGGCAACTGGATGCTGACGACATTGATGCGGTAGTACAAATCAGCGCGAAACTCGCCGGCCTGCACCATGCGCTCCAGATTGCGGTTGGTGGCCAGAATCAGCCGCACATCGACCTTGACGACCGTGGAGCCGCCGACCCGCTCGAACTCGCGCTCTTGCAGCACCCGCAGCAGCTTGGCCTGAAAGGCGGCCGAGATGTCGCCAATTTCATCCAGAAACAGCGTGCCGCCGTGCGACAGCTCAAAGCGCCCCTTGCGCTGGCCCTGGGCACCGGTAAAAGCCCCTTTTTCGTGGCCAAACAGTTCGCTTTCCAGCAGCGACTCGGTCAGTGCTGCGCAATTCACCCGCACAAAAGCCTGGTTCTTGCGCGGCGACAGGTTGTGGACGGCGCGCGCAATCACCTCTTTTCCGGTGCCGCTCTCGCCGCGCAGCAGCACTGTGGTGCGTGCCGGGGCCACCTTGTGAACCTGGTCAAACACCGCCTGCATCGGTTTCGACACCCCGACCACATGCTCAATCTGCCGGGCCGGCTTGAGCACCTTGCGCATGCGCCGCACTTCGTCTTGCAAACTGACATGCACATCGCTGACATGGCGGTGCAGCAGCAGGGCCTGCCCCATCAGGGTGGCGACCATCTTGAGCAACTGCAAATCGTTCGAGAACGAGCGATGCTCGTTCGGGTTGATGCAGTCAATCACCAGCAGGCCGACAATCCGGCGCTCGGCGCTGATCGGGGTAAAGAGCATCGACACCGGAACATCGGGCAAGTGGTCAAGACCCCTGGTGCGGTTCAAAAACAGCGGCTCGCTGCGGACATCGGGCACCATCAACTGGATGCCATTGGCAAACACGCGCCCGACAATGCCCTCGCCCGACTGGTAGTGCAGCCGCTGCTGCTCTTCGCGCGTCATGCCGACTGCGCACAGCCCGCGCAAGGACGCGCCAGGTTCAGGCAGCAGCACAAATGCACGCCGCCAGTCAAAGGCGTGAACCAGGTAATTCATCGCTTCGCGGAAAGTCTTCGCGATATCGAGTGAACTGGCCAATGTCTTGCTAACTTCGTAAATCGCAACCAGCTCACGCCGCACTTCAATTGCTTGTGGGTTCACCATCATGGCTCCAGTTGTTGTTGGCGCACGGTGATGATGCATCGTGCTGCCGTCTTGCTACATGCAAGAATCGCACCAAAAAGCAAGAAAATTGCTGCATTGCAGCATTTCACGGAACTGTTTGCGACAAACAGCACAAGCCATCTGCGGCAACTGGCACGGCGCACTGACAAACGCCACACAAGCAGGCCCAACCGGCACGGAAATCCGGGTGAATTGGCGTGGCACTGAAATTGCAGCAAGGAGATATGCGGATGCACGACGGCAAAGATGGTGCAAGCCGGTGTTGATTCAGTGCGATCTGTGTGTTTTTTGAACACTGAACGTCTTTCCTCTTTTTTTATCAGCCTACCGGAGAAAAACTGATGGCATACAGCGAAAAGGTGGTTGACCACTATGAAAACCCGCGCAATGTGGGGGCCTTTGCGGCGGGCGACGACAGTGTCGGCACCGGCATGGTGGGGGCACCCGCCTGCGGCGACGTGATGCGTTTGCAGATTCGCGTCAACGCCCAGGGGGTGATCGAGGATGCCAAATTCAAGACTTATGGCTGCGGCTCGGCGATTGCGTCAAGCTCTTTGGTCACCGAATGGGTGCGCGGTCGCACGCTCGACGAGGCGCTGGCCATCAAGAACGCCGACATTTCCGAAGAACTGGCGCTGCCGCCAGTCAAAATTCATTGCTCGATTCTGGCCGAGGATGCCATCAAGGCAGCGGTGGCCGACTTTCGCTCGCGTCATCCGGCAGGTGCAGCCACGCTGGTGTCCGAGCAGATTGCCTGCGCCTCCAGCACCGGCTAAACCGCCGCCGTTCGGTCGCCCTCCCCGATCAGCTCCGCTGTCATACACACCCAAGAAAGAATCACGATGAATGCTGCATTGACAAATTCGACCCTCATGGCGCCTGACTTTGTACCGGCCATGCCCGTCATGCTCGAATTCACCACGCAGGCAGCCGCCAAAGTGGCCGATTTGATTGTCGAAGAGGGCAACCCCGGCCTCAAGCTGCGCCTGTTTGTATCGGGCGGTGGCTGTTCGGGTTTTTCTTACGGCTTTGCCTTTGACGAGGCCGTCGCCGAAGACGACACCCAAATCGTGACGATGGGCGTGTCACTGGTGGTCGATGCCATGAGCCTGCAATACGTCGCCGGTGCCAGGGTGGACTTTGAGGATGGGCTGGAAGGCTCGCGCTTCGTGATTCATAACCCCAATGCCCAGACCACTTGTGGTTGCGGCAGTTCATTTTCAGTCTGAGGAGGTTTGCCATGAGTGTTTCACTAACCCCTGCCGCTGCCCGCCATGTCGCTAAATCGCTGGCCCGGCGCGGCAACGGCATTGGCTTGCGCCTGGCCGTCAAAACCAGCGGCTGTAACGGCTTTGCCTATGCGCTTGAATTTGTCGATGCCACCAATGCAGACGACGAATGCTTCGAGACCCACGGGGTCAAGGTGATTGTGGATCCGCGCAGCTTGGGGATGCTGGCGGGCACCGAGCTTGATTTTGTGCGTGAAGGCCTGAACGAAGGCTTTAAATTCATCAACCCGAATGCCACAGCCAATTGCGGCTGCGGCGAGAGCTTCGCGGTCTGACCGCTCCAGCCCGGAGAATCCGCCAGATGGCATTGCTGCAAATCGCCGAACCCGGCCAAAGCGCCGCACCGCACCAGCACCAGTTGGCGGCGGGCATTGACCTGGGCACCACCAATTCACTGATCGCCACGGTGCAAAGCGCCGTGGCACGCACGCTGCCCGACCTGGATGGCAGCTTGCTGCTGCCCTCGGTGGTGCGCTATCTGCCAGGCAATGGCATTGTGGTCGGGCGCGAGGCACAAGACAGCCAGACCGAGGACCCGCAAAACACCATCGTCTCGGTCAAGCGTTTCATGGGCCGCAGCCTGTCCGATTTGCAGCAGGCCACCAGCTTGCCCTACCGCTTTGTCGATGCGCCCGGCATGGTCGGCATCGGCACGGTGGCGGGCGAGCGTTCGCCAGTGCAGGTGTCTGCCGAGATCTTGACCGCCCTGCGCGAGCGGGCCGAAGCCGCGCTGGGCGGCCCGCTAGCCGGTGTGGTGATCACCGTGCCGGCCTATTTTGACGATGCGCAGCGCCAGGCCACCAAAGATGCTGCCCGGCTGGCCGGCTTGTCGGTGTTGCGCCTGCTCAACGAGCCAACCGCTGCCGCCATTGCCTACGGACTGGATAAAGCCGCCGAAGGCATCTTTGCCATTTATGACTTGGGCGGCGGCACCTTTGACATCTCGATCCTGCGCCTGACCAAAGGCGTGTTCGAGGTGCTGGCCACCGGCGGCGACTCGGCCCTGGGCGGCGATGATTTTGACCATGCAACGGCCGAGTGGTTTTGCGCGCAGCATGGCATCCAGGGTCTGGCGGCCTTGCCGCCGGGCACCCAGCGCAGCCTGCTGGCGGCAGCCCGCCAGGCCAAAGAGACACTTTCCAGCCATGCATCAGCGGCACTGTCCTTGATCGGTGCCGATGGTGCAGCGCAGCAAGCCATCCTGTCACGCAGCCAGTTTGCCGAACTCGGCGCTGCCTTGATCGCCCGCACCCTGTCGGCCACCCGGCGTGCACTGCGCGATGCCAAACTGACCCAGGAAGACATCACCGGCGTGGTGCTGGTAGGCGGCTCGACCCGCATGCCAGTGGCGCGCGATGCGGTGCGTGGCTTTTTCGGGCGCGAGCCGCTAGCCGATATCGACCCGGATCAAGTGGTCGCCATCGGTGCTGCCTTGCAAGCCAATGTGCTGGCAGGCAACGGCAGTGGTGATGATGAATGGCTGCTGCTGGACGTGTGCCCGCTGTCGCTCGGGCTTGAGACCATGGGCGGGCTGGTCGAGAAAATCATCCCGCGCAATGCCACTTTGCCGATTGCCCGTGCGCAGGAATTCACCACGTTCAAGGATGGCCAGACCGCCATGTCGCTGCACATTGTGCAAGGCGAGCGCGAAACCGTGGCCCACTGCCGGTCGCTGGCGCGTTTTGAACTGCGCGGCATACCGCCAGCGGTGGCCGGTTCAGTTCATATCCGGGTCAGTTTCCAGATTGATGCCGACGGCTTGCTGTCGGTCACCGCGCGTGAACAAGTCAGCGGCATCCAGGCGCATATCGAGGTCAAGCCCACCTATGGCTTAGCCGACAGCCAGATATCGGCAATGCTGGCCGAAGCCATCGGGTGTTCCAAAGAAGACCTGCTGCTTCGCTCGCTGCGCGAGGCACAGGTCGATGCGCGGCGCATGCTCGATGCCACCGAAGCCGCCTTGCACGCCGATGCCGCCTTGCTGTCGCAACCGGAAGTCAACCGCATCCACCAGGCCATGTTCAAAGTCGGCGACATGCTCGAAACCGATGCCCCGCTGGCAGCCCTGCGCACAGCCGCTGCCGCGCTCGGTGCCGTGACCGACGAGTTTGCGGCCCGGCGCATGAACGCCTCGATCAGCCAGGCACTGACCGGCAAAACCATGGACAGCCTGGTACAACAAAATGCTATATATTAAATAGCTGCTTGCGCAATTCCCATAAGGGCTAGAGGCACATTTGACACATAATCAAGCGGTCATTCCGTGTCACCACCGGTAGCGCCACCGATTTATCAGGGCAGCAGCGCCACCACGGTGCAGCACCACTGCACCGCCAGCATCGGCGTGGTGGTCTTCAGTGACAACGAGTTGAGCCAGGAGGACATCCAACAGATGCTGCTAGTGCTGACGACTACAAGCCATGCCGGACGACAAGTTTCATCCGTATCAGATTGCCAATGACCAAGACGCTGAAGGCAAGTCCGAACGTCCGATCGCTGCGCCAGACGCTGCCCCAACAGCATAGAGCGGTTTTTTTACGCCGCCTCTTTCCATCCAAAGCTGGTATCTTCAAATACCAAGCGACCGTCATCCTCCCTGTCAAGGTCTGCCAGTCGCTCCAGCATTTCTGTCATCTTCACATTGCCATCCATCTTTTCGAGATAGATTCCCTGAATGAAGCGGCACGCCATTTTTGGGACACGGCCAAGGCGCTCCCACTTGGACACCATATCCACGCTCATGCCAGTCCAGGCTGCAAAGCGGCTTTGAGACAGGTCTAGCTCTTTGCGTAAAAATCGAAACTCTTCTTTCGTCATGCGGCCTTTTGCGGCAATGTGCCGACCGATGGCTTGATGCAGTCCTTCGGCATCAACGATCGCCACCGCCACCCCACCTTCGGTCTGGCGAGTCTTGTAACCGTTGGTCAGCCACACGTTTTGCAGCCCTGATTCTGTGTAGTGGTACATGTAAATTACTCCTTAAAACACGGTAACAACGGCAATCCAGTCGCCTGCATCATCTTTTTCAATGGCAGCCGCCAGACGCACCATGTCGCCTGCGTGCTGGTGGCGCAAAGTGCATTTCCAGTTGCCCCGGATATTCTCGTGCGCAGGCTCGTCAATCACACCCTTTCACAAGCAGGCATACACCTGAGTCGGCGTGATGCAGCGCTCACGCATGCGCTGTTTGGCGTGCGGCTCAATAAACACATTGCCGGTGTCTTGGGCCAGTTTGCGAATGATGCTGAGCATGTTCGCATCATTGATCGGCAAAGGTATCGGTTTAGCCATACCCGTAATTATTACGGATTTAACGGACATCGGGTTGGCGCACATTCATCGATTGAAAGACCCAAAAAGGCGGCAGCCCGCCAGGCCAAAGAGACGCTTTCCAGTCATGCATCAGCGGCCCTGTCCTTGATCGGTGCCGATGGCGCAGCGCAGCAAGCCATTCTGTCGCGCAGCCAGTTTGCCGAACTCGGCGCTGCCTTGATCGCCCGCACCCTGTCGGCCAACCGCATCCACCAGGCCATGTTCAAAGTCGGCGACATGCTCGAAACCGATGCCCCGCTGGCAGCCCTGCGCGCTGCCGCTGCCGCGCTCAGTGCTGTGACTGACGAATTTGCGGCCCGGCGCATGAACGCCTCGATCAGCCAGGCGCTGGCCGGTCGCCGCATGGACAGCCTGGCCTGAGCATCAGCCGTCAGGGTGCGGCAGCGACAGCTCGGCTACAACAGACTTTTTTTCAAACCAAGGGGAAACCTTTGGATCATGCTGGCAATTTTGTATTGACTTAAATTTTTTATGTCAAGACAATGAACATCATGCAAATCGACTTCGACCCAGCCAAAGATGTGCTGAACCGTAAAAATCACGGTCTGTCACTGGCTGCGGCGGCTGATCTGACGAGCTGCGCATGGTGGGCTATGCCCCCATTGGCAGCAATATATTTTGCGTAGTGTTTGTGGAGCGTGACGATGACCTGATGCGCGTGATCAGTCTGCGCGAAGCGACCAAAAAAGAGGCACGAAACTATGTTGCAAATTACATCTAAATCTGGGCGGGTTTTCGATTTGCCCAGCGACGAAGATGATGCCCGCATCCGCTCAGGCATTGCCGCTGACCCTGACACCCACGAGGCCAGTGATGCCGAGTTCGCCCAGATGCGTCGGCGCGTTGGCAGGCCAGCCGCTACCGTGGTGCGCCCCATGCTCTCTATTCGAGTTGACCCTGACATTGCCGCTGCATTGCGTGCCAGTGGCAAGGGCTGGCAAACGCGGGTCAATGCCCTGCTGCGCCAGGCGGTCGAGCAAGGCAAGTTTCAGGCATAAAAAAACCACCGCGAAAGGTGGTTGGCAGGTCGGGATGGAATATTGGGCGGTAAACATGCAAAAATGGCCTCTAGCCCTTATGGATAAAGCGCTGGCAGCTATGTATTAAATAGCGTTTTTACCTGTCTTGCGGCGTAGTCCGGCAGGTGCCCATGGGTTGGCAAATCAGCGCCTGGGCCAAACGCGGCGGGCGGCGGGCGGCGGTCTGTGCGAAACGGCACATTTCCGACAAGCGCCGTTGGCCTCCACGCGCCAGTGTTGCCATCAAGCCCGACAAAACGGTCCTGTCCAGCCTGCTGGCAGGCGAAAACGTCGCAAAAACGGATGGCATGTACCTTGCAATGAAGAGCTGCAAAGGAAGCCACACCATGCCACATCCGCTCATCATCAACGACACCACCCTGCGCGACGGCGAGCAAACTGCCGGCGTGGCTTTCACGGTCGATGAAAAGTGCGCCATTGCCTGCGCACTGGCAGCCGCCGGGGTTCCGGAGATGGAGATCGGCATCCCTGCCATGGGCGAAGAAGAGATCGACTGCATCAACACCATCGCCGGCCTGGGCCTGCCCGCTGCCCTGATGGTCTGGGGCCGCCTGACCGAGGCCGACCTGGCCAGTGCGCTGCGCTGCCAGGCCGACATTATTCACCTGTCGATTCCGGTGTCTGACATTCACCTGCAGCACAAGCTGCGCCAGTCGCGTCAATGGGTGCTAACGCAAGTCAGCCGGGTGATTGAACAAGCGGTGGCCAGTGGCCGCAAAATTTCATTCGGTGCTGAAGATGCTTCGCGCGCTGATGCCGGTTTTCTGGCGCTGGTGGCCAGGCGTGGCCAGGCCTGCGGTGCCAGCCGCATCCGCTTTGCCGACACCCTTGGCGTGCTCGATCCGTTCACCACTTATGACGCAGTGGCGCGGCTGCGCGATGCGGTCGATATCGAGATCGAAATCCACGCCCACAACGATCTCGGTCTGGCTACTGCCAACACGCTGGCGGCCCTGCGCGCCGGTGCGACCCACGCCAACACCACCGTCAACGGTCTGGGCGAGCGCGCCGGCAACGCGGCACTGGAAGAAGTGGTGATGGGAGTGCGCCACCTGCACCAGGCCGACACCGGGGTTGATACGCAGGCGCTGGTGCCGATCTCGCGTCTGGTGGCGCGCGCTTCGGGTCGCTTGGTAGCTGTCAACAAAAGCATTGTCGGCGAGGCAGTGTTCACCCACGAGTCCGGCATTCACATTGACGGCCTGCTGAAAAACGCTGCAACCTACGAGAGTTTTGACCCGTCCGAATTGGGTCGCCAGCGCCGCACCGTGCTGGGCAAGCATTCTGGATCCCAGGCGGTGCGCCAGGCCTACAGCTTGCTGGGCGTGGTGCTCGACGACGAGGCACTCACTGCACGCTTGCTGTCACGCATCCGCAGCCACGCCATGCGCGTCAAGCAGGAAGCCTCGCCAGACGAGCTGCGCAATTTTTTGCTGGAGTCGCTCTGGATGCCATCCCCTCTTCAAACCTCAAGCCTGGAGTAAACCCCATGGAAAACTTTCTTCAACAGCTCAAAGCCCTGTCCTCGGCCGAGGATTTCCTGCATTACTTTGGCGTGCCGTTTGACCAGCAGGTGATCAATGTCAGCCGCCTGCACATCCTGAAACGGTTCTTTCAGTACCTGCGCCAGCAGAACCTGATGGAGCAGACCGATGAGCTTGGGCTGTTTATCCAGTACCGCGAGCAACTGGTCAAGGCTTACGCCGACTTTGTCACATCGACTCCGGCGCAGGAAAAAGTGTTCAAGGTGTTTCAGGATGTCGATGGCCGCCAGCATGTGACGCTCGACAGCCTCAAGGCTTCCCTGCCACACCGCGCTGTGGCCTGAAAGGATGGCCGCGTGATACCCAACTATTCTGCCCACTCGTCCGAGTCTCTTGGGGCGACCGAGGTGCCCCAGGCGCGCACCGTCGGTCGCCGCCGGCTGTTGCTGCTGGCTGCCGTGTTGCCGCTGGCGGCCTGGCGCATGTCGCAAACTGCCCAGGCCGCGCCGCTACGCTGGCAGGGCATGGCGCTGGGTGCGCCTGCATCCCTGATTCTTCACCATGGCGGCGACACGGCGGGGGCGCAAGCCGCTCTGACAGCGACGCTGGCCGAGCTTGAGCGGCTGGAAGCCATGTTTAGCCTGTTTCGTGCCGACTCGGTGATCTCCCGGCTCAACCACGCAGGCCGCATCAACAATGCGCCCGCAGAATTCGTGACACTGCTGCACCAGGCACTGGACATGGCGGCACGCTCTGGCGGCGTGTTTGACCCCAGCATTGGACCACTCTGGAGCCTGTACTTTGAGCACTTTGTAGTCGGTGGCCATAGCCAGCCACCCGCCGCCGCGCTGGTGGAGCGGGCGCGTGCCCTGGTCGATTGGCGCGCTGTGCAGCTGGCCGGCCCGGATGTCACGCTGGTCCGCCCTGGCATGGGCCTTTCGCTCAACGGCATTGCGCAGGGCTTTATTACCGACCGCTGCAGCGAGGTGCTGCGCGCTTACGGCTTCAGCCAGATGCTGGTCGATATGGGCGAGCCGCGTGCCATTGCCGCCAAGCCGGATGGTTCGGCCTGGCAAATCGGCCTGGCCGACCCGCGCCAGCCCGGTCGGGCGCTACACACACTGTCGGTGCTCGATCAGGCGGTGGCCACCTCGGGCGGCTATGGCACGTTGCTGGATGCGGCTGGCCTCTACACCCACCTGATCAACCCGCATACCGGACGCACGGCACCGGCTTTTGAAAGCGTCACCGTGGTGGCCGCCACCGCCACCCAGGCAGATGCGCTATCGACCACGCTGGCACTGATTTCAGACAGCGATGTGTCGGCCCGTCTGGCCCTGCTGCGCACCCAGCCGGGTTGCCGCGCCATTTGCATCAACGACGCAGGCTTGGTGAGCGAACTGTCATGAACACGCTGCAAGACCCCAATGACCGCCTGGTTGAAGGTCTGGCCCGCGTGGTTGCGGTTGACGACTCCGAGGTATGGCTGGCGGCCGAGCAGCAGGCAGCCTGCGGCAGTTGCGCCACCCGCAGCGCCTGCGGCAGTGGCAGCACCAAGCCGGCAGCCAGTTGGCGCACGCCGCGCACACTGGGTCCGGGCCAAACACCATTGGCCCTGGGCGACGTGGTGCGCATTGGGGTGGATCGCGATGCACTGACCCGCGCATCGCTGACCGCTTATGCACTGCCCTTGGTCACGATGCTGCTGGCCACCGCTGCCCTGCAGGATGCCGGCGATGTCGCAGCCATCGCTGCCGCGCTGTTGGGTCTGCTGGCCGGTGTGCTGCTGGCACGTTTGCTGGCACGGCGCTGGCGCAATGCGCTGGTGCCGCTGGTGCTGGGGCGTGCGGTGGCCACAGCAGGGTCGTCATGTGGCCCCCCCGGCACAGCACCCGGTGCGCCGCGCCCAATCGCCATTCCGGTGGTTCACCAAAGGAGCCAATGATGCAAGATTTCCTGCTCGTGCTGCTCAGCACCGCGATTGTCAACAACGTGGTGCTGGCCAAGTTTTTGGGCTTGTGCCCGTTCATGGGCACATCATCCCGGATTGACACCGCCATCGGCATGGGGCTGGCCACCACCTTTGTGCTGACCCTGTCCACCGGCTTTGTCTGGGTCGCCGAAGCACTGCTGCTGGCCCCGCTGGACCTGTCGTTCCTGCGCACCATGACCTTTATTCTGGTGATTGCCGCCGTGGTGCAGTTCACCGAGATGGTGATCCGCCGCATATCGCCGCCGCTGTACGAGGCGCTGGGGGTCTATCTGCCGCTGATCACCACCAACTGCGCGGTGCTGGGTGTTGCCCTGTTGACGATCCAGGGTGGCTATGGGTTTGGCACCAGCCTGTTGCGCGGCTTTGGTACGGCAGCCGGTTTTGCGTTGGTGCTGGTGATTTTTGCCGGCCTGCGCGAGCGGCTGGCCTTGGCCGATGTGCCCAAGGCTTTCGAGGGCGCGCCAATTGGCTTTATCACCGCCGGCATTTTGTCACTGGCGTTTTTGGGTTTTGCTGGACTGGGAGGACACTGATGGATGCGAACATGATGACGCAGGCCGCGCAAGCGGTGGCGGCGATTGGCTTGCTGGGCACCGGCCTGGGTGTGGTGCTGGGCGTGGCGGCACGCTATTTGTCCACCCCGGCGGATGACCGGGCCGATGCCGTTGCCGCGCTGTTGCCCGGCTCCAACTGTGCCCAATGCGGTTATGCCGGCTGCAAGCAGGCGGCGGCAGCCATGGTTGATGGACGCGCCACGCCCAACATTTGCCCGCCCGGCGGTGTCTCCACCGCACAGCGGGTGGCAGAGTTGCTGGGTGTCAAGCTGACCACGGATGGCGCAGACGCTGCACTGCCGCTGGTGGCACGGGTTGATGAAGCGCGCTGCATTGGCTGCACCCGCTGCATCCGCAAGTGTGGCTCGGATGCGATTGTCGGTGCCGCCAAGCAAATGCACACGGTGCTGCCCGAGGCCTGCTACGCCTGCGGCCTGTGTGTCGCCGAATGCCCGACCGATGCGATTGTGATGATGCCGGTGAAAACCACGCTGGCCACCTGGCACTGGCCCAAGCCAGCCACCAAGCAGCCAGTCGCAGCCGGTTGAAAGGACACTGCCATGTCACTATTTCAGGTTCGGGGCGGGGTCAAGCTCAGCTACCGCAAGGAACTCAGCAGCGAAAGCCCGATTGTGCGCATGCCAGCCCCCAAGCGGGTGTGTGTGCCGCTGCAGCAGCATGTCGGCAGCCCGGCCGAACCGGTGGTCGAGGTCGGGCAGTGGGTCGGCAAGGGCCAGTTGATCGGGCGTGCCGGGCGTGGCATCTCGGCCAATGTGCATGCCTCCACCTCCGGCATGGTGATCGCCATTGAAGACCGCATGGCCCCACATCCGTCCGGACTGACCCAGCCGACGGTGGTGATTGAGGCTGACGGCGAAGACCGCTGGGGCGAACTGCCGCAACCGATTACCGACGATTTTCCCTTGCCGGTGACACCCAAGGAACTGAGTGAACGGGTAGCTGCCGCTGGCATCGTTGGCCTGGGTGGTGCCGCGTTTCCGTCAGCCGTCAAGCTCGACATGCGTTACAAGCACAGCATCGACACGCTGGTGATCAACGGGGCCGAATGCGAGCCTTACATCACCTGCGACGACCGGCTGATGCGGGAAGCTTCCAGCGAAATTGTCGATGGCGTGCGCATCATGGCCTATGCGCTGGCGGTGGAGTACATCATCATCGCCATTGAAGCCAATAAGCCGCAGGCGGTCAAGTCGATGCGCGAGGCGGCCAAAGCCGACAAAAGCATCCGGGTGGTGACAGTGCCGACCCGCTTCCCGATGGGTTCGGCCCAGCACCTGCTGCTGGCGGTGACCGGGCGCGAAACCCCAGCCGACCGGCGCACCGCCGAAGTCGGTGCTGTGGTTCACAACGTGGCCACCGCGCGTGCGGTGAGTTGCGCCATCCGGCGTGGCGAGCCGCTGGTCAGCCGGGTTGTCACGGTATCCGGGCTGGGCGTGCGCGAACCGGCCAATGTGGAGGTGCCGCTGGGGACATCGGTCGAAGACCTGCTGGCATTTTGTGGCGGGTTGCACCCAGTGCCGACGCTGCTGATTGGTGGCGGTCCGATGATGGGGGCACCCCTGCCGTCGGTTCATGCACCGGTGGTCAAGGGCAGTTGCGGCGTTTTGGCGCTGACCGCCTCCGAAATCAACGAAGGGCCAGAATCGCCCTGCATCCGCTGCGGCAAGTGTGTCAGCGCCTGCCCGGCCGGCCTGGTGCCGGTCGAAATGGCGCAACTGGTGCGCCGGGGCGACCTGCAGGCAGCCAAGGCGCTTGGGGTGCAGGACTGCATTGCCTGTGGCTCGTGCTCCTTCATTTGCCCGTCGCACATTCCGCTGGCGCATTACTTCAGTTTTGCCAATGGCAAGCTTGGCGCCCTGGACCGCGACGCGCGGCGGCAAGACCGCATCCGCTCGCTGGTGCAAGCGCGCAGCGAGCGCACCGCGCGCGAGGCCGAGGCGAAAAAGGCCGCTGCGGCTGCCCGCAAAGCAGCCAAAGCGGCAACGGCGAAAGTTGCCGTGGCCGCAGCCGTAGTTCGGCAAGCTCACCACGAACGAGGCGATGCCGAGACTTGCCTGCAGGAGCCATCAACATGAGCACCCTGGCTAACCGGGCCGGTCCGTTCACCCACACCAGCAACAGCATCATCCGCACCATGCTGTGGGTGGTCGCCGCGCTGGCACCGGCTACCGGCTATGGGCTGTGGTTGTTTGGCTGGCCGGCGCTGCTGCTGTTTGTGATTACGCTGGCCAGCGCCTTGGCGGCTGAGGCGGTGATGCTGGCCCTGCTGGGGCAGCCGGTGCGCGTTCGCCTGGCTGACGGCTCGGCGCTGCTGACCGGCTGGCTGCTGGCACTCAGCCTGCCGCCCTGGGCACCCTGGTGGATCGGCTTTCTGGGCAGTCTGTCGGCCATTGTGATTGGCAAACATTTGTTTGGTGGTTTGGGTCAAAACATGTTCAACCCGGCCATGGTAGCGCGTATCGTGCTACTGATTTCATTCCCGGTGCAATTGACGCTGTGGGTGGCTCCGGCCCCGCTGGGCAGCGCTGCGGCACCGACATTGATGCAATCGCTGGCCTACATCAGCGGTCAGACCGCGCTGCCAGATCATCTGAGTGCCGCCACCACGCTGGGGGCACTGAAAACCGAGCTGTCACGCGGCGAGTCGGTGGTCAAAACCACCGCGCAACTGGCCCCGCCGATGCAATTGGCAATCGGCGACGAATCTGGCTCAATGGGCGAATCTTCTGCCGTGCTGCTGCTGGCAGGCGGCCTGCTGCTGCTTCTGCTGCGCATCATCACCTGGCATATCCCGGTAGCTTTGCTGGGCACACTGGGGCTGCTGGCTGCCGTGTCGAATGCGCTGGACCCGGCCCGGTTTGCCTCGCTGCCGGTGCATCTGCTGTCTGGCGCGGCGGTGCTGGGAGCCTTTTTTATCGCCACCGACTATGTGACTTCGCCGGTATCACGCAGCGGCCAGTTGCTGTTTGGGGCCGGCATCGGGGCGTTGACCTGGGTCATTCGGGCGCTGGGTGGCTACCCGGAAGGGCTGGCCTTTGCGGTGGTGCTGATGAATGCGCTGGTGCCGCTGATCGACCGGGGCTTTCGCCCGCGCGTATTTGGTCGCAGTTGGCGTGGCAAGTCTCTGCAAGCCAAGGCGCAACCCAAGATTCACATATGAAGACCACTGATCACACCGCATCTGCGCTACCTGCGGCCTCGCTGTCAGCCCGGCTGGGCCTGCTGCTGGAGCGGGCGGGCGGCAAACATGCCCTGGTGCTGGGCGGCTTTTCGCTGGCGGCTACGCTGTTGCTGGCGGTGGCCTACGGCTTGACCAAGGAGCCGATTGAACAAAGTGCGCTGGAAGACCTGCGCCACTCGCTGGAGCAGGTGATTCCGGCGAGCATCCACGACAACAACCCGGCGGCTGATACGGCCCGGTTGCAGATCAACGGGGTGCCGTTGCTGGTCTATCGCGCCCGCAAGGCCGGACAAATGACGGGTATTGCGTTTGAGGCCGCCGGCAAAGGCTACAGCGGTGATATTCGGCTGTTGCTGGGCATTGACGCGGCCGGCAAACTGCTCGGTGTGCGGGTGCTGCACCATACTGAAACACCCGGCCTAGGCGACAAGATTGAACTGACCCGCTCTGACTGGATCACCCGCTTCACCGGCCTGTCGCTGGGCAACCCGCCCGAGGCGCAATGGGCGGTAAAAAAAGACGGTGGCCCGTTCGATCAGTTTGCCGGGGCCACCATCACACCGCGCGCGGTGGTCAACACGATTCGAGACGGTCTGCGGCTGTTTGCCGCCCAGCGCAAAACTTTAATAGAAGAGGTATCCCCATGAGCCAAGTCCGCGACATCATGGCCGACGGTGTCTGGCGCAACAACGTGGTGTTTAGCCAGATGTTGTCGCTGTGTCCAACGCTGGCCGTCACATCGGCCGCGACCCAGGGCCTGGGCATGGGTGCCGCCACCATGGCCGTGCTAATCGCCTCCAACATGCTGGTAGCACTGCTGCGCGGCCTGATCACCGACGAAGTGCGGATTCCGGCGTTTGTGTTGATCATTGCCACGCTGGTGACCATCGTTGACCTGGCGATGAACGCCTGGCTGCATGAATTGCACAAGGTGCTGGGCCTGTTCATTCCGCTGATTGTGGTGAATTGCCTGATTTTGGGCCGCGCCGAATCCTTTGCCTGCAAAAACAGTGTCGCCTTGTCAGCCCTGGATGGCCTGGCGATGGGTGCCGGGTTCACCCTGGCCCTGACCCTGATGGGTGCCCTGCGCGAAATTGGCGGCAGCGGCACGCTGTTCTCGGGTGCGGCCACGCTGCTCGGCCCGGCCATGGGTGTGCTGGAGATGCGGGTTTACCCCGGCGACGGTGCCTTGATCATGATCTTGCCGGCCGGCGGCTTTATTGTGCTGGGGCTGATGATTGCCGCCAAGCGGACGCTGGATGCCCGCAAGTCGGCACCGCGCCCGCAAGCCGCATCGGCGAATGTCACCTCCCCAATGGCCACCGCATCATGAAAGTCAGTGTCACCTACGCCCTGCCAGACCGGCAAGCCTGGCTGGAGGTGGAAGTGGCCGAACAAGCCACCGTGCGCGACGCCATAGAAGCCAGCGGCATTGCACGGGCCTTCCCGGCACTGGACCTGAGCTGCCAGAAAGTGGGCATTTTTGGCAAGACGGTGTCCCTCGAAGCAAGGCTGGAGGCTGGTCAGCGGGTTGAAATCTACCGTCCGATCACGGCTGACCCGCAAGCACTGCGCGCCAGCGCTGACGACAGCGACTAAACACACCGCCAAGATGGCCATGATCAGGCCAGACTTGCCGATGTTGTCAATACCGGCATGGATCAGTTCGCGCACCACCCTGGCGCTGCCGTGGCGCCGTGTGCGCAAAAAACCTGCGCCGTCTGACGGGGCTACCGTCGGCGACTGGTGGCCGGCAAATCTGGTCATTGGCTTGCAGGGCCGATGCCAACGATCTTCATGGTCATGCCGCAGGCGACCTGGTGCTGGCTAAACTGGCTTCCGCGTGACAGATGGAGTCGCTCATAACGACGAAAAACCATCGTCTGCGGGTTTTCAAGATAATTTCAATGCTATATATTAAATAGCTATCAGCGCTTGCTGGACAAGGGATGGTGGCCTAAAAAGCTTGAAATTTTCGGCAAGGCGGCGACAGCCTGCTGCAAACTTCCTGATCCGGTTGAAGAGGACATGTGTGTCATGATGAAACCGTTCGCTCTGAGCTTGATCGACGGGCAATGAAGGCTTCGACAAGCTCAGCCCGAACGGACACATCCTCAGGTCAGTGCCATTGGAGTCTGGCCCGAGCCTGCATCCTCTTCTAATCCGGCAGCTTGATCGCGGTGCCAGCGGCCAGCAACTGATCAATTCGTCCCATCACCAGCAAGCCCGAGGCCGAGTACGGGTCAAATTCAGGCCACTCGATTTTCGTCGCCGGGTCCAGGTCGGACATGGCAACATGCGCCATGGACCAATTCCCATAGCGTCTTTTGGCAATGCTTTCACAATGGATCAACTCCACACTGGTGTGGCGCCTGTCGGCAAAAATGCGCTGGTACAGCCCAGTGACCAGGCGGCGCTCACCTTCAAGCGCCTGCAGGTACACACCCTGCCCCTGGCACAGCACGCCGGTGATGCCGTTTTGTGCATTGGCCGCTTGGGCGGTTCGCAAAATCGACTCGGTGACAGCGGTTGTTTGCGGAACAACGGCGGTGCTGGTGTAAATCACGCGAATAAGCATGGTCAGATTTCCTCATGGGTTTCGGGTTGTTGTCACAGGTTAAAGGCGTGATTCTGGAGCATTGTTCATGCCAACGGCGACGCGCGACAGGAAGACCTCACCAGGCTGCGGTTTCCTGCCAGTCGCCAAGGATGACCACCTGTTTGCGCCAGCGGCTTCAGGGTGTCGCCGCAGCCTGCATCCGCAGTTTGCGGGCAGCGTTTTCAGCGATTGCATCGTCAATCTCGCGCAGCACGCCGCCGACATCCACTTCACCGGCGACAGCGCTAAAACGGCCAGTCAACACGCTGTCCTGGCTGAGCAGACCGGCCTGGTACAGGCTCCAGATTTCAGGGCCGTAGCGGGTGGTCAGCAGTTCCGGGGCAAACTGGCCAAAGAAATCGCGCAGATTGGCCACATCGCGCAGCAGCATGCGCTGGGCGTGGTTGTTGCCGGCGGCATCCACCGCCTGGGGCAGGTCAATGATCACCGGGGTGTCGTGGCCCTCTTCATCGCCGCTGCCGGGCGTATGGGCCAGCAGGATGTTGAACTCGGACAAATCCCCATGTACCACCCCCGCGCACAACATGCGCACCACTTCGGCCATCAGCGTGCGGTGGTGAGCCAGCGCCTGCCCTGGGGTGAAAGCAACATCATTGAGGCGCGGTGCCGCATCGCCCTGGGCATCGGTGACGAGTTCCATCAACAGCACGCCCTCGTGAAAGTTGTAGGGCTGCGGCACCCGCACACCGGCGGCGGCCAGCCGGTAAAGCGCATCGACCTCGGCGCTTTGCCAGGCGGCCTCTTGCGCCTGGCGACCAAACCGGCTGCCCTTGGCCATGGCACGCGCCTGGCGCGAGTTTTTCACCTTGCGGTTTTCGGTGTAGTCAACTGCCTGGCGAAAACTGCGCTGGGTGGCTTCCTTGTAAATTTTGGCGCAGCGGGTTTCGTCGCCGCAGCGCACCACAAACACGGTGGCCTCTTTGCCGCTCATCAGTTGGCGCACCACGCTGTCGATCAGGCCTTCTTCAATGAGGGATTGCAGTCTGGGAGGAGGTTTCATGGGGATTTGTTGCCTTGGATATTGGCTTGATTGTCGCGCCCCGACCGGCGCAGCCGATTGACCCCGGCCTTGCCACTAGACTCGGCAGCGTTCGCCACCCACCAGAAACCTGCCCATGAAGTCTTTTCAACCATGAACCCTGGTGTGCTTTACGCCACGCTGGCTTACACCGCCTGGGGTTTGTTCCCGATATTTTTCAAGCAGCTCGCCCATGTCAATGCGTTTGAGGTGGTGCTGCACCGCATGCTGTGGTCGCTGCTGTTTCTGATTTGTGTGCTGGCGGTGCTCAATCGCTGGGCCTGGCTGCGCGCGGTGGCTGGCCAGCCCCGGGTGCTGGCGGCGTTCGCCGTGTCGGCCCTGCTGTTGTCCACCAATTGGTCGGTCTATGTGTGGGCGGTGCAAAACGCCCACGTGGTAGATGCCAGTCTGGGTTACTTTATCTTGCCCTTGGTCAACGTGGCTTTCGGTTTTGTCTTTTTGCATGAACGTCCGCGCCCCGGCCAGTGGCTGGCGGTGGCGGTGGCCGCCGCTGGCGTGCTGTGGCTGACGCTGCAGGCTGGCCGACTGCCTTGGGTGGCGCTGGTGCTGGCGCTCACCTTTGGCATCTACGGCCTGCTGCGCAAGGTGGCCGCACTCGGCACCCTTGAAGGTCTGACGCTGGAAACCCTGCTGCTGTCGCCGCTGGCGATCGGGCTGCTGGCCTGGTGGGCCTGGCACGGGCAAGGCGCGCTGGTGCAGGCCGATGCCGCCACGCTGGGCTGGCTGCTACTGGCCGGGCCGCTGACCGCCATCCCGCTGCTGCTGTTTGCCGCCGGTGCACGTCGCATCCCGCTGGGTACGCTGGGCATCCTGCAATACATTTCGCCCAGCCTTCAGATGCTGCTGGGCATCTGGCTCTATGGCGAAGCCTTTGATCCAGCGCGCGCCGCCGGTTTTGGCCTGATCTGGCTGGCCTTGCTGGTCTATAGCGCAGAAAGTGGCTGGCATGGACACAGGCGGGCATCCAGGCAGGCATAGAGATACCCCATCGCTCGAAACCCCTGAAAAAACCGGCAGTGCGCGCAGGTGCCGCAAGCCATCAGGTACATTAATGCGTGAAGCAGCTAAAACAGTCGAATGACGCTGCTCAAAGCTATCGCATTTAAGGGGTGACATCATGGCGGGTAATTTTTATCAAATTCTTGAAGCCAATGAGGCGGCTAGTCAAGACACGATTCAATCATTGTTTGAGCAAAAATGTAAGCTGCTGGAACCCGAGCTTGAACAAGGAAGCGCAACTGCAAAAGAGCAGTTGTGGTTTCTGAAACAGGCTTATGAGACCTTGTCAAACCCTGGCAAGCGTGCTGCCTACGATGACAGCCTAAAACCCAAGGCGATGGCCAACATCCAAGCAGCAACAATCCGGACCAAGCCAGAAGGCTTGAGCTGGAAATTAAATGCCTTGCTGATTGCGCTGTTGGCGAGCGGATTGATTGGATTCGGGCTTCATTTGGGACGGGCCAACAAGCAAGACGACCACACCGCGCAGATATTGCAAACCAACCGGGGTGCTGACAACGATGCAACCCGCGCCGGTACGGAAAGGGTACTGGTAGATGGGATGATAAAGAATGACTCAAAAATCATTGATCGGTCCGCCGAACTGGGGAATCGCTCTTTAAATATTCAGCAAGATGCAGAGAATCGACATCGTCAGGAATTGGAATACAGGGCGAATGCTGGATCACAGATTCTTGATATGGAACGGCGAAGTCAGGAACAACAGATCGCAATGCAGGAACGACAACTGCAAGATGCACGCAGACTGGAAGAAGAACGTAATGCCAATCGCGAAAAGCAATATTGGGCATGCATGAATTCTGCACTTGACAAGGTGTCATCCGCAGACGCTGGAGCACGTTGTTCAGGATACAGGTAACTCAGTTCCCCGCGTTTTATGAAAAGTTCGGCTTTCAGTCATCGCCAACACAGCCCATGACGCTGGAGCTGTCGCTCAACCGGGCAGCGATGCCCCCCGCCAACGCCGCTTCAAACGCATCAATGATGTGGCGAATCGGCCCTTGCTTGAGCTTGAGCGAGGCCTGGTTGACCACCAGCCGCGAACTGATGTCCATGATGTGCTCGACCTCAACCAGGTGATTGGCCTTGAGGGTGTTGCCGGTGGACACCAGATCGACAATCGCGTCGGCCAGGCCCACCAGGGGAGCGAGTTCCATGCTGCCATAGAGCTTGATCAAATCAACGTGCACGCCTTTGGAGGCAAAAAACTCGCGCGAAATCGCCACATACTTGGTCGCCACTGTCAGCCGGGAACCCTTCTTGATGGCAAAGGCGTAATCAAAATCCGAGCGCACTGCCACACTGACGCGGCATTTGGCAATTTGCAGATCAAGCGGCTGGTACAGGCCAGCGCCGCCTGCAGTGCCGCCCCAATGCATGCCGTGCTCCAGCAATGTGTCTTTGCCGGTGATGCCCATGTCGGCACCGCCATATTGCACATAAGTGGGCACGTCGGTGGCGCGCACCACCAGCATGCGCACATCGGGCTGGTTGGTGCCGAGGATAAGCTTGCGGGATTTTTCCGGGTCGTCAAGCACCTCGATGCCAGCCGCCTTGAGCAGCGGCAGGGTTTCTTCAAAGATCCGACCTTTGGATAATGCAATAGTGATCATTTTGGCCTCTAGCCCTTATGGAATAAGCGCAGTGCGCTATTTAATTGGTAGTAATCGAGGAACCGGCAAGCAGCAAAACGTCACTTAAAAAAGTTACTTCACCCGCTCGATGTCGGCACCGAGTGCGCGCAGTTTGATCTCCATCTGGTCGTAACCCCGGTCCAGGTGGTAAATCCGGTCCACCAGCGTTTCACCCTCGGCCACCAGGCCGGCAATCACCAGGCTGGCCGAGGCGCGCAGGTCGGTCGCCATCACCTTGGCACCCGACAGCCGTGGCACCCCGACGACGACCGCCACCTTGCCGTCGATCTGGATGTTGGCCCCGAGGCGCACCAGCTCGTTGACATGCATGAAACGGTTCTCGAAAATCGTCTCGGTCACTTTGGCAGTGCCAAGTGCCACGCAGTTGAGTGCCATGAACTGCGCCTGCATGTCGGTTGGAAAACCGGGGTATTCGGTGGTGCGAAAGCTCTGTGCACGCAGCGTGGCGGCACCGGCGGATTGCACCCGGATGCCGTCATCGACAGCAGTCACCGTGACACCGGATGCGCGCAGTTTTTCGACTACGGCTTCCAGATAGTCCAGGCGGCCATGGCGTGCCAGCACATCACCACCGGCCACCGCGACCGCACACAAAAAAGTACCGGTCTCGATGCGATCTGCCACCACTTGATGGGTGCAGCCATGCAGCCGCTCAACCCCCTGAATGCGAATCCGGCTGCTGCCATGACCCTCGATTTGCGCCCCCATCTTGATCAGCATCTCGGCCAGATCAGGAATTTCTGGCTCTTGCGCGGCGTTTTCCAGAATCGTTTCGCCCTCGGCCAGGCTGGCGGCCATCAGAAAGTTCTCGGTGCCGGTCACCGTCACCATGTCGGTGGCGATGCGCGCGCCCTTGAGCCGGGTGCGACCGGCCGGCAGCCCGGCCACCATATAGCCATGCTCGACGACGATCTCGGCCCCCATGGCGGTCAGGCCCTTGATGTGCTGGTCCACTGGCCGCGAACCAATCGCGCAGCCACCCGGCAGCGACACCCGGGCTTGGCCAAAGCGCGCCAGCAGTGGCCCCAGCGCCAGCACCGAGGCGCGCATGGTTTTCACCAATTCATAAGGGGCCTCGGGGCGGATCGGGTCAGCCGCCTGCAAACACATGCCGCCGCGCTCGCCAAAGGTTTGGCTGCGCACACCCATGTGCTCCAGCAAGGTGCGCATGGTGGCCACATCCCGCAGGCGCGGCAAGTTGTGCAGCGTAACTGGCTCAGCCGTCAGCAAGGCGGCGCACAGTTCAGGTAAGGCAGCGTTTTTTGCCCCGGAAATCGTCACTTCACCCTGCAGGCTGCAGCCGCCACGAATCAGCAGTTTGTCCATAGCATCAGGCGGCGAGTGCGGTCCATTCGGCGGGGGTAAAAGCCTTGATCGACAGGGCATGCACTTCGTCGGTTTTCATCCGGTCCCCCAGCGTGGCATACACCCGCTGGTGGCGGGCGATGGCGCGCTGGCCTTCAAATACGGTGGAAACCAGGGTGGCTTGCCAATGGCGGCCATCGCCCTCCACTTCAAGGTGCGTGCACGGTAGTCCGGCGGCGATCAGGGCTTTGAGCAAGTCAGCAGTCATAAAAATAAGTTCAAAATAATCAATTGCGAATTCGGTAACCGATGCGCAGCAGGTACAGCGCAACCGCGCTGACCAGCAGCATGGCCAAGCCCACGACACCCAGGCTGAGCCAGGGCGAGACGTCACTGACACCAAAAAACCCGTAGCGGAAACCGTCGATCATGTAGAAAAACGGGTTGAAATGGCTGACCGTCTGCCAAAACGGCGGCAGCGAGTGAATCGAGTAAAACACGCCGCTCAAGAACGTCATAGGCATCACGATGAAGTTTTGAAAAGCGGCCAATTGCTCGAATTTTTCAGAATGCAGCCCGGCAATCAGGCCCAGCGCCCCCATCAGCGTGGCCCCCATCAGGGCAAACACGGCAATCCAGACCGGAGCTGCAAAGCTCAAAGGTGCGAAAAACGCCGACACCACAAACACCCCCAGACCCACCACCAGACCGCGAAAAACCGAAGCCCCCACATAGGCGACAAACCAGTGCCAGTAAGACAGCGGGGTCAGCAGCAAAAACACCAGGTTGCCCATCACCTTGCTGGCAATCAGCGACGACGAACTGTTGGCGAAAGCGTTTTGCAGCAGGCTCATCATGGCCAGACCCGGCACCAGAAAGGCGGTGTAGCTGACCTGTTCATAGACCTTGACATGGGATTCGAGCGCGTGGCCAAAAATCAGCAGATACAGCATGGCGGTCAGTATCGGGCCGCCCACGGTCTGGCCTACCACCCGCCAAAAGCGCATGACTTCCTTGTAAAACAGCATTTGCCAGCCAGTCATGCCCGTTGCTCCGGCCGGGTTTGCGGCTTGCCTTGCGCTGAACCCGAATGCTGGTTCATCACGTCCAGAAACACGTCTTCAAGGTCGGCGCGGCGGATCTCGATGTCGTGGGCCACCAGTCCGGCTTCACGCACCGCCGCCAGATAGCGCTCAACCGCCAAGGCATCCTGCGCCGGGAACTGCACCACCCGTCCGGTGACCCGTGCACCTGGCAGCAGCGCCGCCGGCAAATCGCCATCGAGCTTGAACCGCAGCACATTGCTTGATTGAGCCTTGAGCAAGGCGCTGGTGCTGTCGAGGGCCACCACGCGGCCAGTCTTGAGCATGGCGATGCGGCCGCACAGGGCCTCGGCTTCCTCAAGGTAGTGGGTGGTCAGCAGCACCGTGCTGCCTTGCTTGTTGAGCCGGGCAATAAACGCCCACAGCGTTTGCCGCAGTTCGACATCGACACCGGCGGTGGGTTCGTCAAGCACAATCACCGGCGGCTTGTGCACCAGCGCCAGGCCAACCAGCACCCGGCGCTTCATGCCGCCCGAGAGCATGCGCATATTGGCGTTGGCCTTGTCGGTCAGGCCCAGGCTTTCGAGCAGCTCGTCAATCCAGGCATCGTTGTGCTTGACGCCAAAGTACCCCGACTGAAAGCGCAATGCCTCGCGCACATTGAAAAACGGGTCAAACACCAGCTCTTGCGGCACCACGCCAAGATTGCGCCGTGCCTGGGCAAAATCGATCTGCACATCGCTGCCGAGCACCGACACCCGACCCGTTGTGGCCTTGGCCAGGCCGGCCAAAATGGTGATCAGGGTGGTTTTGCCGGCACCGTTGGGGCCGAGCAGGCCAAAAAATTCGCCTTCTTCGATGTCCAGGCTGACCTCGTCTAACGCCAGAAAACTGGTGCCAGGTGCGCGTGGAGACGGGTAGGCTTTGGATACCGATTGGAACGAGATGGCGGTCATGGGGCCGCTATTCTAAGGGGGGCATCAGGCGGCACTGGCAACTGGCAGCAACTCGGTGATGCCATAAAGCTGTGCCAGATCAGCCATCGGCGCGGGCAGTCCCGCAATGGCAAACGTCTTGCCAAGCTGTTGGGCTTGGCGCCGCAAACCCAGCAACACCGCCAGCGCGGCCGAGTCAAAACGATTAAGGCCAGCCGCATTCACCACCGCCCCGGCTGGCTCGGCCGGCAGGGCCGCCACCAATTCAGCCAGACACCGGGTGGCCGTGGTCTGGGTCAGGGCCGCTGGCAACTGCAGCACGGCTTAACCCTTGGCGGGCTTGGCAGCACCCGCCGCGTTGCTCTTGTTGCGCTCGGCCAAAGTGGCAATCAGGCCGTCGATGCCTTTGGCATTGATCTCCTGCGAAAACTGGCTACGGTAGGTATCGACCAGCCAGACCCCCAGCACATTGAGGTTGAAAATCTTCCAGCCAGCCCCCACCCCCGGGGTTTTTTCCAGCCGGTAGTCCAGTTGCACCGGGTCACCGCGTCCGGTAATCACGGTGCGCACAATCACCTCTTTGTCGTCAGGCGCGGCGCGCAGCGGCTTGATGTCATAGCTCAGGTTTTTGGCCTGGCCCATGGCACCAGAATAGGTGCGCACCAGCAGGGTTTTGAACTCGGCTTCGAGGCGCTGGCGCTGCTCCGGGCTGGTCTTGCGCCAGGCCGGGCCAACGGCTGAAGCGGTCATGCGCTGAAAGTTCAGGTACGGCATGATTTTTTGATCCATCAGGGTGATGATGCGCTCCACATCGCCCGCCTGTACCGCCTTGTCGGCAGCAATCGTGTCAAGCGCCTCTTTGGTCAGGCGGCCAATCAGCGCGTCTGGCGCCTCGTCAGTGGCCCAAGCCGGTGCCTGTTGCAGCAGCCAGGGGCCAAACGCGCCAACAGCAAACAATTTGGCAACAACACGTCGTTTCATGGTGAATTCCTTTGGGCAAGTTATTGGGCCGGATCGTCACTGATCACCGGCAGTTCGTCGGGTTCATCGGGTGGGTTGCCGTCGTAAATGGCATTGCGCCGGTAGGCCAGGTAGGCATCGCGGGTGAAACTGTAGGGGTCCAGTGCCACCTGATCGCGCATGTCGGTAGTGCTCAGCAACTGGGCACGCAGGTTGACCAGCTTCAGCGCGGTGACTGAGTTGCGGGTTGGGACATGATCAATTTCGGATGCCAGGTTGCCTTGCATATCCACCGGTAACGCCGCCGTGTCACGCACGGTTGACGGCCCCAGCAGTGGCAGCACCAGGTAGGGGCCGGGGCCGACCCCCCAATACCCCAGCGTGTGACCAAAGTCTTTGGTCTGGCGGGGAATGCGCATTTCAGTGGCAATGTCAAGCACGCCGCCCAGGCCAAACACCGAATTGACGCCAAAACGCACCAGGCTGTTGCCGGCCGCCTCGCCCTTGAGTTGCAGGCTGTTGTTGACAAACGACCAGGCATCTTGCAGATTGTTGAAAAAATTGGTCACGCCGGTGCGAATGGGTGACGGCAGCACATCACGGTAAGCGGTGGCCACCGGCTTGAGCACGGCGCGGTCAACTGAGTCATTGAACTGGTAAACACCCCGATTGAACGGCTCCAGCGGGTCACGCGGATTGGCACCGGGGCCACTGGCGCAGCCGACCAGTGCTGCCAGGATGACCATCAGGCCAGCCCGCAGCAAAGTGCAAGGATTCAGGAATTTACTTTTTTTCATTTAAGGAACTCGCATCAATATTGCTGCCATCGGCCGCCTTGTTGAACAAAAATTGGCTGATCAGGTTTTCCAGTACCACCGCCGACTGGGTGCTCGAAATGGTGTCACCGGCTACCAGCATCTTTTCGTCGGCACCCGGCTCGATCCCGAGGTACTGCTCGCCGAGCAAACCGCTGGTCAATATTTTGAGCGAACTGTCCTTGGGAAAGGCGTAACGGCCTTCCATCGCCAGCGTCACCACCGCCTGAAAGGTCTGGTCGCTGAACACGATGCTTTCCACCCGGCCCACCACCACCCCGGCACTGCGCACGGCGGCCTTGGGCTTGACACCGCCGATATTGTCAAATTTCGCCTTGACCGGGTAGGTTTTCTGAAAACTCAGACTCAGCAAATTGGCCGACTGCAGGGCCAAAAACAGAATCGCCACCGCCCCGATCAGCACAAACAGGCCGACCCAGACATCATTTTTCGAACGTTGCATAACTTCCTCTCAAAATCAATAGGGGAACTGCGGCCATGCCTGACCTGCACCACGCTGCAGCCGGCCCGCCAATTTTCATTGCATCAAATCGTGAACATCAAGGCCGTCAGGATGAAATCCAGACCCAGCACGGCCAGCGATGCGGTCACCACGGTACGGGTGGTGGCACTGGCCACGCCCTCGGGGGTCGGCTGCGCTTCAAAACCCTCCAGCAACGCGACAAAGGTGACGGTAAAACCGAACACCACGCTTTTGACGATGCCGTTACCAACATCCTGCCAGACATCGACACCACCCTGAATCTGGCTCCAGAACGAACCGGAATCAACACCGATCATCAGCACCCCGACTACCCAGCCGCCAATGATGCCCATGGCACTGAAGACGGCGGCCAGCAAGGGCATGGTGATGATGCCAGCCCAGAACCGGGGTGCCAGAATGCGCAACACCGGGTCCACCGCCATCATCTCCATCACGCTTATTTGCTCGCCGGCCTTCATCAGGCCAATCTCGGCGGTCAGCGACGTGCCGGCGCGACCAGCAAACAGCAGGGCCGTCACCACTGGACCTAGTTCGCGCACCAGGCTCAGCGCCACCAGCAAGCCCAGTGCCTCAGATGAGCCATAGCGCTGCAAGGTGTAATAACCCTGCAAGCCAAACACAAAACCGACGAACAAACCCGACACAGCAATGATGGCCAGCGAGTAATTGCCCAAAAAATGAATCTGGTCGCGAATCAGCCCAAAGCGCCTGAAAGCCGGCACCAGCGTTGTCAACAGGCGCACAAACAGCCGCGCACCCTGCCCCAGGTCAGCAAGCTGGCGGCGCGCCGCAAAGCCGATATCGGCTGGTTTGTACCAACTCATGCCCGCACTCCTGCACCAAAATCTTCAGCCACGCTCGGGCCTGGATAATGAAACTGCACCGGACCATCGGTCAGCGCATTGACATACTGGAACACCAGCGGGTCGCTGCTTTGCCGCACCTGCTCAGGTGTGCCTTCGGTGGCGACCTTGCCATTGGCCAAAATGATCACATGGTCAGAAATGGCAAAGGTCTGTTCGAGTTCGTGCGAGACAAAAATGCTGGTCAGGCCCATCGAGTCATTGAGCTTGCGAATCAAATCCGCCGAAATTGCCAGCGAAATCGGATCAAGCCCGGAAAATGGCTCGTCGTACATCACCAGTTCGGGGTCGAGTGCAATCGCCCGCGCCAATGCCACCCGCCGCGCCATGCCGCCAGACAGGTCACTGGGCATCAGGTCTCGCGCGCCACGCAGGCCCACCGCATTGAGTTTCATCAGCACGATGTCGCGAATCATAGGTTCCGGCAGATCGGTGTGCTCTCGCAGCGGAAACGCCACGTTGTCAAACGCCGACAAGTCGGCAAACAAGGCGCCAAACTGAAACAGCATGCCCATGCGCCGCCTGGCCGCATAGAGTTGCTGCTGGTTCATCGGCGTCACATCCAGGCCGTCAAACAGCATCTGCCCGGACTGCGCCCGGTTTTGCCCGCCGATCAGGCGCAAGATGGTGGTCTTGCCGCCGCCCGAGGCACCCATCAGCGCCGTCACCTTGCCACGCGGCACCGACAGGCTAACGTCGTCCAGAATGACCCGCTCACCATAGCCGAAGGTAAGGTGGCGCAGTTCGACAAGAGATTCAGAAGAATTTGGTGCCATAAAAAAGGGAGACCGGGAAAATCCCGGCGGCTCGATCATAGTTGAAGGGCGAGCCGTGCTGCCAGGCTGGGGTCATAAGCACCAAGAAAATGGCAAGCTTTCAGGTGCCCTGTTTCAAACTGTCATGCCTGGGCATCAAGCCGTGCCGCGACTCGGCTGAATTTTACCAAAATAGGCCCGTAGCCATTGTCAATACTGCGCAGGAAGCTACTTAAACTGTAGCATCAGGAAGTGTCGCCTGCGAACTTGCCTTGAAGCTGCCGGATGCCCCGGTGCTTTGCTGTAGAGTGCACCATTTCCGCTCTGTTCCCGACCTGATTGATGTGATGATTCGGAAACATTGGGGACGCAAGCGCATTGCGATAGCTGAACTGGGCGTTAGGTCAGCCGGCCATCCAAAACCAAGCCAGCGACATCGACAAGCGCTTTGGCCAGAAACAAAGGGACAACTCGCAAACCATGAATACCAAAGAACTCATCGACCGAATTTTCAAAGAGCCGGGTGTCAAGTTTGAACTCACAGAGTTTGAAAACCTCGGCAAACCCATCCACGAGATCCTCACGATCTACCCCAAGACCGCCAGCACTGGCAAAGATGCCGGCAAGGTCAAGTTCTACCTGAAGAGCTTGATCCCGTTTTCCACCGGCAATGAGGAAGTGCAGGTGTATGCCGAAGGCGGCAAGTCAGCCCCTGAAGAGATCATTCGTCAGTTGTGGGTCTATAAGCTGATGCAACATTACGGCTACCAGGCCGACGAGATTGATCTGGAAAAGGGCGTGCAGTTTGGCACCGAGGTCGGCACCAAGGCGGCTGACATCATCGTCTATACCAGCTCGACCAAGCTCACGCCAAAAATCATCGTCGAATGCAAAAAGCCCAAGCGCAAGGACGGCATTGAGCAGCTTAAAAGTTACATGAACGCCAAGGGCGCGCCGGTGGCGGTGTGGTCCAACGGAGCCGACAGCATCATTCTTTACCGGCCCTATCCGGCGCAGTTTGACGACACGCTGTTTGACATCCCCAAGCGTGGCAAAGAGCCCAAAGACGTTCTGGAGGCAAAAAAAACCCTGCTGCAACTCAAGCGCGAATTCAATTTCAAAAACATCATTCAGGGGCTGGAAGAACTGGTGCTGGCCGACAGCGGTAAGGATGAATTCAACGAAATTTTCAAGCTGATCTTCGCCAAAATCTGGGACGAAAAGCAGGCCGACGAGGTGCGCAAGGACAAAACGGTCGAGTTTGGCCAGGCGGTGAATTCAAAAACCGGCGTGCCCGACCCGGACCTGACTTACGACCGCACTAACAGCCTGTTTCACCAAGCCTGCGAAGAGTGGCCAGGCATTTTCCGCCCCGGTGAAGACATCGAACTGGCCCGACGACACCTGCAGGTTTGTATTGGGCGCTTTGAAGGTGTGCGCCTGATGGGCTCCAACCTGCGCATCATGGACGATGCCTTTGAATACCTGCTGCCAACCGAGGCGAAAAAGAAAAAGGGCCAGTTTTTCACGCCGCGCCACGTCGTTGAAATGTGCGTGCGCATGCTCAACCCGACACGCACCGAATATGTGATGGATCCATCGTGTGGATCGGGCGGCTTTTTGCTGCACGCCATGGATTGGTGTTACCCCGCCACAGACAACGCCCAGCGCGAAACACGCAAACACAAATATGCTGCCAAATACCTGTGGGGCATCGACTTTGAGCAGCGCGCTGCCAAAACATCGCGCTGCCAAAACATCGCGCGCCTTGATGCTGATTGCCGGGGATGGTCACACCAAAATTTTCGGTCCGGATGTCAGCAGCCTCGACCCGCGTACCTGGTATGAAAACGCATCCGGCCAGGCGCTGATGCACGAACTTCGGCAAGCCAAACTGACCGCCAGAAAAATCCCGGATGGCGAAATGCTCAAGGATGAGGACAAGGCCTGGGAGTATTTTGACGAGCTGAAATTCGACGTGATTCTGGCCAATCCGCCGTTTGCGGGTGAAATGAAAGACCGCAAAATGCTGGCCCGCTACGAGCTGGCCCGGCCCGCCCTGAAGCGTGCTGGTGACGACAAGGCCCCCAAAGAAGAGCGCGATGTGCTGTTTATCGAGCGCATCCTGAAAATGCTCAAGCCCGGTGGCCGCGCCGCCATCGTGCTGCCACAGGGCAAGTTCAACAATTCATCACTGGCCTTCATTCGGGAATGGATTCTGAAAAAAGCCCGTCTGCTGGCGGTGGTTGGCCTGCACCCCAACACATTCAAACCCCACACTGGCACCAAAACCTCGGTGCTGTTTGTGCAGAAATACACGCAAGACCAGCTTGACCAGATTGCCCAGGTGCATGACAAGGTGGCTGGTGCCTGCCCGGATTACGAGGCCGACATCCAGGCGCTGTTGGCGCTTTATGCCACGGATGTTGACGTGCCGGAAGATGCCGTTCCTGAAGCGGTGGCGGACCTGATCGCCGAAAACTTCAGCGAACCCGAACCAGACGAGTCTGCCAGTAGTGAGGACGACAGCGGTGCTGCCAGTGAATCAGACGGCGCAGAAGCCACAGAAGCAGAAGACCGCCTGGCAGCGGCTGAAGAAAAGTTGAGGGAGCTAAAGGCGACCCTGCTATGGGCCAAGCAAAAGCTGATGAACCTGGAAAGTGATGCCCAAGCCCTAGCGCAAAAGCAGGACATGGAAGTGGCCACGCTGATGATTCGCTGGACGGGTGACAAGGCAGCGCTGAAACTTCAAATTAAGGATGTGCAGAACACCTACAAGATTGACATCCAGAAGTTGAAGGCCGCCCGCAAAGATCAGGAAAAAGTGTTCAAGGCGCAAATCAAGGGGCTGGAAAAGCAGATTCCGCAAGCCGAGTCTGCCTTGAAACTGCTGAGCCAGCGCGGCAAGCTGGAACTGGTGCTGGCCGATGACGAGCTGATTGGCACCCTCAAGGAACGCTGGATTGCCGCCGAAGTGGCCAAGCAGCTTGATTACCCCATTTTTATGGCGGTGAGCGAGAACAGTGGCAAGGACAACTCGGGCGACTACAAACATCTGCTTGATGACCAGGGTAGCCTGGTTGAATTCCCCGACGGGCATCCGCAGGAAGGGCAGCTTGTGATTGATCAGGATTTGGTGAATTACGACCTGGGTGCGGCTGATCTGGCGGATGCGGCCAAGATTCCTGATGAGCAGATGTGTGTGGCGGAGGCGTTTGTCCGGTTTGCGCAAGCGCAGGGGTTGAATTTTTGGAGCGACAAGTAATGGCCGCTATAAACCTTGTACAGGTTAGTGAAGCTATTACCCACAATCGCTTTTCAGCGGAATTTTTTGATCCTCGTTATGTGTTTGCGCCAGCCGTTGGAACCGAGTGGCTGCCAATTGGACGTGTATTGAAGAAGTGCGAGTACGGCCTGTCGATTTCCATGAATTCAGCCGGCCAAGGATTTCCGATTTTCCGTATGAACGAGCTGGATGGCTGCTTCGCGCAGCGACCAGCAAAATTTGCCAATATTTCGCAAACCGAGTTCAATTCCAGTGCTCTTAGAGAAAATGACGTTCTTTTCAATCGAACAAATTCTTTCGAATTTGTCGGTAGAACTGGCATCGTTAAAGATCAGACCGATTGCACTTTCGCGTCGTATCTGATCCACCTTGTTCCCGATGCCACACGGCTACTGCCTGAGTTTTTGACGATTTTCCTGAACACATCGTTTGGGATTGGCCAGATTAAAAGGCGCGCGATGCGCTCAATCAATCAGGCAAACGTTAGCGGATCAGAAGTACGCAAAATTCTTATTCATCTTCCTGGTCTTTCTCTGCAACAGGAGGTTGCCAATCTTGTGAATGCTGCCTTCGTCAAGCAGCGTGACACACTGAGTGCCTATGTCGCTGCGCAAAATCTTCTGAACACTGCTTTATGTCTGGACAAGCTGATATTCCAAAAGCCAGTGGGCTACGCCGCACAATTCAGCGAGTTGGAGTCATCGCGCCGCTGTGATGCAGACTATTTTCAACCGATGTACAAGCAGTTGGATGCTCTTGCAGCGAATTACCCAAATAAACGCATTAAAACCATTTCTGAAAAACTAGTAACAGGAATTTATTCTTCCTCATATTCTGAAAAAGGCATTCCATATATAAGGGGCACTGACGTTCAATCAGGATATATTGAGAATATGGCAATTTTGAAAACCGGTGCATTGAAACCAACACTGAGTTCTATAGCGAAAGAAGATGACATTTTAGTAACGAGAGTTGGCTCTATTGGCGTTTGTGGGATCGTTGAGAAGGAGTTAGCAGAGTCTTTTTTTAGTGACAATTTAATTAGAATTCGGTTAACTACAGACAGTAAGGTCGAAATTTCTCCAAATTATCTAAATCTTTTGCTGAACACGACTTACGGTCAGATGCAAATGCTTAGATATAGCCGAGGTAGCGTACAACAGCGACTAAATCAGAGCCAGTTAGCACAAATTCCAATCCCAATAATTCAGTGGCAAAGACAACAAGAAATAGAACATTTTCTAATGCAGCATAGGGCGGCAAAAAGAGAGTCCGAATCTTTATTGTGTAGAGCCAAAACCCGCGTTGAACAACTCATTGAGGCTGCCGTCCAGCCATGAACAGTCCACTGACCAGCACTTCCGAACACGGCACTGATCAAGTTCTGGCCCGTGCGGTTTTTTTTGTCACTATGTTTAGCGTAGCTAGCTACGCAAGCAGCATAAGCGCTACAGCCTGTTTTGATGAAAGACCATGAATGTGAGCACCGCAGCCAAATCAAAGTCACCGCCGCGCATCGTGCTCGATACCAACGTGCTTTATGCCGGTTTGTATTCAGCCAGCGGCAAGTCACACCAGTTGCTCAGGGCCATTGCCAGCGGACAGGTGCGCATCGCGCTTTCAACCCCATTGCTGTTTGAATACGAGGATGTGCTCAAACGGCATCATCCCGAGCTGGGTCTAAGCGATGCGCAAGTGGATGTCGTACTGGACAACTTGTGCACACAGGCTGCGTTTCAATCGGTCTATTTTTTGTGGCGACCCTGCTTGCCCGATGCCAAAGACGACATGGTGCTGGAATTGGCAGTCGCCGCCCAAGTGCCGCATATTGTGACTTTCAACGCCAAAGATTTTCGTCCAGCGGTGCGCTTTGGCATTGACGTGATTACCCCGAAAACCATGCTACTGGAGCTGATATGACTACTTTGAATCTGACTTTGCCCAATTCCGTTCAACGCCACATTCAGGAGATGGCCGATATGGATGGCGTGCCGGTGTCTCAGTTCATCATCACGGCAGTGACTGAGAAAATTTCAGCATTGACTGCCGAGTCTTATTTGCGCAGCCGGGCTGAGCGCGCTAGCCCAGCCGCATTTCAGGCGATTCTGGACCGGGTGCCGCAGCGCGCACCGATGCCGGGCGATGAATAAAAAATCCTCGGTCAGCCGACCCGCACCGACCAAAGAGGCGGGTGACGGCGATCTGGATTTTGCCGCCCTGGTGTCGGCGATTCAGCGCATTCATGAGGAAAGCGCTGCCGCTGTCAGCCGGGTGGTCAACACCACGCTGACACTGCGCAATTGGATGATTGGGTATCACATCGTCGTCTTTGAACTCAAGGGCGTGGATCGGGCGAAGTATGGCGAGGGTTTGCTTGCGGCACTGGCCGAGGAACTCACCAGGCTCAAAATCAGCCGGTGTGATCGCCGCGAGCTTTTTCGCTATCAGCGGTTTTACCGGGCATACCCGCAAATTATGGAGACACTGTTGCCACCATTGAGCGCGGGCCAGAAGCCAGCCTTCTTTTTCCAGTCAGTGACCGGACAATCAGATGACCTGGCTGGTTTGCCAATAGTGGAGACACCGTCTCCACTATTGGCGTTGCCCGGAAAAAAGCTCCGGGATAGTTTGTCGTTTAGCCATTTTGTCGAGTTGATCGAGATCGACAACCCGCTCAAACGCGCTTTTTACGAGATCGAGTGCATTCGCGGCAACTGGTCGGTGCGTTCGCTCAAGCGCCAGATCGCCACCTTGTATTTTGAGCGATACGGCCTGTCCAAAGACAAGGAAAAGCTGGCGGAAATGGTGCACAAGGGCATCGAAGCCGCCGAGCCACAGCTTGCCATTCGCGACCCCTACATTTTTGAATTTCTGGGCCTGCGCGCCAAAGATGCCGTTGCCGAATCTGATCTGGAAGCGGCACTGGTCGAAAACCTGCGCGAGTTTTTGCTGGAGCTGGGTCACGGCTTTTGACTGGAGGCGCAGCAAAAGAGCATCGTCATCGGCAAGACACGCGGCTTTGTGGATTTGGTTTTTTACCACCGCATTCTCAAGTGCCATGTGCTGGTGGAACTCAAAGTCGATGATTTCAAGCATGAACACTTGGGCCAGCTCAATACCTACGTCACCTGGTATCGCCAGCACATGATGATTGAGGGCGACAACCCGCCGGTCGGCCTGCTGCTGTGTACCGGCAAAGACCAGGCGCTGGTGCAGTACGCCACCGCCAGCATCGACAACCGGCTGTTTGTCTCCAAATATGAGGTGGCGCTGCCGTCACGGCAGGCGCTGGAGCAGTTCATGCAGGCACAGCGGCTGGAGTTGTTGGGCCATGAATAGACCGCCTTGGTCACCCGGCAATGCCCATGCCGTCATCCTGAATGCTATGTTAAGCATAGCTGATTACGCAAGCGGTATAAGGGCTACAGCCTGATTTGATGTATAAAAATGAAACAAGGGAGCGCACCTATGCCACCGAACCCGTCGCCACCAGCCATGGGGCAATTTCTGGTCTATCAGGCCGAGGATGGCCGCATCAAGATTGATGTGCGCCTGGCCAACGAAACCGTGTGGCTGTCCCAGCAGTTGATTGCCGAGTTGTTTCAGACCTCGGTACCCAACATCAGCATGCACATCCGCAACGTGTATGAAGAGGGTGAATTGCAGCCCGAGGCAACTATTCAGAAATTCTTAACAGTTCGGGCAGAAGGTGGCCGCTCGGTGCGACGAAACCTCGATTTTTACAACCTCGACATGATCATCTCGGTCGGCTACCGGGTCAAAAGCGCGGTAGCCACACGCTTTCGCATCTGGGCCACGCAGCGGCTGAAGGAATACATCGTCAAAGGTTTTGTACTCGATGACGAGCGGCTGAAAAATCCGAACCAGCCGTTTGACTATTTTGAAGAGCTGACGCGCCGCATTCAGGACATCCGCACGTCGGAGCGGCGCTTTTACCAAAAAATCACCGACATCTCAACCTGGCCGAGCAATATCTGATTTTTGCCGAAGGCCAGGCCATGCGCCGCATTGCCATGCACATGGGCGACTGGATCAAAAAACTCGATGCCTTTTTGAACATCAATGACCGCGACATCCTGACCCACGCAGGCAAAATTTCGCATGAGATGGCGCAGCAGCGGGCTGAAGGTCAATACGAACAATATCATCGACATCAAATCGATCAAAAAGCCCGCGCGGGCAGTGACTTTGACCAGTTTGCCCGGCAATTGACCGATGACAACCCAGGGAAGACAACATGAACATGACTTTGGAAGATAGCCGTCTGCTGGCAGAACTGTGCGAACAGCACGGTGTTCGCACAGACAAGGTGTTAAAGCTGCTTGATGCCGTGCGCGAGTACGAGTTCAAGGACCGACGCAACGGCGTTTATGACGCGCTGCGCGAAATCTTGAAGAGCCCCCGGCATCTGACGCAGTGAGGCACCCAGCATGAGTGACAGCAACGATATGGAGCGCTTTACCAAAGACCCAGGGCTGTTGGTCGAACTGTGTCAGGATGTGATCGACCGCCTGGATGTCACTGCCGATGAGGCCCTGGTGGCAGAACAAGAGGCGCAATTGAAAGTGATTGCCCGAGCTGTGGATCAGCTCGAAAAATCTGGCGTGGCGGTGCCAGACATGTTGCGCGCCGAAAAAAGCCGCTTGGTGCTGGCACTGGCCAGCTTTGCCGAGAGCCGACAGATGCTGACGCAGCTTGCCGATGAATTTGACGAGTTGTTGAAAAACCTGCGCGAGCGCCTGGGCCAAAACGGTTCAGGCGCAGAGGTCAAACCACGGCAAAAACGCTCCAAGCTGCCCAGAACCTCCAAAGAAGAGTTGCGCTTGTTGATCATCCAGTCGCTGGAGTCACGCCATGGCAGGGCCACGGTGTCCGAGGTCAAAGCTGATTTGTCGAAATTTCTGGATGGCAAGTTGTTGGCGGGTGATCTGGAATACCGACAAGATGGCAAAACACGGGTCTGGCTGAACAATGTGCAGTGGGAACGGCTCCAAATGTGCCGGGATGGGTTGATCCGCAATGATTCAAAGTCTGGCGTGTGGGAATTAGCTGAGGTGCGCTCATGAAATTCCGCAAACTCACCCTTGACAACTACAAGTCGTTCCAGTTCGCCACTGAAATCGCCTTTCCCGTGGGCGACGATGGCCGCAGCATCTTTCTGATCGGCGGCATGAACGGCGCGGGCAAAACTTCGATCATGGAGGCGGTCACGTTTTGCCTCTACGGCGGGAAAACCGACGAAATTTATCGCAACATCAACCGGCGCGAGAAGGCTAAAGGCAATGCCAACGTGGCTTTTGAGCTGGTGATCGAGATGGACGATGCATCCGAACTGGTGGTCAAACGCGCCTGGACGGCAGGCGCGGTCAGCGACCCCAAGCCGCGCGACCTGACCGAGCGGCTGGTGGTGGTGCAGGACGGACGGCGGGTATCGGTGCAAAACCAGGAGATTTGGCAAAACTTTATCCGTGCCGCCATTCCACCGGGAATCACGCAGTTTTTCTTCTTTGATGGTGAAAAAATTCAGGAAATTGCAGCAGATGACCATTCCGAAGTGCGATTGAAATCGTCGCTGGAGGCGGCTTTAGGCATCCAGTACATCAACCGCCTGGCAAGCGACATCATCTATATCAAGCAAGAAGAGCGCAAAAGCTTTGTCGAGATTTCGGACGAAGACCTGGAATTCAAGCAAAGCGAACTCAAGCGTGAAAAAAGCAAACTGGCACGCAAGCACCAAGAGCGGGATAACCTGCGCACTGAACTCGATGGTTTCAAAGGGCAGTTGGAGGAGTCCAAAAAACGTTTTGAGCTGACTTTCAACATGGCACCCGAGTCGCGTGAAGCGATGCGCGAGCAGGAAAAAAAGCGGGTACATGCCGCAAACCGGCTGGCCCAGGTAGAGAGTGAAATTCGGGGTTTGTCCGAAAAAGCCTTGCCTTTTAGCATCGGAGGTGCGTTGCCTTGAGGTGCAAGTGCGCCAGTTTGAAGGGGTCGCCCAAAGTGGCGGCTTGTCGGCCACCGAGCGCGATTTGTTCGATGAACTGCAGGGTGCCATGGAAAGCTGCTCAACCCAGATTGGGCGCAAGACCGAGCAACTGCGGCTGGTGGAAGAAGACATTTTGGCTTTGACCAAGCGCATCAGCGACATTGAGGTCGAAATCGAAAAGCTGTTCGAGAAGCACAACGTGTCGAAAGACAAGGCAGACTTTATCGAGGAGTGCGATTCGATTGCCAGCGTGCTCAACCAGTTCATCGTGCGGCTGCGCAAAAACAAGGTGCAACTGTTGCAGGAAAAAACCTTCGAGATGTACCGGCTGCTGTCGAGCCGCAGTGGATTGATCAAGGACATCACCATCGACGACAAGAGCTACGAGATTCACATCATCGACCGCAACGGGCATGAAATTCGGAAATCAGCCTTGTCTGCCGGTGAAAAAGAGGTGTTTGCGATTTCGTTGCTGTGGGGGCTGGCGCAAACCAGCCAACTCAAGCTGCCAATCATCATCGACACGCCCTTGTCGCGTCTGGACAGCACGCACCGCGACAACATCGTGAACAACTATTTTCCCAATGCGGGTGAGCAGGTGATCATTCTCTCGACCGACACCGAGATTGATGCCAATTATTACCGGTCGTTGAAACCGCGCCTGTCTGGTGCGGCGAGTCTGGAGTTTGACCAGCGCCAGGAGCTGACGACGTTTAGGCAAGGTTACTTTTGGGAGAAAAATCATGGCTGACCGCCTCTACACATCGAGCGAAGCCGATGAGGTGTTGAGCGCCCTGCGGTTTGAGACCAAGCTGGAAAAAGCAACGCTGGCGCGCATCGCCTTCACGCTGTCGCTGGTCAAAGACGGTGCCGGTGTGGCGGCCAGCCAGAGTTTCAGCGGGGGCGAACTGAAGAGGCCGACCTTTATTGGCGAAGACGAGGTGTTTCTGCGAACCCTGATTGCGCACACCTACACCAAGCGGGATTTCAGCGAGGACGAGTTTTATTCCAATCGGTCCATTGTCAAGAACCACATTGACAGTGGTGCCGCGCTGCTGGCAAAGATGTTTCAGGAAACTGGCCGCAGTGGCGAGGCGCTGATTCGGCGGCTGGTCGATGAGGTGGAGTTTGCCGGGCGGCGTGAGCAACTGGGCAGCGGACTTGATATTTTTATCGGGCGCAGCCTGTTGCAGCGCACCGAGTTGGTGATGGAGTTGAACAACACCGCCCGGCACGCCAACTCGCATCTGGCCATCATGGGCAAACCGGGTGTCGGGAAAACCCAGTTTCTGTTGAAGATACTGACCGACATTCGCATTCAGTCGAATTACCAGACCCATTTCATTTATTTTGACTACAAGGGCGACGTGGTGGAAAACGCCCGTTTTCTGGAACTGGCGCGGGTTCAAGCGTTTCGCCTGCTGCAAAGCGGGCAGAGCCTGCCGATCAATCCGTTTATCTTGCCAGCTTATGACGAGCAGACCATCAATGTGTCAGCGCGTGAAAAAGCCGAGAGCTTTGCATCGATCAACAGCAAACTTGGTGTGGTGCAAAAAGGCGCATTGAGCGAGGCGATTCGCGCCGCTTATGCCAAGCGGGCTGGTTCGGCCACGCCTTACCCGGATTTTCCGGACATTCTTGAAGCTGCCAACGCGGCCTATGAGGCAGGTGGCAAAAATGACGACAGCCTGATTGAAGTGCTGCGCGATTTGTCTGACTTTGGTCTATTTTGGAGTCACGGCACTGAAGCCGCGCCAATGGACCGGGTGGCGAATCGAACCCTGCTGATTGACGTGCATGCCATGCCGGTGCTCAAAGAACTGGTGGCCTATCTGGTAATTGAGCGGCTTTATAAAGAAATGGCGATGCTGCCTGACAGCCCGGTAACGGAAGGCCGCAGAACCATCCGAACCATTCTGGTCATTGACGAGGCACACAATTACCTGGGGCAGAGAAACATGTTTTTGCAGCGCATCATCCGCGAAGGGCGATCCAAAGGTGTGGTGGTGTTTTTTGCCAGCCAGTCGCCCAATGATTTCCAGCAGAAGTTTTTCAACTTTCAGGAATTGCTGGAATTTGCGTACATCTTTGCGTGTGATGGTGTGGCTGGCGGATCAGTGCAAGACATTTTGGGTTGTAGCGCCAAGACAGCCAAGGACTTGCAGACCGAAATTGCGCGTCTGGAACCCTGGCAGGTAATTGCCCGCAGCCAAGCCAAGACCGAGGAATTTGTAAAGTTCACGGCAGAGGCTTTTTACAAGAGCTATGCGTGATTGGGCAGCCTTGCGCCGGTAGTCTTGGGCGATCAAAGCAGCCAAAACGCATCAATCTGATGCTGCGGCAGACCGCTTGCCGTCAAAGGCTTAACGCGGCAGATCGCTGAAACCCATTAAAAACTCATCGATAGCGCGCGCCGCCTGGCGGCCTTCGCGAATCGCCCACACCACCAGACTCTGGCCACGCCGCACGTCACCCGCGGCGAACACTTTGGGTACATTGGTGGCATAGCCACCGATCAAATCGGTACTGGCCCGGGCATTGCCACGCGCATCTTTCTCGATGCCAAAGGCCGCGAGCACGCTGGCCACCGGGTTGACAAAGCCCATTGCCAGCAGCACCAGATCGGCGGGATAGGTCTTCTCGGTGCCCGCCACCTCGACCTGTTTGCCGTCCTTGAACTCGATATGCACCGTTTTCAGACCGGTGACCTTGCCTTTTTCACCGATAAATTCCTGGGTGGAAATGGCAAATTCGCGGGTGCAGCCCTCATCGTGGCTGGAGCTGGTGCGCAGCTTCATCGGCCAATAGGGCCAGGTCATCAGGCGGTTTTCTTCCACCGGCGGCTGTGGCATCACTTCAAACTGGGTGACGCTGGCGGCGCCATGGCGGTTGCTGGTGCCAACGCAATCTGAGCCGGTGTCACCGCCGCCAATCACGATCACATGCTTGCCGTCGGCGCGCAACTGGCCCTTGAGCTTGTCGCCGGCGTTGACCTTGTTTTGCTGCGGCAGGAACTCCATGGCAAAGTGAATGCCGTCCAGATCACGACCGGGCACCGGCAAGTCACGCGATTGTTCGGCGCCAGCGGTGAGCAAAACGGCATCAAACTCCTTGCAAAGTTGCTCGGGCGAAATGGTTTCTTTGGCCCAGTTGGTGACCTTGCTGCCCTTGGGCAGGGCACCCACCAGCACGCCGGTGCGCAGCGTCACGCCCTCGGCCTTGAGTTGCTCGACTCGGCGGTCGATATGGGATTTTTCCATCTTGAAGTCAGGAATGCCATAACGCAGCAAACCGCCGATGCGGTCATTTTTTTCAAACAGGGTGACGGCATGGCCGACCCGCGCCAACTGCTGGGCGGCCGCCATGCCGGCCGGGCCGGAGCCGACCACCGCGACCTTGTTGCCAGTCTGGTGCCGGGCTGGCTGCGGCTTGACCCAGCCCTCGGTCCAGGCCCGGTCGATGATGGCGTGCTCAATCGACTTGATGCCAACCGGCAACTGGTTGACATTAAGCGTGCAGGCCGCCTCGCAAGGTGCCGGGCAGATACGCCCGGTGAACTCGGGGAAATTGTTGGTGCTGTGCAGCACGTCAATCGCGTTCTTCCAGTCGCCCTGATAGACCAGATCATTGAAGTCTGGAATGATGTTGTTGACCGGGCAGCCGCTATTGCAGAACGGTGTGCCGCAGTCCATGCAGCGCGCCGCCTGCTGGCGCGCCTGCGCATCGCTCAGTCCGATAACAAACTCCTGGTAATTTTTCAGGCGCTCGGGGACTGGTTTGTAGCCCTCTTCAATGCGCTCGATCTCCATGAAACCGGTAATTTTTCCCATGATGTGTTCCTTGTAGATTTTGGCGCTAAACTTTAGCTGCTTCTTTATTAATAGCTAACTGCGCAAGCTCAGCAAGGGCTAGAGCCTCTTTCTTTGCATGAAGCTCACCCAGGGCGCGTTTGTACTCGTTGGGAAACACCTTGACAAACTTCTGCCGGCTGATTTCCCAGTTGTCGAGCAGCTCACGCGCGCGCTTGCTGCCGGTCCAGCGGTTGTGCTGTTCGAGCAGCTTTTTAAGCTGCGGCTCATCGGCCAGCCCGCGATGCCAGAGCTTTTCATGGATGCCGGCCTGCTGCTCGACCACCGACAAGACTTTTTCAAGCGACACCATGGCGGTATTGCAGCGCTTGGCAAACAGGCCATCTTCGTCATAGACGTAGGCAATGCCGCCGCTCATGCCGGCAGCAAAGTTGCGGCCGGTCTTGCCCAGCACCGCCACCGTGCCGCCGGTCATGTATTCGCAGCCATGGTCGCCAGTGCCTTCGACCACTGCGGTGGCACCCGACAGGCGCACCGCAAAACGCTCGCCGGCGACACCGCTCAAAAACGCCTCGCCACTGGTGGCGCCATACATCACGGTGTTGCCGACAATGGTGTTTTTGGTGGCATCGCCACGAAAATCGATGCTTGGCCGCACCACCACCCGACCGCCACTCAAGCCCTTGCCGGTGTAGTCATTGGCATCGCCAATCAGATAGAGCGTGATGCCGCGCGCCAAAAACGCACCAAACGACTGGCCGCCGGTGCCCTCCAACTGGATGCGGATGGTGTCATCGGGCAAGCCTTCCGGATGCACCTGGGTCACCGCGCCCGACAACATGGCCCCCACCGAGCGGTTGACATTGCGCGCCACTTCGATGAACTGCACCCGCTCGCCCTTGTCAATGGCAGCGCGGCTCCTGGCAATCAGCAGGTTGTCGAGCGATTTGCTCAAACCGTGATCCTGCTCTTCGATATGAAAGCGCGACACCTCGGCGGGCGCAAGGGGCTGGGCAAACAGGCGGCCAAAATCGAGTCCGCTGGCTTTCCAGTGCGACAGGCCGGAGCGCATGTCAAGCAAATCGGTGCGGCCAATCATCTCGTTGAAGTTGCGCAGGCCCAATTGCGCCATGATCTGGCGCACCTCTTCGGCAATGAAAAAGAAGTAATTCACCACATGCTCGGGCTTGCCGGTGAACTTGCGGCGCAGCAGCGGGTCTTGCGTGGCGACCCCGACCGGGCAGGTATTGAGGTGGCATTTGCGCATCAGAATGCAGCCTTCGACCACCAGCGGCGCAGTGGCAAAGCCAAACTCGTCGGCGCCGAGCAGCGCGCCAATGACAACATCGCGACCGGTCTTCATCTGGCCGTCGGCCTGCACCCGGATGCGGCTGCGCAGACGGTTGAGCACCAGCGTTTGCTGGGTTTCGGCCAGACCGATTTCCCACGGGCTGCCGGCATGCTTGATCGACGACAGCGGCGAAGCACCGGTGCCGCCATCATGGCCGGCAATCACCACGTGGTCAGCCTTGCATTTGGCGACACCGGCGGCAATCGTACCGACCCCGATCTCGCTGACCAGCTTGACGCTGATGCTGGCCTTGGGCGCGACGTTTTTCAGGTCGTGAATCAGTTGCGCCAGGTCTTCAATCGAGTAAATGTCATGATGTGGCGGCGGCGAGATCAGGCCGACACCGGGCACCGAATGGCGCAACTTGCCAATGTAATCACTCACCTTGGTGCCCGGCAGTTGCCCGCCCTCGCCGGGCTTGGCACCTTGCGCCATCTTGATCTGAATCTGGTCGGCACTGCTCAAATACTCGGCGGTGACACCAAAACGACCGGAGGCCACCTGTTTGATGCGCGAGCGCAACGAGTCTCCGACTTGCAGCGGAACATCCACTTCCACCACATCATGGCCAATCACGCTCTTGAGCGAATCACCGGGCTTGATCGGGATACCCTTGAGTTCATTGCGGTAACGCGCCGGGTCTTCACCGCCTTCGCCGGTATTGCTTTTGCCGCCCATGCGGTTCATGGCGATGGCCAGCGTGGCATGGGCTTCGGTTGAAATCGAGCCAAGCGACATGGCGCCGGTGGCAAAACGCTTGACGATCTCTTTGGCGCTTTCCACTTGGTCAATCGGAATCGCCCGGGCCGGATCCAGCTTGAACTCGAACAGGCCGCGCAGTGTCATGTGGCGCTTGCTTTGGTCATTGATGATCTGGGCGTATTCCTTGTAGGTGTTCCAGTTGTTGGCGCGCGTGCTGTGCTGCAGCTTGGCAATCGCGTCGGGGGTCCAGGCATGCTCTTCGCCACGGACACGCCAGGCGTATTCACCACCGGCATCGAGCCGATTGGCCAGCACCGGATCGGCACCAAAGGCCGCCCGATGCATGCGAATGGCTTCTTCGGCGATCTCGAACACGCCAATGCCTTCGACGCGGCTCGGGGTGCCGGTGAAGTACTTTTCGACCGTGGCGCTCGACAAACCAATCGCCTCAAACAACTGGGCGCCGCAGTAGCTCATATAAGTCGAGACACCCATTTTGGACATGATCTTGGACAGGCCCTTGCCGACCGCTTTTACATAGCTGTAAATGGCCTTGTCGGCGCTGAGGTCCCCCGGCAAATCTTTGCAGATGCTGGCCAGGGTTTCGAGTGCCAGGTAGGGGTGCACCGCTTCGGCGCCGTAACCGGCCAGCACGCCAAAATGGTGCACTTCGCGTGCGGTGCCGGTTTCGACCACCAGGCCGGCGGTGGTGCGCAAGCCTTCGCGCACCAGGTGCTGGTGTACCGCACTGAGCGCCAGCAGCGCCGGAATGGCGACTTGCGTGAGGCTCAGGGCGCGGTCACTGATGATCAGGATGTTGTTGCCACCCCGGATGGCATCGACCGCCTCGGCACACAGCGAGGCCAGCTTGGCCTCGACGCCTTCGCGGCCCCAGGCCAGCGGGTAGGTGATGTCGAGCGTGTAACTGCGAAACTTGCCCTGGGTGTGTTTGGCAATGTCGCGCAGTTTGGCCATGTCGGCGAAATTGAGCACCGGTTGGCTGACTTCCAGGCGCATCGGCGGATTCACCTGGTTGATGTCAAGCAGGTTGGGCTTGGGGCCAATGAAGCTGTTCAAGCTCATCACAATCGCTTCCCGGATCGGGTCGATCGGCGGATTGGTCACCTGGGCAAACAACTGCTTGAAGTAGTTGTAGAGCGGCTTGCTTTTGTCGGACAGCACCGCCAGCGGGGTGTCATTGCCCATCGAGCCAATCGATTCCTCGCCGTTGGCCGCCATCGGGGCCATCAGGAACTTGATATCTTCCTGGGTGAAGCCAAAAGCCTGCTGGCGGTCGAGCAGGCTGCTGGCAGACTCGGCGGCGCTGGCTGGCTCAACCGCGCTGCGCACATCATCAAGACGGATGCGCAGGTTTTCGATCCATTGCTTGTAGGGCTTGCTGTTGGCCAGATTCGACTTGAGTTCTTCGTCGTCAATCATGCGGCCCTGTTCCAGGTCGATCATGAACATCTTGCCCGGCTGCAGGCGCCATTTGCGAACGATTTTGTTTTCCGGGAACGGCAATACGCCGGATTCGGAGGCCATCACCACCAGATCGTCGTCGGTGATGCAATAGCGTGACGGGCGCAGGCCGTTGCGGTCGAGCGTGGCGCCAATCTGGCGGCCATCGGTGAAGACAATCGATGCCGGGCCGTCCCACGGCTCGAGCATGGCGGCGTGGTATTCGTAAAACGCCCGGCGGCGCTCGTCCATCAGGGTGTGCTGCTCCCACGGTTCGGGAATCATCATCATCACCGCCTGGCTTATCGGGTAACCGGCCATCGTCAGCAACTCCAGGCAGTTGTCAAAAGTGGCGGTATCAGACTGGCCGGCAAAACTGATCGGGTAGAGCTTGGGCAAATCTGCCCCCAGCACCGGCGACGACATCACGCCTTCACGCGCCCGCATCCAGTTGTAATTGCCCTTGACGGTGTTGATTTCGCCGTTGTGTGCCACATAACGGTACGGGTGCGCCAGCGACCACTCGGGGAAAGTATTGGTCGAGAAACGCTGATGCACCAGACCCAGTGCCGAAATACAGCGCGGGTCTTGCAGGTCAAGGTAATAGGTGCCGACCTGATCGGCCAGCAACAGGCCCTTGTAGATTACCGTGCGGCTCGACATGCTGGGCACGTAATACTCTTTGCTGTGCTTGAGCTTGAGGGCCTGAACATGGGCACTGGCGGTCTTGCGGATGACATAGAGCTTGCGCTCGAGTGCGTCCTGGACAATTACGTTGGAGCCGCGACCAATGAACACCTGTTTCAAAATCGGCTCTTTTTTGCGCACATTGGGCGACATCGGCATGGCGCGGTTGACCGGCACATCGCGCCAGCCCAGCAGCACCTGGCCTTCCATCTTGATGGCGCGCTCGACCTCTTGCTCGCAGGCCTGGCGCGAGGCGTGCTCTTTGGGCAAAAACACCATGCCGATGCCGTACTCGCCGGGCGGCGGCAGCATCACGCCCAAAGCCGCCATTTCTTCGCGGTACAGCGCATCGGGCACCTGAATCATGATGCCAGCGCCATCGCCCATCAGCCGGTCGGCCCCGACGGCACCCCGGTGGTCCAGATTTTCAAGAATCTTCAAGGCATTCTTGACAATCTCATGCGACTTGAGCCCCTTGATGTGGGCGACAAAACCAACGCCGCAAGCATCATGCTCGGCGGCAGAAGAATACAAACCATGTTCCTGGAGATGCAATATCTCGGCAGCCGTCGTCATTGGCGCGCTCCTAAAAGTGTCAAAAAAAGTAACTCTACCGCATTGCAACAAGAGTGCCAAACAAATTAATTGGGGTCAGAGTCGAATTAATCGACTAAAAAATAAAATGAGAAAATATTGGGGACAAATCAAAATGATAGCTATCAGCGCTTTACCCATAAGGGCTAGAGGTCAATTTGGCTTAAAGTTTTTGGCCAGCAAAGGCCGTCCGGCAGCAGCCTTGCTGACACGGCGCTGTGTCTTCTTTTGCAAATTTGCCACAAAATCGGCTTCGCCCAAAGCCCAGCCGCTGACAGTGGCAGCGGTCAAGGCCGCCTGTTGCACCGAGTTGATGCCAGCTTGCACCATTTCGGCGTAAGCCGCTTCTCGGGCAAACGGCGTGTTGCCAAGTTCCCAAAACAGTGCATGCGGCGTGACCAGCCGGTCGGCACGCAGGCCAACATAATGGGCATGGCTGGACCAGGCGTAGTCCTGCGGGCGCGCCACCATGCCGGCGCGCACCGGATTGAGGTCAATGTAGGCCATGCAGGTCAGCAAATAGCGCTCGGACTGGATTACCGTGGACTTGTAGCGCCCCTCCCACAGCGTGCCGGTGCGGTGCTGGCTGGCATTGAAGTAGCGCACATAACTGCGACCCAGCGCCTGCATCATTTGTGGCAGCCCATTGGCCGTGGCTGGCGTCGCCAGCAGATGAAAATGGTTGCTCATCAGCACATAGGCATGAATCGCCACCTGGAATTTTTTGGCATTTTCTGCCAGCAGCTCCAGCAGCCGCAGATGGTCTGCCGACGTGACCACAATGGCCTGGCGATTGTTGCCGCGCTGAATCAGGTGGTGCGGATAGTCGGGCAGCGTCAGGCGCGCCAGTCTGGCCATGTTCAACCGCTGCCTTCAAACAATTCGACTCTGACCCCAATGGCACTGACTTAAGGAGGTTTCCGTTCGGGCTGAGCTTGTCGAAGCCTTCATTGCCCTTCGACAAGCTCAGGGCGAACGGGAAATTTGGCAACCAATTGCGCTTAAGTCAGTGCCATTGGACTCTGACCCCAATTACCGGGGTGCGCGGGTCACCCGCACTTTGCCGCCGGTGGTGATCAGAATGACGGCATCGCCGGGCGCGAAAGTCTCGCTGCCTTTGGCCTGTACCACGGCACGGCGCTCGCCATTTTTAAGCTGAATCAGCAACTCCAGCGCATCTTCACGGGTTCCGGCGCGCTCGACGGCATTGCCCACCAAGCCACCTGCCACGGCACCTAGGACACCGCCGATGATGCTTTCCCGGTAGCCACCCAGGCTGGCACCCGCCACGCCCCCGACCACGCCGCCCGCAGCCGTGCCAACACCCGACTGGCTGCCATCGACCACCACCGGGCGCAGACTCAGAAGCACGCCATCTTCCACCACCGACATGCGCTGGGCATCGCCGCGCTGGATCACATCCGGGCTGCTGGTGGCACAGCCACCCAGCGCCAGCGCCAACAGCACGGAAGAACTTGCAGAAATCAGTTGTCGCATAGAAACTCCTCAAGAGCCAAATCAAAGATTTTGATTGTCCGTCAGACCGGAAAACCGTGTCTCAAGCAAGCTGTCCAGGCCAAATTCGGTCAGCAGGGCGCGCAATCGTTTTGCCGCAGCGTGCCTGGGCTGACCGGTATGGCGAGCCAGAATCAGTTCATTTTTCAGGCTGTGCTCCCAGCCCACCAGTTCAGTTACCGTGACCTGGTAACCCTGCGCTTCCAGGTACAGGCAGCGCAGCACATTGGTGATCTGGCTGCCCAGCTCGCGCGTGTGCAAGGGGTGGCGCCACAGTTCTGCCAGCGGCGTGCGTGCCAGCGACAGCGCCTTGTGCTGGCTCAAGACCCGCGCCACCTCGGCCTGGCAGCACGGCACCAGCACCATGAACCGGGCCTGCTTTTGCAGACCAAAGGCAATCGCATCGTCGGTAGCGGTGTCGCAGGCGTGCAAGGCGGTAACCAGGTCGATGCGCGGCGGCAGTTGGTCTGACCGGGCCGACTCGGCGACACTCAGGTTCAGAAATGTCATGCGATCAAAACCGAGCCGGGCCGCCAGTTGCCGGGATTTTTCCACCAGTTCCGGGCGGGTTTCGATGCCGTAGATATGACCGTCAGCGCGCGCCCGGAAAAACAGGTCGTACAGGATGAACCCCAAGTAAGACTTGCCGGCACCGTGGTCGGCTGCGGTAATGCCGCCGGCACGGCTGGCGGATGGCGCCAGCGCATCGGTCACCCGATCTGCCCGGCCAGCCTGCCCTGTCGGGCCGGATCCGGTCAGTTCCAGCAGCAATTTTTCAATGAACTGGTAAAGGTGATAGACCTGCTTGAGCTTGCGCCGCGAGTCCTGGTTGAGCCGGCCCTCGCGGGTCAGGATATGCAGCTCCTTGAGCAACTCAAGCGACTGGCCGGGACGAATCTCGTCGGCCAGCGGGTGCGGTGCAGCGTCAGGTCTTGGTTTGGTCATGGCCTGATGATGCCACGGCTGGGCCTGCGGTTGGCCCGACCTTCAAGGCAGTCCAGCCGGCCAGACCCAGGTCTCGCAGGGTTTGCATATTGGTCTCGAAAATCGCCTCGGGGTTGGGAAACGCCGCCACCGCCCGGTCAATGCTGTCTTCACGCAACAGGTGCAGCGTCGGGTATGGCGAGCGGTTGGTGTAGTTGGTGATGTCATCGGCCTCGGTGTCGGCAAATTGGTAATGCGGGTGCAGCGAGGCGATCTGCAGCACGCCATCAAGGCCGAGTTTCACCAGCGCCCGGTCCGCCCGGCTCAAAAAATCGTTGAAGTCCAGAAAATCATGCAGGCAATTGGTCACGATAAAAAGTGTCGTGTCGCGTTCTTTCGCATCCAGGGTGGCCAGGCTTTTTAGCTCAACAACCAGCTCATTGAGCAGGGCTTTCGGGCTGCTGGCTTGGCTGACCGCGTAATGCACCTGGCCCTTGACATGCACGCTTTTGGCAAACGGGCACAGGTTCAGGCCAATCACCGCACGCTCAAGCCAGGCCACGGTGTCAGCCACCACTTGATCAGCTTCCGTCTTGAATTCAGTCATTGATATTCTCCAGTCAGCACAGCCAGCCGGTCAGCCGCATTTTCATGATGAAATCAGGCTCTGGCCCTTGCTGATATTGCGCAAGCAGCTATCATTTTTATAGCTTTTCGAGACAACAGGCATCAATCACCTGCCGCACCACGGCATCGGGCGCACTGCGAACCAGCGCCCGCCCCGGCTTGTCGATCAGCACAAACCTGATTTCACCGGCCTCGGCTTTTTTATCGACCCGCATCAGTTCCAGGTAGCGGCCCGCATTGTCCGGGCCGGGCAACACGGGCGCCTTGACAGGCAAACCGGCTTT
>CAIQOO010000010.1 GCA_903873485.1 uncultured beta proteobacterium | reverse complement strand
GCCATCGTCAAGCCGCAGTGGTCGGCAATAAAAAGACTCCTCATTGGCATAGTCAAACTCAAGTCCACACGTCCATGCCCGGTCGTCCGTAATGCCCTCAACCAATATGTCAACACGGACATTTTGCGTTTTCGGTTTTCCTGTCTGCCGCTCCACGTTACGGACATGCAAGTCGCGCCAGAGAAGATTCGCAGTCGGGACAGGAAGTGCTACCAAATCACGCCGGTTGATAGCAACACCTTGACGCTGCAACGCTGTTGATTTCCCCTGCCTTTTTTCAGTCCAGCGGCGTAAACCCAACTCCCACAAGGCAAGCGCCTGAAGTGCCGTTGTTTTTCCGGAATTATTGGGTCCGACGAACACAACTGATTTCCCTAAGTCAACACCAACATCCTCAAACCGTTTGAAGTTTCTTATGGTCAATTTGGTCAGCATTCTGGTCTCTCTGTCGGTAGCGCGATCAGCGGGTCAGCGCAGAGCCGGCCGTGGCGACTGACGAGGGTGGGGCGACCTTTTTCAGCGGCAGCCACAAGCGCAGAAAAGCTGGCCTTGACCTCACGAATTTGCAACATTTCCATGATGAATCTCCATCACAGATCCCCCTCGACCAGTACCCGACCCAAGCCAGCTTGCTCCAAATGCCAATACGTGAAGTGTTTAGAAAGCCAACTCGCCGCCTTTTCATCAGCCAGTGGCCTGTGTCTTGACGTGTAAATGACGGGTATTCCGAACTTCACTTCCAGCGCATCAAGACTGCCAGATACAGCGTTCGGATGTGCCTGTGTGCAGAGTTCTTCGTTATAGACCGTCTTAATGTCTTCATAACTCGCTTCCACCAATAGCGCTCGCCACCGGTACTGCGCCATCTTCTCACACTCGACGAAAAAGTGGGCACGGTTTTGCATAAGCGTTGTGATCATATCTGTCAGAGATTTGCGTTCGAGTACCAGAAGGTTTTCCATTCCTTCCACGGTGTAGTCGCCGACCTTCAAAGTCTTGCGCTTTTCTCCAGCGATCCAGTTGGGAAAGCGCGAGAAATCAAACGGCGTTTGTTCCCGCGTATCAACCAATATGACTGGTTTTGGAATCTGGCGCGTAATACTGTGCCCACCACGTTTGACAAGCAAGCGGCCTGATGGGGGTGCAACAGGACGCGGTAGGTTTGGTTCGTGGTTGGCGGAATCATCATCCACATTTCTGCCTCTTGGAGTTGCCCCCCTGAGTCCAAGTCATACAGATTGGAAACCGAACTTAAAGTTGTACTTAAGCAGTTTGACATTCGAAACCGCCTTCACTGCGAACAAAAGTTTGGGATGAAAATTTTGAGCGATGAGTAAACCTCGTGAGGCTAACCCACCTTCTTGGCCAACGGCACCAATGTAAGCCAACAACTGCGTCAGCGCCTGCGGTTCAGCGATACCTGCTTTAAGTTCGATGATGACTGTCGCTCCGCTTTCATCCGTCGCGGTTATGTCAATGTATCCTGCATCGGTGATTCTTTGTTTGCCACCGTCGCTAATCTTTAGGCCGGGCTCAAGTTGCTGTATGTTGGAGCGGAGCGCCTGCTCCATATCGCGTTCAAGACCAAACTTTAGCTCAGCCGCCTCCTCAATAATCTCTTTTGTAGCTGTATCAATTTCGTATCGTCCCATTCCCAAATGTGCCTTTATGGCGATAACAGACCCTCGTGGTACACCGGACACTTCTGCAATCTCTTCAGTCGAGAGGATGGACTCGCGAAGCAGTTTGACTATGTGTTCGCGTTGACTCAATGTAACTGGCATCAATATATTCCTGTGAAGGTGACGGATAAACGGATAGGAAATTCAACCGCATGAACCAAAGTATCGCATTCTGAGCCATTGTCGGAATCACCATTTACGAGAATTTTTGTCAAATCGGCCCGCAGCCCGCATGGAACGTGCGGGGGCTGCTATAAAAATTAAATTATGCAGCGCAGGTCATCCAGCGGTTGTCGGCCAATCGTGCCGACCAGCCCGGCCAAGTATTCTGCCGCAGGTTCAGGACATCCAATCATCTATCAGTCATGAAGTCCCTCCACGGTGGCTCGGCTATGTCGCGGAACTGGTTTGCGATAAAGCGCAAGCGGTCTCCTGCGTGGCCTGCCGGTCAACCGACGTGACTTTTTGGGGCGCTGCTGCGCCGACTGCTGGCTTGCGCGGAAGAAAGGAAACGACCCGCGCCGGATGGCTTGCTTGCTGAGCCAGGAGGTCTCTGCACATCGCTTCGATGTCGTAATTGAACTGCCGTGCATAGTCGTCACGCAATGCACGCGTCTCTGAAACAACAGGGTCTTGCCACATATTAGTTCTCCATTAATTCAAGCGGGGTGCAAATGACGGGCGGCTCATAGCCTTTTGCCCGACAGGTTGCCTCGATTTTCGGGCGTGTGTGCGCATTCGCAATGTGCGTGCAGTTCCATGTCAACAGAAACTCTACGCCGTTGACGGTGGCCAGCGCCACATGCAACGCATCTGCTTCTGCCTTTTGCGGCAGTGCGTGCTCTTGAACAAGCGCCTTGGCCAAGTTTTGAACCTCTTGAGAAACCTGAAGCAACGGCAGGTCATTGACCGCAGCAAGCCTGCGCCGTGCGGCGTCAGGATGTCCGCGACTTGCTTCTGAAATGACCAAATCAGATGCCACCAGGTTGTAATGATCCTTTTGTGTTTCCCACCACTCCAAGGTTGCGGTTTGATTGGACATGGCCCGCAAATCGTTGCTTGGACGCGCAGCCAAGTAGCTGAGAACAGATGTTTCGATGTAAACAGATGGTTTCATTGGCGCTTTACTTTCTCTACTCCCCGATCCAAGGTCAGCGACAAAACAAACTGCGCGTCATCGACCAGATCGATCGACACCTCTTTGCGCACACCACCCAAATCGACCATGGCGCGCTGGTTGGGTAACAGTTCCACCACACGGGCGAGGAGGGCTAGGCACATGACGGGATCCTTTTGTTGCTATTTGGATAATAGCTGCCTGCGCAGGTTTTATAAGGTCTGGAAGCTTATTTGTTAGTGAATCGGTAACCGTCTCACGAAGACCACGTATCTGTTTAGTGCATCGAACTTGGCGCTAACGTCGCCTCTGTAAAGTTGCCCGTCGGGAAACACCCGCACCGCGCTGCGCCACCCGCATCTTGAAGCGTCTAACCGCCAATCCCTTGGGTGTTTCTTCGACCACCAGGTGGAAAAACCACAGGGCAAGTGGGTGTGAATCTTCAGCGCAAGTCGTCAAGCGGTTGTCGGCCAATCGTGCCAACCAGCCCGGCCCGGTATTCGGCAGAGCCGACCCGCACCCGTTCAAACTGGGCCTTGACGCGCCGTGCTGCCAGCCCCAGGCGGGTCGCCACGCCGGCATTGTCGGGCCGGTCCAAAAATTCATAAAGCGAGGCCACTGCGCGTGTCAGGCGCGCCTCGTCACGACGCTGCTTGGCATCGAGGCGCTCGGCATACCAGTCGCTGGCAAGCACGCTGTCGCGGCTGAACAGGGCACGCAACTCGGGCGACTCCAGCGTGTGGCCGGCTTCGGTTTGACCATGTGCCATGATTTCCAGCAGGCCTTTAAGCGGCGGGCAGGCCATCGAAATGCTGCCGTCGGTGAAGTAGCTGGTCGCCACACGTTGGTGGGTGGCGACAATATTGGCCACACCGTCGGCAAAAATGTCCATGTCCTGCAACTCGGGGCGCAGCATTTCATCGGTGAACACCGCATGCGGATGCAAAAAGATCCGGCCAAAATAAGTGCTGGCAAAACGTGCTGTCATGCGGTAGCCAAGCCGACTGGAAAGCACCGGCTGGCCCCGGTGCTCGGTATCTGCAACACGCTCCAGCGCACCACTGGCAATCAGCTTTTGCGCACTGCGCTCATCCGGACTCATGCGGGCAAACACCTCGGGCACCAGCAGGCTGACATCGTGATCAACCCGCACATTCGGTCCGACATGGCCGGCACACGAGACCCAGCCGTCGTAACCGGTCAGCGCATACGACACAAAGGCCGCATTCAGGTCGATGATGGCCGGCAGCGCATTGAACGGCCCCTTGGTCAGCGCGCCCTCGGAACCGGCACCGGTTGTCGAGGGTGACTTGCCGGTCATCGAACTGATGAATTCAATAAACAGCTCGGGCAGTTCCATGTAGTGCAGCGGGCTGTAGGGGCACAGCGCCCGGATGCCGTCTTCGGGCGGATTGTTGCGGCGACCGGCCGCCACCACATGCACCGGCGTGATCAGCGGCTGTCCGCTTGACTGGCGGCGAAACAGCCGCATCGCCAACTCGGCCGAGGCGGTGTCTTGCGGGCGTGCCACATCGGGGCGCAACTGAAGATAACGCGGGTTTTTGGTGGGTTTGCCGTTTACCAGACGCGAATGCGCCGAAGACACAAAATACTTGGGCGAGGAGCCCTCGGGGGCTTCGGCCGCCGCCTGAATCAACTGCTGCATCGGGCTGGTGAAGGCACTGAAACCAATCGAATCATCAATCAGTTCACGTGCGTCGGTGCCTTCCAGGGGCTGAAAGTTCGAGATAAAGGTGCCCGGCGTGGCGATGTCGGCCTCGGCCTGGCGGTCATAACCCCGGTGCACCGCGTCATCGGGCCGCTGGAACAGGCGGTACTCGCAGTTTTGCACAAATTTGCGCGACAGCCCCAATGGCTGACCCGCCACCAAGGCGGCAGGTGCCACCACGCTGGCGGTGATGTCGTCCTCGGTTTGCACCTTGATGGCCGGGTGGAAGTCATGGCGCAAGCCAAACACCCGCCAGGCGCCGTCTTTCTCGAAACCGACCCGCAGGGTGTTGACAATCAGCGTGCTGCCGTTGAGCTTGAGGGCATAGCCCGGACGGCCATTGATCAGATCGACCGAATAGTGGCTGCGCCAGTCATCGCCCCATTCGTCCCGGTGAAAACGCTTGATGACAAACACCAGTTCCTTGATGTGCTGCGGAATGGCGCGCAGCCAGGTGTTGTAGCCCTCGTTGTAGTCGCGGCTAGAGGGCGTCAGCAGCTTGATGACGCTGCCCATGGAGCGCTCGCGGCTCAGGATCAGCCGATGGTCGGTGCCGAGTTTGTCGGGATCACTGAAACGCTCGGAAAAATCGCGCGCCAAAATGGCGGTGACCGCATCCAGGTCTTTTTCAAGATCTGCCACATACACATAGCCGACCAGAATCGCGTCCGAAATTGCCTTGGAAATCTCGGACTTGCCACCGCCAGAAACAGTAGCCGGCTTGTGGCAGGCGGTCACATCGGCCGAGGTGCCGACCAGGTTCCACAGATGCGGGTTGCTGCTCAAAGGCTCCATGTGCATGCGGTAGCCATTCGGGCCGATATAGGTTTTGCCAGCTTGCAGCCTGATCGAGGATGTCCGGCCATCAGGCATGGACCACGAAACCGTCTTGGCGCGCAGGCTGAAGGTGGATTTTTCCGGCACCAAAATGATGTGCGGCTGCGTCACATCGAGCGCATGGCCGGCCGGCTGCAGGGCAAAGCGCTGGGCATCGCGCGCCAGCACCTCGGCCAGCGAATAATCATCGCCGGCCGACAGATCGGTAAATTCCAGCCCTTCGTTGTAACTCGGAAACACCAGTGCGCCGCCCGAATGCTCTTCTTCGGCTGAACCGTACAGATTGGCCGAGTAACTGATCTGGGTTTTGACTTCCTTTTTGCAGTAGCCGAAATAGTTGTCGGCGATGATGGTGAAAATCACGCCACGCTGGTCGCGCGCGCACAGCTTGAAGGCGCTGCCGTTGTTATAGAGCTCGGTTTCGCTCTGGTAGCACATGCCATCGCGCCGTTGCAGCGCGGTGGCGTCATCCCAGTGCGGCAGGCCCAGCAGGTGCTTGGGCACATGGGTCAGGTGCGGCGCCAGAATCACGCAGCCGGTGTGGCCGGTCCAGTTGTCCGGATCAAGCGAGGCATCGTTTTCCGGCAGATAGGGGTCACCGGCGTTGCCAAAAATGCTTTCTACAAAATCCAGGTTGGCAACCAGCGCGCCGGGCACAAAAAAGCGGGTTTCCATGCGTTTTTCGGTGGTAAAACCGGGCACCGCAGGCACCACCAGCGGACGCAGCAGCAAAGAGACAAAACACCGCGCCGGGGCTGCCTCGCCCGCCGTGAAGGGCAGTTGCAGCGACTCGGCGGGCGGTGTCAAAGCCAGCGCCAGCAGCTTGGAAAAAGCCAGCTTGGGCACCGCCAGCTTGTCATCCGGAATCGGCATCCCGCCCTCGGCAATGTGAAAAACGCCGGCTGTGGTGCGGCGGTCATTGGCCGGGTTGTGCAGCACGCCATTGCGCAGCCGGTAGCTCGAAAGCAGCGGCGACTTGAAAAAATCGCCATGCGCCGGCAGCGACAGGCCGCGCGCCAGACCGGACTGATCAAGCACCAGCGTGCGGCCCGGCAGATGCGGCGCGGCACCGACATCGGCCAGGTATTCATTGAGAAAGTTCTGAATCCGCGTATCGGTTGGGCACAGCCGGTCAGCCAGGCGGCGGCTGAGTTCGCGCTGGCGCGCCAAAATCGGTGCCATCAGCGCGGTGATCGATGCCCCGTCGGCACCCACGGCAAGCGGCAAGCCAAGCAGCGCAAGACGCAGGTTGATGGCAGCGTTCAGGTTTTCCGGGGCCATGGCGAGATCGGTGGTGGCTAAATGGGGGGTGACATGCATGTAGGTACTCGATGTAGTGGTCTGGAAAAACCAGTATAGAGTGCATGAATGAAATTGGCTTGACTACAGGCCATTCAGCTCTGGCCGTTGTGCTGACCGGTCACTGCGTCATGCCAGAATCTGTCATCTGCCACTTATTCAACCAGGATCAGTCAATTGAACACGTGCCGTCATATCCCGCCCGCCCCCGATTTTGCCAAGCCGGAATTTTTGCTTGGGCACATGCAAAGCCTGATGGATTTTTATCTGCCGCAGGCGATTGACCCCTCGGGCGGCCACTATCAATATTTTCTCGATGACGGCACCATCTGGGACCACGACACCCGCCATCTGGTCAGTGCCGCCCGCTATGCCGTCACCCACAGCATGCTCTGGCGCGCCACCGGCGAGCCGCGCTACCTTGACGGTTTGGCGCATGCGCTGCGTTTTTTGACCGATGCCTTTTGCATCGCGCCCGGCGATGGGTATTACTGGATGATCGAATGGCGCGACGGGCGGCGCCAGCGGGTGATCGACGACACCCGGCAGATGTACGGTCTGGCTTTTGTCATGCTGGCCGGTGCCCATGGGCTGCTATGTGGTCAGGAGTCGGGCCGTGCCCTGCTCGAAGATGCTTTTGCCACCGCCGAGCAGCATTTCTGGCTGACTGAGCACGGCTTGTATGCCGACGATGCCAGCGCCGACTGGGTGCTGTCATCCTATCGCGGCCAAAACCCCAATATGCACGCCTGCGAAGCCATGCTGGCGGCGTTTGAGGCGACCGGCGAGCCACGCTATCTGGCGCGGGCAGGCACGCTGGCCGATTCGGTGGTTCGCAAGCTCGGTGGTCAGCAGGGTGGCCGTATCTGCGAGCATTACGACACCCACTGGGCACCCGACTGGCTTTACAACCGCCACGACAGCACCAACATTTTCCGGCCCTGGGGTTACCAGCCCGGCCATTTCACCGAATGGGCCAAGCTTCTGCTGCAGCTCGACCGGTTTGATCCGCAGCCCTGGCATCTTGACAAAGCGCGCTTTTTGTTTGACGAAGCCAGCCGCACCGCCTGGGATCATCAACACGGTGGCTTTCATTACGGCGTGGGACCCGATGAGCAGATTTGCGATGCCAACAAATACCACTGGGTACAAGCAGAAACCCTGAGTGCTGCCGCCTTGCTGGCCGTGGTGACCGGCGAGACGCGCTACCAGCAATGGTACGAGCGCACCTGGGCCTATTGCTGGGCGCATTTTGTCGATCACGAGCAGGGTGCCTGGTTCCGGATTCTGGACCGGCGCAACCTCAACCACACCCGCGAAAAAAGCCCGGCTGGCAAAGTGGACTACCACCCGATCGGTGCCTGCTTTGATGTGCTGCGTGCCCGCAAACAGCTCGGACTTAGATGACAAATCAGGCTCTAGCCCTTATGGGTATTGCGCTGACAGCTATCTATTTAATATCACTTTGTCAATCATTCGATGGCCAATTCAGGTCGCCACCACCACCCGGTTGCGACCGCTGCTTTTGGCTTCATAAAGCGCTTTGTCAGCCGCCAGCAGCAGGGCCTCCACCGTCGTGCCGTGCGCTGGAAACTGCGCCAGGCCAATCGAGATCGTGATGGTTCCTATGTCTTTTCCTGAAGTCCGCAGCACCAGTTGCTCAACCCCCTGACGAACCAGTTCTGCACGCTCCAGAGCGAGTTGCTCCGTGATGTCGGCCAGCACGATGGTGAACTCCTCGCCGCCGAAGCGCGCCGCCACATCGCTGCCACGGGTTTGACTTTGCAGCACCTGCGCCACTTCGCGCAGCACCTGATCGCCGACCTCATGCCCGTGCTGGTCGTTAAAGCGCTTGAAGTGGTCAATGTCAATCATCATCAGCGCCAGGCCCGCGTAGTCGCCCTTGGTCTGTTGGCGCAACGCGCGCATCATTTCACGCTGCGATGACTCATCAAAGAACCGGCGGTTGTAGAGGCCCGTCAATACGTCGCGGATGGAAGCCTGGCGCAGCGATTCGCGCAGTTTCAGGTTGCCGATGGACAAGCCGACCTGCTCAAGCGCAAAGCGTCGGCTGCCCTCGATTTCAAGGCCCTCTTGCGGGTCGCTCAGCACATCCGCCTCCAGCACCACGATGCCCAACAATTCACCGTAAGCCAGCAACGGCAAGCATTGAATATTGTTGTTGTTATGGGCAATCGCGTAGGCGGATTGCAAATGGGCACAAGAGGCCGAGCCGGTTTCAAAGGGCTGCCGAAATGGCTGGCGCAAACGCGCGGCCCAGCATTCATTGGACTCGAAATATTCGATGAATGATTTGTCACCCCAGGTGAATGCCTGGCGCAAGGTGTCCTGTTCGGCGACTGCCAGATACAGAGAGCCGCTGGCAGCCCACATCAAGGGCGGCAGGTGTTGCTTGAGCAAGCCCGCCGCTTCCTCAATGTCGGCGCAGGACTGCAAGAAGCGGCTCAACTCGGACAGGCCCTGCACCTGCGCATTGCGGGTTGCCGCCGCTGCCAGCAGTCGCGACAACTCGACATTGCGTTCATCGACCACCTGCTGGGCGGCATCCCGCTGGACTGAAGCATTCCGAAAGCGCTGCACCAGGCCGACCAGCAAGATCAAATTGACCAGGATCGACACCCCAAGAACCAGGTAGTAATTTCGTATTTCCTTCTCAATTTCGGCCTGCAGCAAGTTGGTGCGGCGAACCTGATCAGACTCCAGGCTGCGCACTGCCAGGCGCACTGCGTTCATGGTCTGATTGCCCGAGTCGGTGAGGATCAGCAACACAGCCTCATCGGAGCGGCCCTCGCTTTTGAGACTGACCGCATGGTCAAGGTCTTGCAACTTGGCCGCAATCGCCTTGTCCAGCACATCAAGCGGGGCCAGGGCCGATGAATCCTGACTCAGGGCGCTGCCAAGTGCGGCACGCGATTGCCGCACTTGCGCCAGTGCCGTGTAGTAGGGCTGCAGATAGGGGGCACGGCCACTGAGCAAAAAACCGCGCTGTCCGGTTTCGGCATCGAGCATCTGGCTCATCATGTCATTGAGCGCCTTGTTGATGAACAGCGAATGGGTGATCACTTCGCGCGAGTCGGCCAGGCGCGACAGGCTGCGCTGCGTCAAAACGGCAGTGGCGAAGATGGCCGCAATCAGCAGAATCCAGATGGCCGATGTCAAACTGGTGTGGCGTCGATTGGGATCAGGGCTTGTGTGCAACATGGGTGACTCCTGGAACAGGGCCAAACTGTGCCTTGGCAGTCGCCATTTTTCTGTGCGGTGTCGCACCTATTCATTGGCACGGTGCCAGCGATCATGCCGCGCCGCAGTGGCAGCGCCTGGCAATGGTTCCCGGTTAGCATTCGGGGTTGAAACGCCATTTTTACGCTGTGTTTTCCCCCAACGAATGCCTCCCTTGACTGATCTTCCCCCCAAAATACAAGAGCCGCGCGTCTGGCGCAACGAGGGCTGGACTGCCCGCGTCATCAAAAACGAAGACGATGACGGCTGGGCGGTTGCCATGACCAAAGACGGCGAGCCGGAACCCGCTTTGGTTGGCCCCTGGACCATGGGGCGCGACAAAAAGAACCCCAAACCACTCGATGGCAATGCCTTCAACACCCTAGTCAAGACGGCGCGCGAGTTTGTCCGCCGCAGCGAGCAGCAATTGCACGCCGCACTGCACCAAAGCATCACGGTAACGGCCCAGTCTGCCCGGGTGACGGTGCGGCTCGACATCGTGCCCGACGAAGACAACCCCTATGCCATCTTGAGCGCCAAAGACGATGCTGGCGAACTGCTGGCCGAACTGCGAGTAGCCCCGTCGTTCAAGCTCAACCGGGCCAGCGCGGTGGCCTGGGTGGAGGGCGGCTTTGCCAGGCCGGCCTGACCAGCAATGTGCCCAGCCTGGCCCGGCTGCCTGATAACCGCCGACACACCCGCATGACCACCGAGCAGCACCCATGACCCCGCAACAATTCATCGACAAATGGGGCGCACCCGACGGCATTGCCGGCCCGGCTTATGCCCTGAACGAAGAGCAAGGCGCGCAAAGCCATTTTCTGGATTTGTGCGAGCTGCTCGACGTACCCAAGCCCGGCAGCGTTGAAGGCTATTTGTTTGAGGGAAAAAGCAGCGTCATCGGCGGCAAGACCGGCTATGCCGATGTCTCGATGCGCGGTGTGTTTGCCTGGGAAAACAAGGCCCCCGGCAAAAACCTCGACAGCGCCCTCAAGCAGTTGCTCAATTACAGCCTGGCGCTCAACAACCCGCCGCTGCTGGTGGTATCAGACCGGCTGACGATTCGCATCCACACCCAGTTCACCGGCCACCCCAGCCAGACCTGGCCGGTCGGCATCGAAGCGCTGGATCAGCCAGAAAAACGCGCCTTGCTGCGCCGCATCTGGTGCGCGCCCGAGAGTTTCAAGCCCGCCATCACCAACCGCGACATCACCGAAACCGCCGCCAAAAGCTTTGCCACCTTGGCCGATGGCTTGCGCCGGCGTGGCAGCAAGCCCAGCACGGCGGCGGCTTTGCCGGTCAGCAGCAGCAACGCCGACCAGGTCGCCCATTTTCTGACCCAGTGCCTGTTTTGCTTTTTTGCCGAAGATGTCGGCCTGTTGCCGGGGCGCATGTTTGAGCGGCTGGTGAATAACCGCCAGCTCACCCCGGCCCGGCTAAGCCAGGGTCTGGGCCAACTGTTTGCCGCCATGCAGTGCGGCGGCATGTTTGGTGCCGATGACATTGCGTGGTTCAACGGCGGCCTGTTCAAAACCATCGCCGTGCCGGAACTCAGCATTCTGGATGTGACCGAACTGCGCCGCGCCGCCGACCTGAACTGGTCAGCGATTGATGTATCGATCTTTGGCACCCTGTTCGAGCGCGGTCTGGACCCGTCCAAACGCAGCCAGCTTGGTGCCCATTACACCGACACCGCCACCATTGACCGCATCATCGAGCCGGTCATGCGCCGCCCATTGCTTCAAAAATGGGAGCTAACAAGGCAGGCGCTGCAAGGGCTGATGGCCAAAAACACCAAAAGAGATGACAAACACCACCGCGCCGCCAGCCAGTTGTTCATGACCTGGCTGGACTTTCTAAAAAACTATCGCGTGCTGGACCCGGCCTGTGGCAGCGGCAATTTTTTGTTTCTGGCGCTCAAGTGCCTCAAAGACATCGAACTGCGCAGCCACCTCGAAGCCGCTGACCTGGGGCTGGACCGCCAGAACGATCTGGTGACCGGCCCGCACAATGTGCTGGGCATTGAACTCAACGAATACGCCGCCGAACTGGCGCGTGTCACCGTCTGGATTGGCGAGTTGCAGTGGCGACTGGCGCATGGTTATGAGCTCAAGATCAACCCGGTGCTTGAGCCGCTAGAGCATATTGAATGCCGCGATGCGCTGCTGGCGATGGATGCCCAGCCAGCGACTCAACCCTTAGTGCCTGCGGGGCAGGCCAACACCGCCACTTCAGGCACAGGCGCAGTCACAGAATCCACCTGGCCGCACGCCGATGTGGTCATCGGCAACCCACCATTTTTGGGCGGCAGCAAAAAGCGCCGGGAACTCGGTGACGGCTACTTTGCCGCACTTGATCGCGTGTTTGCAGGCCGGGTGCCGGGTGGCGCGGACCTGGTTTGTTACTGGTTTGACAAGGCACACGCACAAATCCAGTCTGGAAAACTTGTGGCTGCCGGGCTGGTCGCCACGCAAGCCATTCGTGCAGGCAGCAACCGATGCGTCTTGGAGAAATTGCTGAAAGTTTCTGATTTGACCCATAATTCAAGCCATGACGACCATCACTTTCGACACACTTCAACTGGTGGAACAACTGCGCTCGGCGGGGATACCGCAAGAGCAGGCCGAAGCCGTGGTGCGCGTGATTGCCAAGAGTCAGGACAGCCTGGTGACCCAGCACTACCTCGACCACAAGCTGGAGAGTTCGCTGGCACCGCTGCGAACCGATCTGGCGGTTCTGAAATGGATGATGGGCCTGGCCATGGCCGGGGTGATGTCCCTGGTGCTCAAGAGCTTCTTCTAAACCCGCCAAGCCTTTCCATTTTCAGCGCCTGGGCCGACGAGCCTTGGGTCAATAACGGCGCAGCCGTGCGGGTGTCGCTGGTGTGCTTTGGGGTTGGTGCTCAAACCGCGCAACTCAACGGTGTTGCCGTCAATGCGATTCACGCCGACTTGACAAGCGGCGACGGGCTGGATTTGACGCAGGCAAAGGCGCTACCTGAAAACCTGAATACGAGCTTTGAGGGCACCAAGAAATATGGTGACTTTGATATTCCAGGCAGCTTGGCGCGCCAATGGCTCAGTCTGCCAAATCCACACGGCAAGTCCAACGCGCAAGTCGCGCCTGAACGTCATCGCTCGCGCCGACGACACCACCTTTGGCATTCTGAGTTCCCGCATCCACGAAGTCTGGTCGCTGGCTCAGGCTTCCATTCATGGCGATGGCGCAGACGGCGGTCGCCCCACCTGCAACGCCAAATCCTGCTTCGAGACTTTCCCCTTCCCCGCTGGCCTGACTCCAGCCGACACCGCCCATCAGCGCACCGAAACGTTGCCCGACGGTACCATCATTCCGGCTGGCATTTCAGAGCAAAAAGTGCCTGTAGCCCCCGTGGAATATGCGCTGTCAGCTATTAAAAATAAAGTAATCAAGCTGGTCCCGGAAAACGGTCAACATGCCAGCCAGACGCTGCGAAATCACGCCATCGCCCAGGCCGCCAAAAAGCTCAACGACCTGCGCTGCAACTGGCTCAACCCGCCAGAATGGACGCACCAGGTGCCTGAAGTCATACCGCTGGGGCTAGACCAGTCACCTTACCCCGACCGCATCGAACCCCGGCCTGGCATCAGCGAAACTGATCTCAATGCCTTGCAGCAGCGCACCCTGACCCATCTTTACAACATCAGGCCAGCCTGGCTCAGCATGGCGCATCAGCAGCTCGACCTGGCGGTGGCGGCAGCCTACGGCTGGGCCGACTACAACGCCGCCATGCCGGAGCAGGATATTTTGCGCCGCCTGCTGGTCCTGAATCAAAAAACAAGTGCCAAATAGGCCTCCAGCCCTTATGGATAAAGCGCTGATAGCTATCAATTAAATATTATTTTGCGGGTCATCCGGCGGCAAAGATGATCAGAGAGTTTGATCTGCGGCAGCACTTCAGGCGCTACTTAGATTAATATATAAGCGGCTTGGCAGTTCGATGCGTGTCTTTGCCAAGCATGCGTTTCCATTATTGCCCCAGGATGTAAACCTGGTATTCATACCAATTGAGGATTAATAAAAATGTCCACGAAAAGAGCCAAACTGCCAGAATTTCCTGGCTTCGGTGTTCAGTACGACCCGGCGGCCAAGCCATTCTTCATCTCGAATGTGCTGGAAGATTTGCGTCGCATTGCCAGCAAGGAAATCGGTAGGACGCTGTTGGCCAGCATCAACGCTGCACGCCCACGAGTTAGAAGCCCCGCCAAATCGATCAACGAGGAGGGGAGAAAGGTCAAATTCGACCGAGGCATCAATGTCATGATAATACCCACCTCGATGAGCTATACGCAATCGGGTTTCAAGATGGATTGGACCGGGAATGGCATGGAAAAGTCACTAAAAGTCTCAACGCAAGCGTCCCACAACGTCCCCGGGTGCCCCTACCACCCCGCAGGTGGCAGTAACGCCGAAGCCATGGATCCGATGGCGGCAACCGACGGAACCGGTTGCGTCTCGCTCATGCGATTCACCAACGCCCAAATTCTGACCAGCAAAGGCGAGGCGGCGCAGTCATTCATCGTGCTTGCCCACGAACTGATCCACTCGCTCCATCATGTGACCGGCACCAAAAAGGATACCGGGGAAGAGGATTGGACTTCCGGCCTCGGCCTGTATGTTGGCGAGCTGATGTCCGAAAACACGTTTCGGAAAATGTTCGGGCTGCCCCCCCGCAATGCCTACTAACTGGCATGAATCCAGAGCGACACCCCGGATGATGAAAAATACGCACTGCGGCACACCAGATGCCGGTCAAATCTTTGGAGCCTGCGAGCCTGAACGTTAATTTGACAGGGACCGAATCCTCGCACCCCAGATTGTTGCCATCGAGCACGTACCGTAAATAGGCTGTGTTTTCCCCCAACGAATGCCCGCCTTGACTGATATTTCCCCAAAAATACAAGAGCCGCGCATGTGGCGCAGCGACGGCTGGACCGCCCAGGTCATCAAAAACGAAGATGATGACGGCTGGGCGGTTGCCATGACCAAAGACGGCGAGCCGGAACCTGCATTGGTTGGCCCGTGGACCATGGGGCGCGACAAAAAGAACCCCAAGCCACTCGATGGCAATGCCTTCAACACCCTGGTCAAGACGGCGCGCGAGTTTGTCCGCCGCAGCGAGCAGCAATTGCACGCCGCACTGCACCAAAGCATCACGGTGACGGCCCAGTCTGCCCGGGTGACGGTGCGGCTCGACATCGTGCCCGACGAAGACAACCCCTATGCCACCTTGAGCGCCAAAGACGATGCTGGCGAACTGCAAGCCGAACTGCGGGTGGCCCCGTCGTTCAAGCTCAACCGGGCCAGCGCGGTGGCCTGGGTGGAGGGTGGCTTTGCCAGGCTGACCTGACCTGACGAACCACGCCACAAGTTGCTCCGTCGGGTGGTGCAGGCGGACTTTTTCGCGGATGCCTTTGCCGGGCCAGGACCTGGCGGTCATTACAATCGCGCCCCATGCATCAGAGCAGCAGCACAAATTGGCTCTGATGCAGCATCTGGCCCGGACTGTTTTGCGCTTTGCGACCACGCCAGCGGGCGCTGGCACGGCACCACGATGATACCCATATCGGGATCGTAAGTACCTTGATTTAAAAGGATTTTTATGAAATGTGGCATTGTGGGCTTGCCCAACGTCGGTAAATCGACCCTGTTCAACGCCTTGACCCGGGCCGGCATTGCGGCGGAAAACTATCCGTTTTGCACCATCGAACCCAATGTCGGCATTGTCGAAGTGCCCGATGTGCGGCTGGATGCGCTGGCGGCCATCGTGAATCCGCAAAAAATACAGCGCGCGATTGTCGAGTTTGTCGATATTGCCGGGCTGGTGGCCGGCGCCAGCACCGGTGAAGGCTTAGGCAACAAGTTTTTGGCACACATCCGCGAAACCGATGCCACCATCAATGTGGTGCGCTGTTTTGAAGACGACAACGTGGTGCATGTGGCCGGTCGGGTGGATCCGATCTCGGACATCGAGGTGATTCAAACCGAGCTTTGCCTCGCCGACCTGAGCACCGTTGACAAGGCGTTGGCGCGTTATCAAAAAACGGCTAAATCTGGTGGTGACAAAGAGGCCGCCCGGCTGGTCACGATTCTGCAGCGTTGCCAGGCGGCGCTCAATGAGGCCAAACCGGTGCGCATCCTCGACTTCAGCAAAGAAGAGTTGCCGCTGCTCAAACAGTTTTTCCTGATCACCGCCAAACCCGCCATGTTTGTCGCCAATGTGGCTGAAGACGGTTTCAGCAACAACCCGTTGCTGGACCGCCTGAATGACTACGCGACAGCGCAAAAAACTCCGGTGGTGGTGATCTGCGCCAAGATGGAGGCCGAAATGGCCGACATGGAAGAAGACGATAAAAAGATGTTTCTGGCTGAAATCGGCCAGACCGAGCCGGGCCTGAACCGCCTGATCATTGCCGCTTACAAACTGCTGGGCCTGCAAACCTATTTCACCGCCGGCGTCAAAGAGGTGCGCGCCTGGACCATCCATGTCGGCGACACCGGTCCACAAGCGGCCGGGGTGATCCATACCGATTTCGAGAAGGGCTACATTCGCGCCCAGACCATTGCTTTTGACGATTTCATCGGATTCAAGGGTGAGCAGGGCGCCAAGGATGCCGGCAAGATGCGCAGTGAAGGCAAGGAATATGTTGTCAAGGATGGCGATGTGATGAACTTCTTGTTCAGCCCCTGAGAGCATTCGGTCAAGTTCCTCGGTTAGCCTGTAGCCCAAGGCAATCTAACCTAAATTCCATAACAATAAAGCATTGCTTCATGAGGCTTTCGAGGAAGGCGGCTTTGCCTGGCCGGTTTGGCCTGGGTAAGCCCGCTTACGAAGCGAAATGATCTTGCATGGCTTGTGCTGCCGCCGTCCAGGCCGACGGCAAAGCGGCCATCAGCGTCGTGCAAGCCAGCGCATCGCCATCGCTTCCGGCGCTGTCAAGTTGCTCGCATAGTTCGCCCAGAAGCAGCGCACCCATGGTGCGTGCACCGGTTTTCAGCGTGTGTGCCAGGTCGGCCAGCCGGGCCAGGTCGCCGCTGGCGTGCGCTACGGCAATGGCAGCCAATTGTGACGGGACGCTGACCAGAAATTTGTCCATCAAATGGCGCTGCATGGCAGTGTCATCGCCCAGGATCTGGGTCAGCGTTGTGGCATCCCAAACCGGCAGCGAACCGGGTACAACAGGTTCGGGCAAGGCCGGTGTCTGTTCCAGGCGGTGGTCTTTCGGCACCAGTGGCAGCCACTTGTCGAGCAGGGACCGGAGTTCCTTCAAGCGCAGCGGCTTGGGCAAAAAGTCGTCCATGCCACTGTTGAGGCATATCTGCGCCTGGCCGTGCCGGGCATTGGCGCTGATGGCCACGATCGGCAGGTGCGTGCCCGGCTGTTCCTCCTGCCGGATGGCGGCGGCCAGCGCCAGACCATCCATGTGCGGCATGTGCCAGTCGGTCAGCAGCAGCGCGTAGCGACCGGTGCGCCACATCGCCAGCGCCTCCATGCCGTCTTGCGCCACTTCGGACGCATAGCCGAGCAGGCCCAATTGCTGCTGCAGCACGTCACGGTTGGTTTCGTTGTCTTCGGCCACCAGAATCAGCCGGCCGGCGCGCATGGCCGGCGCCACCTCAGCCGGTGCCTCGGTCGCCCGGCCATCGCCGGCGATGATTGGCACCGTGACGGCACCGTCAAGGCGCGGGTCGATCATTGCCATGCTGTCAGCCGGGACTTCCTGCAGCGGCAAATCGACGGTGAATTCGGCACTCTCGCCCAGGCAACTGCGCGCGCTGATATGACCACCCATCAGTTCCACCAGCCGCTGCGTGATTGACAGCCCCAGGCCGGTGCCACCAAAGCGGCGCGCCGTGCTTTGGTCGCCCTGGACGAAGGGCTGAAACAACTGCGCCAGCACCTGCGGACTCATGCCAATGCCGTTGTCACGCACCGTAAAGCGCACACCGGCCCGGTCATGCGACAGCGTACAAGGAGTCACCGACAGCATCACCCGGGCACTGCCACCGTCCTGGCGGGCACTGAATTTCACCGCATTACCCAGCAGGTTGCTCAATATCTGGCGCAACCGGGTCGGGTCGCAAAGAATCCAGCGCGGCAGTTCGGGGGATACGAAGACGGACAGCTCCAGCGCTTTGCCGCTGGCACTGGTGGCCATCAGTTGCGCCACTTCTTCAGTCAGCTCATGCAGCGGCGTGGGCAGACTCTCAAGCATCAGCTTGCCGGCCTCGATCTTGGAAAAATCCAGGATGTCGTTCAAGATGCCAAGCAGTGCCAGCGCTGAACTGTGGATGGTCGCCACCATGCGCTGCTGCCCGGGCTGAAGTTGCGTCTCTTGCAGAATGTCCACCATGCCGACCACGCCGTTCATCGGGGTACGGATCTCGTGGCTCATGTTGGCCAGAAAATCAGACTTGGCCTGATTGGCGGCGCGCTCGGACTCTTCGCTGACCTGCAAAGCCAGCGACTTCTTCTCAAGCTCGACATTGACTTGCCACAAGGCATCAATCATGCCCTGTAGATCTGCCGTCTTTTGCTGCACCCTTTGTTCAAGCTGATCTTGATGACGTTGCAATTCAAGTTCGGTCTGCTTGAGCAGCGTGATATCGGTGCGAATGGCAATGTATTTTTGCGGCTTGCCATCGTCCCCCAAAAACGGCGTGATGCTGGTCTGGGTCCAGTAAAAGCTGCCATTTTTGGCCCGGTTGCGGATCTCGCCGTGCCACACTTTTCCGGCGCTGATGGTCCGATACAACTCGCGAAAGAATTCCTTCGGGTGCCAGCCAGAATTCAGCATGCGACTGTTCTGGCCCAGCAATTCGGCGCGCGAGTAGCCGCTGATCTCACACAGCTTGTCATTGACCGAGATCATGCGTCCCATTACATCGGTGATGGCCACAATCGCGTGCTGATTCAAGGCCGTAGTCACATTGTCAAGCTCCTGTACCGCCTGCCGGCGATCGGTGATGTCGGCATGAATGATGACGATACGGCGTGGTGCCGCTTCGTTCAGCGGCGTGACACTCATCACATACCAGCGCTGCTGCCGCAAGGAATGGCAGGGGTATTCCAGCCTGAAACTGGGCAAGCGGCCATCGAGAACTGCCTGAATGCCGTCGTGGGCGTTCAGTGGCTCCAGCAACGGTTTGGTTGCGGCATCTGGCTTGCAGGCCGCCAGATAGTTGGCGCCGACACCGGTTCCGGCAGCCGGCGTGCCGGGCGTCAGGCTGTTCTCCAGCGCATGCCGCGACCACAAATCATTGACCGCCAGAATCACCCCGTCTGCCGACAAGATGGCAATTTGGGTGCTGACGGACTTCAGCAGGGCCGGATGGAGCGCCTTGTTTTCGTTCAAGGCGACAGTCAGGCCAGCAGTTGTGTCAGGCATGAGGCCAGCTCGGCAAAGTCCTGCGCGCCCCGGCTGCCAGGGGCGTAGGCGCGCACCGGTTTGCCGACGGCAAAGGCTTCGGCCAGCTTGATGTCGCTGCGTATGCCGGGCAGCACCCTGGGGGCACCAAACTGGCGCGCCACATCGGCTGTGGTGGCGCGGTGCTGGCGGATGTTGTCAGCCGCCATGGTGGGCAAGAAACCCAGCAGCTTGAGGTCCGGGTTTTGATTCGACATGACCTTGAACAGCACCCGCATCAACTGGCGCACCCCCTCGAAGGACAGCGGATGTGGCACAAACGGCACCAGCACCCAGTGGGCCGCCGACAGCGCATTGAGCAGCAGCAAGTCCAGCGTCGGCGGCGTATCGACAATCACCAGATCAAAGCGTGCCGCCAGCGCCGGGTCAGCCAGCGCGCGTGCCAGCCGCAGTTCGTCGCGGATGCCGGTGCCGTGTTCGAACAACTGGTCGGCCGCAGCCAGTGCCAGATTGTCAAAAGCCGTGTCGCGCACCGCATCGATCAGTCGGGCCTGCGCATCGGTGAACAGGGCGTGAACGCAGGCTTCGCCGGCTTTGACCTTGACGCCAAGCCCGACCGCGCAGTGGCCCTGCGAGTCCAGGTCCAGCAGCAGCACGCGCCAGCCCAAAGCTGCCAGCTCTGCGGCCAGGTTGACCGAGGTGGTGGTCTTGCCGGCACCGCCCTTGCGGTTGCAGACGGCGATCACGCGCATCGGTGCCGGCACCGACTGGCTCACGGCAGCACCTCGTGCAGCGCGGCGCGCAGGGCGCTGTGGGCAATCGGCTTGGCCAGGGTGGCTTTGACGCCCATGAGTTTGGCGGACTCCAGATTGAAGGCCGTCGTGATGGCGCGTCGCCCGCCCGACATGGCAATCACCGGCGTGTTATTGCTCTGCCGGGACAGTTCCGCGATGAATTCAACGCCGTCCATGTTGGGCATCAGGATGTCGGTCATGATGACATCCGGGCGCAGGTGCTGTAGCAGGGCCAAAGCCTTGACACCATCGTGGGCCTCAGTGACCTGATGGCCATCCCGGTGCAACATGTGTACCAGAACTTCCCTGAAAAATTCATCGTCGTCGATGACCAGAATATGTGACATGGGTCTTCACTCCTTTTCAGCTTGCGCGGGGCACTGATGCAAGGTCAAAACAGCTCGAACTTGAGTTCGCTGCCGGATTCTTGCGCTGCTTCCTCATTCCTGGCCGAATGCCGGTGTTTGTCTTCTTCCTGCAGGTAGGCCTCAAGTATCTGCGCCAGCAGGCCGGGCAACTGGGCCAGTTCGGCCTCGCTCAAGCCCGGCTGGGCCAGCACTGTTTGCAAAAAGGCATTGCGCTGGCTGATCGCCAGGCGCATGCGCTCAATGCACTGGCTCACCACGTCTTGATACTGGATGTGGCCCAGCACTTCGGCAATGTCTCTGGCCAGATCTTCATTGTGCTTGGTGACGACGGCAAAACGGGTCTTGAAGTACTGGCTCATGTCCTCAAAGTTTTCTTCGAGCTTGTGGATCGATGCCACCGCATGGGAAACATCCGTCAGCCCTTGCGACGACTCGGCAATGCTGACCGACATGCCCTCTTCCACCACCTGACGCGCCCGCAGCAGCCCGGCATTGATTTTGCTTGCCACCTCGCTGGAATTGGCCGCCAGCAGGCGCATCTCGTCGGCCACCACGCGAAACGCCGCGCCCGCCGGTCCGGCGCGGCTACCCTCGATGGACGCATTGATGGCCAACAGATGCGACTGCATGCTGATGGCCTGCACCGAGCCCACCAGCCAACTGAGTTCCGTGATTTCCTTGACCACACTTTGCACGTTGTGCAAGTCGCGCGTCATCTTTGCCGGCAGGGCCTCGATAAAAGCCCCGATCTCCATCAGGTAGTTGACACTTGCGACGATGTCGCTGCCCAGGCTGTTGGCCTGCGTGCTGGTGCTGCTCAGGTAGAGCACCAAGGTGTTGGCGGTGTCGTAAAGCAGGCGCACCTGCTTGATGATTTCCAGCGCCGAGTTTTCGGTATCAACAATGACCTCTTGCAGCTTTTTGTCGATCGCCTGATCCAGTTGCAAATGTGTTTCGAGCAGGGCGGTGAGCGGTGCAGCGGTGCTGCCCTGGGCTGCGTCTGGCGGCGCGCTGCTGCTGGCACGCCCGGGCCGGGTCAGCAACGGCAACAGCAGCGGCAAAAGCAAAAACATCAGCATGGCCAGCGCAATCAGCAGCAGCAGTGTGTCACCCGACCGACCCAGCAGGGCATCGGCAGCTTGCAGGGCATTGGCGGGCAGCAGACGCACCAGGCCAATGGTCAGCAAGACGCTGCCTGCCACCAGATAGCCAGGTTCTAGCGTGCCCAGTTTTTGCAGCATCCGCTGCCCGGCTTGCCACACTGAGGCGACCGACAGCGCCATCTTCATGCTCCCGGCAGGACCTGCTTGATGATGCGGGTCAGATCTGCGCCGCTGACCGGCTTGATCAGCCAGCCGGTGGCCCCGAGCTTTTTGGCATCATCGCGTTTGGCTTGCTGGCTCTCGGTGGTGAGCACCAGAATCGGGGTGAAGCGAAAGCCGGTGACGGCGCGTGCCTTGCCGATGAATTCAATCCCGCCCATATTGGGCATGTTGATGTCGGTGATGATCAGGTCTGGCTTGGCGCCGGCCTTCAACTGGTCCAGGGCAAGCTGGCCGTCGCTGGCGGCCAGCACCTTGAAGCCGCCGATTTCCAGGCTGTTTCTCAGACTCATCAGCATGGTGCTGGAGTCGTCAACGATCATGATGGTTTTGGCCATTGGGGAAATTCCGGTTATTTGGAAGGCAGTGCGGTTTCGAGCCAGCCTCGCAGATGCGCGTCTTCGGGCCAGACTGTAACGCGGCAGCGCGCCGCCATCAACACTTGCAGGTTGGCCGGATGCAGGTGGGTACATTCGGCCAAATCAATCTTGGCCGAGGGCTTATTTTGCAGCCAGTTCAGCAGACCTTCGGCGTCTTCGACGCTGACAATCTCGCGCAACTTCGCCTGGTTTTTCTTGTAGTCAATTGGCATCAGACAATCTCCTTGACATTGAGCACCATCAGCACCGAGCCGTCGCCCATCAGTGCCGAGCCTGAATAGGCCGCCAGCCCGGCCAGCACGCCGCTGAGGGGTTTTTGAATGATTTCGGCGGTTTCGCGGAAATCATCGACGATCAGGCCCACCGCCGCACCGCCGACCCGCGCTACCAGCACCGCCATTTCGTCGTCGGCGTTGGTGCGCTGCCGGGCGCTCAGGCCCAGCAGCGTGTTGAGGGCTTTCAGCGGCACGATGCTGCCGCGCAGCACAATCGTCTTGCTGTGCTTGATGCTGCGGATCGCCTTGTTCGGGATGCGCACGGTTTCCACCACATGGTCCATCGGCACGCCAAAAATCTGGCCGTCTGATTCAACAATCATCACCTTGGTGACCGCCATGGACAGCGGCAGCGTGATGCGCAGCCGGGTGCCTTTGCCGACTTCGCTGTCGAGCAGCAGGGCACCGTTGACCTTTTCCACGGCGGTGCGCACCACGTCCATGCCGACACCGCGGCCTGACAGGTCTGACACCACCTCCATGGTCGAGAATCCTGCGGCAAACACCAGGTTGACCGCTTCGCGGTCGGTGATGCGATCCAGCATGGCCTCGTCAATCAGACCTTTTTCATAGGCCTTGCGCTTGATCACGGTCGGGTCTATGCCCCGGCCATCGTCGATGATGTCAATCAGCACCCGGTCGCCTTCCTGCACCGCGCGGATGGTCAGCGTGCCGATGGCCGGTTTGCCGGCGGCCTGGCGGACATCGGGGGTTTCAAGCCCATGGTCGAGGCTGTTGCGCACGATATGGATCAGCGGGTCGGCCAGCGACTCGATGATGTTCTTGTCGGCTTCGGTTTCCTCACCTTCGAGCAGCAACTGCACTTCTTTGCCCAGCTTGCGCGAAATGTCGCGCACCAGCCGTGGAAAGCGCTGAAATACAAACGACACCGGCATCATGCGCACCTGCATGATGGCATCCTGCATTTCTTCGGCAATGCGGTTGATGACTGCGTATTGCGACTTGATTTCGCGTCCCAGTTCGCGCACGCCAAACTGTTCTTCGGCCCGCTGCGCCAGATAAGGCAGGGCGTTTTTGGACACCACCATTTCGCCAATCAGGTTCATCAGGCGGTCAATCTTGGATTGATCGACCTTCAGGCTCTTGGGGCCGGCGCTGGCTGCGGCAATGGCATCATCGGCACGGCGGCCAAATTTCGGACCCTCGTCTGACGGTGCAGGGGCGCGTGCAGGCGGGGCTGGCTCCGGTGCCGCCGACACCGCAGGCACAGGTGCGTTGTTGGCGGCGCTGACCGTGGCACGCTCTGGTGCATCGGGCGGCTGCTGGCTGGTCGCCGCGTCACCATCGCGGGCGGCCAGCCATGCCAGCAAAGCCGCACTGCTGCCGCTGGCCCGGTCTTTCTCAAGGGCTGCCGCAATCAGGCTTTGCCCATTGGCGTCACCGAGCGCCTTGCAGCAATTGATCAGCACCAGCGCAGCCGCTTCAATGCGGCCATGATGCCAGGCCGGCTGGTCATCAAACAGCAGGATTTGACGCTGGTTCGAGAAAATCCCGGCCATCGCCTCAACAATGGTCGCCGAGGGCGGAACCAGGCTGTCAAACGGCACTGGTGCTGCGGCCAGGGCTGACACCGACGCAGGACTCTCGGGCGCGACGTTCAGGTCAGTCCAGTCTGGCGGCGACAAGCTGCGCAGTGACTCGATCAGGCGACGCAGGGCCGGGCGTTGCTCGGGCATGCTTTCCAGCAGGGCCAGCAGCCAGCGCAGGGCCGACGAAAACCACAAATCCGGGTTGCTCAGGTGCAACATGCTTTGTGCCGCCTGTTTCAGCGCAGGCAGACGGCCAGCGTCCAGATGCTGCAGCGCATCGGCGACAAAATCTTCATACACCGGCCCGCCATTGGGGTCGCCTTGTGGAATGGCGAAATACAGTGGTGCCACTTCAACAATCGTCACCTGATCGGGCACATAGCGGTATTGCTCGACCAGCTCTGCGCGCGGTGCGGCAGTGAGCAACTGAAACGCCAGCACACAGCGGTAAGCGTCGAGTTCGGCCAGCGGCGGCCAGGGTTCGGTGGCGACAATCCGGCGCCACAAGATGTCAGGCGTCTGGCGTGCGGCAAAAAACGGATCGTCGCCCTGAAAAAAGCATTCCGCAATCGGCGTGTAGCTCAGCCAGTGAACGGCATCGCCGTCCAGTGCCCGCTTGAAGGCCGCCAGCCGCACCGCTTCGGGAATATCCGCCAGCGGCAATTGGCCGAGGGCCAGGGGCCGCCAGCGCTGGCACTGGGGCTGCACCCGATTGCAGGTCTTCAACAGCATCCGGATCCGCCACCGCCTGGCTGACGATCAGTGTACGCAAAGCCTGCGCCAGCCGCGCCGAATCCGCTGCACGCGCGGCATCAATCAGTCCGTCAGACGCGATTTCATCGCACAACAGGCCGACAAAATCCATCGCATCGAGCAGTTGATCGGCCAGCGCCTGCGAATAGCGCACCCGGCCATTGCGCACCGCATCCATCAGATCTTCGCCGGCGTGCAGTACCCGCGTCATTTCGGGGAATTCAAACAGGCCGCTGTTGCCCTTGAGGGTATGCACCAGGCGAAACAGCCCGACCATCAGCTCGGCATCGTCCGGGGCCTGCTCCAGTTGCATCAGCTTTTCGCCAATGCCCTGCAAAAAATCGCGCGCTTCCGACAAAAACTGTTCAAGCAAGGGATTCATGAGCCAACCTCTCCCAGCAGCAGCCGCACATGCGTCAGGAGTTGCCCGGGCTTGACCGGCTTGGTCAGGTAGCAATTGGCCCCGGCCCGCAGCGCGGCAGTCTGGTCATGAGCAGCCGCCTCGGTCGATACCATGATGGCCGGTGCTGGCACGATGTCCTCGCTGCGCAACTGGCGCAACAGCCCGAAGCCGTCAAGCTTGGGCATGTTGATATCGACAATGTAGAGATCAAAGGGCTGTTGCAGCGCTTTTTCCAGCGCCTCGACGCCATTGACCGCCTCGGCCACGCTGTAACCGGCGGACTCAAGGATGTTGCGGTGGTACATGCGCACGGTTGCAGCGTCATCAACAATCAGGATGCGTTTCATCGGGCCTCCAGGGATTTTTGATAAACAATCGCTTCAGGGAATTTGCGCACCTTGTAGAGCGAGGAAATGCGGCTCATCGACTCCGAATGGCCCAGGCAGATGTAGCCGCCGGGCTTGAGCGCATCGTAAAAAGTTTCCGCCGCCGCCTTGCGCGACACATCGTCAAAATAGATCAGCAGATTGCGGCAAAAGATCACGTCAAAATTTCGGTAAGGCCGGGTGTCGCCCGGTTCGGCCAGGTTGACCCGGGTGAATTCGACCGACTGGCGCAGGTCTTCGCAAATCTGGTACTCGTCGCCCTGACGGACAAAATACCGCGCCAGCCAGGCTGCCGGCACATGCTGCACCGAACGTGCTGAAAAACGCCCGACGCGCGCCTTGTGCAGGATGCCGGTGTCGATGTCGGACGAAATGATTTCGACATCCCACTTGCTGATGCCGGGCCAGCGCTCCATCATGTACAGCGCCACGGTGTAAGGCTCTTCGCCCGAAGACGACGGAATGCACCAGATGCGGATAGATCTGTTGTCGGTCTTGCGCTTGGTGATCTCGGGCAGGATGGAGTTGACCAGGCATTGAAACTGGTATTCCTCGCGCAAAAAATAGGTCTCGTTAACCGTCATCAGGTTGGTGAGCTGCTGCACCTCGTCACCCGAGGCCTGAAAGCGCAGCATGACAAAGTAGCTGCGAAAGTCGGCGCTGCCGGTGGCCTCAATGCGCTCGATCAGCCGCTTGTCAACAAAATAGCGCTTGGTGGCCTCGAAGTTGATGCCGGTCTTACGGTAGAAATATTCCCGGAACTTCTGGAAGTCGTCGTCAGTGATGGTGATGGCTGCCATGGGCGCGTCAGTCTTGTTTGATGCGGCGCAGCGCCAGATCAGCGGCAAACTGTATGTAGGGCTCGTCGGCAAAGCGGGCTTTCAGCCGTTCCAGAGGTTCGAGCGCCGCAGCAGTGCCCACCTCGCTTAGCAAGTCCACGGCGGTGGCACAGACATTGATCTGAACATCCTGATTGATGACATCAATCAGCCAGCACTCCACCTCCGGGTGGCGCAGCGATTCGAGCACGTTGACGGAAAAGATGCGCACATCCGGGTCGGCATCGGTCAGCAAGCCGCGCATGATCGGCGCCATTTCGTCCGGGAGCTGCTTCATGGCCTCAATCGCTTCGTTGCGCAGGGCGGCATCTTCGCTGCGCAGGCAGTCCACCAGCCCGGCCACCGCCGTGGCATCGCCCAGGCGGGTCAGGGTGGTGAGAATGACTTCACGCACGGACAGATCGGATTCGCACTTGAGTTGATTGACCAGCGCTGCGGCGGCATTGGGGCAGTTGACCAGGTCACGCGCCGCCCAGCGCCGGGCGGTGGCGCTGGCGTCAGTCAGGGCCAGCAGCAAATCCGGGCATTCCCGCATTTGCTTGCGATCTTCCTGATCGACGGTCACGCTGTCTTTTTTCTTGACAAAAGCCATGGGTTGAATTCCTTTAGCAGCCGGCCCAGGCCACGAGTTGGGTGGCGATTTTGTTGGCATCGAGCACCAGGCTGGCACCGCGCCTGGCGATCAGCTCGCCGGGCATGCCAAACACCACGGCGGAGGCTTCCGACTCGGCAATGGTCTGGCCTCCGAATTGTTTAATCTCGGCAAAGGCCTCGGCACCGTCGTTGCCCATGCCGGTCAGCATCACGGCGGTCACCCGCGCCGGGTCGCAGTGCTCCAGCAGCGAGCGGCCCAGCAGTTCCACCGAGGGGTGCCAAAGATGCTGCGAGTTTTCTGGCTTGGGCAATACGGTGAGTCGGCCGGCGCGCATCGCCACCACCATGTCGGCGCCGCCCTTGGCAATGAAAATGCTGCCGGGCAGCACCGGCATCGGTGCGGCAGCCTCGACCACTTGGAGGGCGCAGATTTTGTCGAGCCGCTCAGCGAAAGATTTGGTGAACGCCGCTGGCATGTGTTGTGCCACCAGGATGGGCCAGGGGAAGTTGGCCGGCAGCAGCGGCAAGATGTCTTCAAGCGTGCGCGGGCCGCCGGTCGATACCCCGATCACCACCAGTCCATCTGCCGCCACACCCCGGCGCAGCGCCAGCGGCCGGGCGACTTTCTTGTGCTCATCGCGCAGGCGTTGCACCAGGCCCTTGACGCCCGGCCCTTTGGCCTTGATGCGGGCGCGCGCCGCCGCCCGAACCTTGGCGACCAGTTCGTCAGTGATGTCGCCGATCGACAATGAAATGGTGCCGCCCGGCTTGGCGATGTAATCCACCGCGCCCAGGTTGAGCGCCTCAAAAGTGGCCAGTGCGCCCTGCTCGGTCAACGACGACACCATCACTACCGGCACCGGCCGCTCGGCCATCATGATGGACAGGGCGGTGATGCCATCCATCTCGGGCATATTGATGTCGAGCGTCACCACATCGGGCTGAAACTCGCGGTTTTGCTCAACTGCCTCCTGGCCGTTTCTGGCCTGGAGGATTTGAAACTCGCCAGTGGCAGCAAAAATCTGCGTCAACTGGCGCCGCATCAGCGCCGAATCGTCAACGATCAACAGCTTGATCATGTCTCGACATCATCCGCATTTCAGGCCGACACGGTGGCCAGGGTTTCAAGTTCCTCGCCCTCCACCAGATAGGCCGGCTCCAGCAACTGCACCATGCGCTTTTGCTTTTCCATATTGGCCATGCGCGACAAAATTCTCCCCTGCTGTTTGGACAATCTGGGCGAAGGCTCGATCACCGATTTGGGAATTTTCAGCACTTCGGTGACTTGATCGACGATGAAGCCGGTGCGCACCTCGGCAATCAAAAACACCATGATGCGCTGCCGGTCAGAACGTTCCACCCGGGGCAGGCCCAGCCGCAGGCGCAGGTCAATCACCGGCAGCACGCTGCCGCGCAGATTGATCACGCCTTCGACAAAGGGCGGGGCTTTTGGCACATGAATGAGCTGATCGGGCACCCGCACAATCTCTTGCACGCTGTGAATCGGCACGCCAAACTCTTCCTTGTCGAGGTGGAATACCACCACCTGTTCGTCGTCGTCTTGGTCCTCCTCAATCTCGGCCGACTCCGGTCCGCCACCTTGTTTGATTTCGCTCACGGTAGTCAATGCCTCCTTGATGGCAGAATGGTCAAACAGGTTGCGCACGGTGATGATCGACACCAGTCGCTTGCCGTCGTCAAGCCGGCAGATTTCTGCGATGTCGGACAAATCACCTTCCTTGGCCAGCAGGGCCGGCATGGCATCGACGCAGCTCTTGGCAACCCGCAGCACCTCGCTGACGCCATCGACGGCGACACCGACCGAGGCACTGCCCAAAGCCAGCACCACAATCCGGCTTTTTTCGTCCAGCGGCTGATCGTCCAGGCCAAACATACAGCGCAGGCTGACCAGTGGGGCCACCATCGTAAAGTTGCGCAGAGGTATGCCACCACTACCACCGCGTTGTTTGATTGGACGACTTTTCCCTGCGAAACTAAAGCAGCCGTTCAGATATCTCCGTCGCTTCCCACGTCTACTGTTTTTGAACGTTGGCAACGATGGAGAGCTGAATGTTTGAAAACTGGCAGCAGTACTGCTATTGACGCTGAGGTGGATCATGTCCG
>CAIQOO010000009.1 GCA_903873485.1 uncultured beta proteobacterium | reverse complement strand
GGTGGTGGCCGTCCTGATGGCGGCACTGGTGATCGCCTCGTCCCTGTGGAGTTTTCAGCAGACGGAAGAGGCCGCAAAAGTGCGCAATCGCACGCTCCTGGTGTTGAACCGGGCAGACGACTTGCTGTCTGCCGTGAAGGATGCCGAGACTGGTCAGCGCGGCTACCTGCTGACTGGTGACACGTCATTTCTGGAGCCTTACCTGGCGGTGCGTGACAAAGTCAACCGCCAACTGGAAGAACTGAGTCGGCTGACCTCGAACGAACCCTCTCGCAGATACCTCGATGCCGCAGCCCCGCTGGTGGCGGCCAAACTCGATGATCTGTCCAAAGTCATCGCGGTGCGTCGCAGCCAGGGCCTGCAAGCTACAGTGGCACTGGTCAGTGAAGGCACGGGCAAGCGCCTGATGGATGCGATCCGCCTGGAAATGAAAAATTTCAACCAGTTGCAAGAGTCTGTCGCGCAACAACACGACCAAGAATTTCGCGCCAACATGCGCATCCTGTTCGGCATCATCGTCGTGGCTTGCCTGGCGGTGCTGATGTCGGCCTTTGCCTTTGCTTATCTGATGTACCGGGAAAACCAGCAGCGGCTAAAAAACCTGGTTTATCTTGAAACCAAACACCTGCTTGACATCCAGCGCGACACCAACCGCCAGCTTCAACAGGCCAACGCCACCTTGCAAGTCAGCGAGGAAAAACTCTCGGTGACGCTCAACTCGATTGGCGACGCAGTGATCGCCACCGACGCCAGCGGCTGCGTCACCCTGCTTAACCCGCTGGCAGAGCAGCTCACTGGCTGGACCTTGGCGCAGGCCAGCGGACAAACGATCGACCAAGTGTTTCACATCATCAGCCAGGAAACCCGGCTGCCGGCGACGATTCCGGTCAAGGCCACCCTGGCCCTGGGGACGATTCAAGGCCTGGCCAACCACACGGTACTGATTGCGCGTGACGGCAGCGAATGCCCGATCGCCGACAGTTGTGCGCCGATTCGTGACCGCAACGCCTTGGTGGTGGGGGCGGTTCTGGTATTTCGCGATGTCACCGAGGAGCATGCCGCCCAGCGCGCCCTGCATGAGAAAAATGTGGAGCTGGAACGTGCCACACTGGCCGCCAAAAAGGCCAACTTGGCCAAGTCAGAGTTTCTGTCAACCATGAGCCACGAAATCAGGACACCGATGAATGGCGTGATCGGGATGATTGATGTGTTGCAGCAAAGCAGCCTGAACGGGCCGCAGTTGGAGATGACTGGCATCATCCACGACTCGGCATTTGCCTTGCTTGCGGTGATCAATGACATTCTTGACTTCTCCAAAATCGAAGCCAAGAAGCTCGACATCGAATCGATTCCGATGTCGGTCTCCGACGTGGTGCAGGGGGCTTGCGAAAACATGAATCCGACTGCGCTGAAAAAAGGGGTGCAACTCACCTTGTTTGTTGACCCGCAGATTCCGCCGGTGCTGCTGGGCGACCCCGGCCGACTGCGCCAGATACTGATCAATCTGTGCAACAACGCGGTCAAATTTTCGGCCGGGCAGCAGTGCCCGGGCGCGGTGTCGGTGCGGGCAACGCTGGCCGAGAAATCTGACGAGTCGGTGACGCTGCGCTTCGAGGTGGCAGACAACGGCATTGGCATCGACATGGCCACCCAGGCCCGGCTTTTTACCGCCTTCATTCAGGCTGATGCCTCGACCACCCGGCATTTTGGCGGCACCGGGCTGGGGCTGGCGATTTCAGGCCAGCTCGCCGAGATCATGGGGGGCAGCATCACGGTGCAAAGTGAACTTGGCCAAGGCTCCGTGTTTTGCGTGCGCCTGCCCTTCATGCAAAGCCCGGCCGCAGCCGTGCCAATGGACGCTTTGAACCCGGTCGATGGCCTGGCCTGCCTGGTTCTGGCCGGTCCCGCTCATCTGGCAGACGATCTGGCGACTTATCTGGGCCACAGCCATGCCAGTGTCGAGCGCGCCGCCGATCTGGCTGCCGCAAGACCCTGGATGGTGCAGCACCCCGGCGGCGTGTGCATCATCACGGACAGCGCCTCTGCAGCGCAGCTTTCGGTACTGATGCACGATGCTGACCAGGCTGGCCCCCACAAAGACATTCACTTTCTGGTGATCGGGCGTGGCCAGCGCCGCAAAGCCCGGCACGGCGGTGAAAGGCTGGTGCTGGTGGACGAGAATTTATTGACACAGCGGGCGTTTTTGAATGCCGTGGCCATCGCTGCCGGTCGTGCCCAGGCCGCTGACCTGGACTATCTGACGGCGCAAGTCGTGGTCACGCCGGTGGCGTTGTCGCGCGAGGCCGCGCGTCGGCAGGGCCGACTGATCCTGGTGGCCGAAGACAATGAGTACAACCAAAAAGTCATCTTGCAGCAGTTGCTGCTGCTCGGGCGCACTGCGGATATGGCCAATAACGGACAAGAGGCGCTGCAACGCTGGAAAACCGGTGCTTATGGCATTTTGATCACCGACTTGCACATGCCGCTGATGGACGGCTACGAGTTGACCGCTGCCATCCGGGCTGCCGAACAAGGCAGCTTGCGCATGCCGATCATTGCCTTTACCGCCAACGCACTCAAAGGCGAGGCCGAGCGCTGCAAGGCGATCGGCATGGACGATTACCTGAGCAAGCCGGTGCAACTGGTGCAGCTCAAGGCCATGCTGAAAAAGTGGCAGCCGGTGGTGCTGTCTGAGCCGACAACGGCAACAGCCCGGATGGCCTTGGCGGCACCGTCGCAGCAGCCGGTACCGGTGCCGATGGCCGTCGATGTCAGGGTGCTGGCCGCCCTGATTGGCGACGACAGCGCACTTGTTCGGGAGTTTTTGAATGACTTCGAGGTCAGCGCGAGGCAGATTGCGGCAGCACTTCGCAGCGCGCTGACCGCAGGCGACACCCAGGCCGCCGGTGCCTCGGCGCACCAGCTCAAGTCGTCGGCGCGCTCGGTCGGCGCTGCGGCACTGGGAGAACTCTGCGCCGCGATGGAGGCGGCCGGCAAAGGCAATCAGTCAGCAATGTTGGCGGAGTTGCTGCCGCAGTTTGAGCTGGAATTCGCCCGGGTGACAGATTTTCTGGACGCCTTCTGAACACGTCTTTAAAGAAACAGGAAAACAAACTTATGTTGAACAATCTGGCAATCAAGATACTGGTGCTCGACGACGAGACCTTCATGCTCAAGTTGATCGCCCGCATGTTGACCAATCTGGGCTATGGCACGGTAGTGACCTGCGACAACGGCTTGGCCGCCCTGGCTTTGGTCGGTACAGCAGAAAATTGCCCTGACCTGATTTTGCTCGACATCAATATGCCCAAGATGGACGGTGTCGAATTCATCAGACATCTGGTTGGGCAGCACTACCGTGGCTCGCTGATTTTGGTCAGTGGCGAAGACGAGCGGGTGCTGCAGTCGGTCGAAAAACTGGTGCTGGCCCACGCCATCACGGTGCTGGGCTACCTAATCAAGCCGGTGCTGCCGGAGCGTCTGTCCGCCTTGGTCGGGCGCTGTTTGCCCCCGCCCAAGGGGGCGGTGAAGACGGTTAAAAAAATCTACTCTGAAAGCGAGCTGCAAGCCGGCATTGCCAATGGCGAACTGGTCAACTATTACCAGCCCAAAGTCGCCGTCATTTCGGGCGAGGTGGTGGGAGCAGAAACGCTGGTGCGCTGGTGCCATCCGCAAGACGGCCTGGTATTTCCGGATCAGTTTGTCGGGCTGGCCGAGCAATATGGCCTGATTGACGACCTGACCCGAGCGGTATTGTCGAGCGCACTGCCGCAAGCCCGGACTTGGCTGGATGCCGGCTTGTCGCTGCGGCTGGCGGTCAATTTGTCGATGGACAACCTGCTCTCTTTAAGTTTTCTGGACTATGTGGTTGGGCTGACGGCCCAGGCCGGCGTGCCGCCCGCTGCGCTGGTGCTGGAAGTTACCGAAAGCCGCCTGATGCAAGACCAGCGGGTGTCGCTGGAAATTTTGACGCGCCTGCGCCTGAAGCGTTTTCGGCTGTCGATTGATGATTTTGGCACCGGCAACTCGTCGCTGGCCCAGTTGCGCGACATTCCATTTGACGAACTGAAGATCGACCAGAGCTTTGTCCACGGTGCCTGGGCTAATGACACGCAACGCGCCATGTTCGATGCCAGTCTCAGTTTGGCCCGGCAACTCAAGATGGAAACCGTGGCCGAAGGGGTGGAAGACCGGGCCGACTGGAATTTTTTGCGCCAGCGTGGCTGCGATATCGCCCAAGGCTACTTCATCGCCCGACCGATGCCGGCCGAAGATTTCCCCGCCTGGCTGGCCGACTGGGAGCAGCGCCGTGAGCAACTCCTGTGAGCTGATGAAACAAGCCCGGATTCTGGTGGCATCCGCCAGCGCCTCTGATGCCGAGATGGTGAGCGAGATGCTTGCTGCCGAATTCAGCAATGTGGTGGTTTCAACCGACCCGCAACAGGCTATCAGCGACTTTGAGCGCCATCAGCCTGAAGTGCTGATACTGGCTTTCAACACCCTAGAACAAGTCCAGCAGTACCACAGCGAGCTGCTCGGCTTAAGCCAACTGGCACAGACACTGCTGCACCGAAGCGTGATTCTATGCAGCAAAGATGAGTTGTCTGCGGCCTATGCTCTGTGTCGCCAGCAACGCTTTGATGACTATGTTCTTTTCTGGCCGTTGGCTTACGATGCCCCGCGCTTGTCAATGGCGGTGATGAACGCCTGGCGTGACCTGCAGCGCAACCAGGGCAGCGTCACAACGACCGACGCGGCGTGCCTGGCACGCCAGATCGCCAAACTTGAAGGGCAATTGGCTGCGCAGTGCGATCAAGGCTGTCTTCAAGCGCAAGCCGTGGGCCGGTCGGTGCTCCATGCCACTGCGCAGATCAATCTTGCCGTTGACAGCTTCGCCAAAAAAATCATGAGTGGTGGCCTGGCTGATGCCTTAGTGATACGCGACTCGGCCCGATTGCAGCATGAGTTTGACCAACTGAAAACCCAGGGCGTGCAACCAAGCTTGAAAGCCTTGCGCAACGAACTGCAACCCCTGATGCTGTGGGTCAAAGACATGCAGGGCCAACGGGACTCCCGGCTGGCATCGGCCCAGGCGATGGCGGAGCGTGCTGAAAATTTTCAGCCCCTGGTGCTGATAGTCGATGACAGTGAATTCGAACGAAAACTGATGGGCCAATTGCTGGCGGAAACGTTTTACGAGCTGATCTTTGCAGCCAGCGGTATTGAGGCCCTGAGCGTTCTTGGCAAAAGGCGACCGAACCTGATTTTGATGGACCTCGACATGCCCGATATCAACGGCCTGGAAACCCTGCGCCGCATCAAGGCATCGGCCAGGTTTGCCGGCATCCCGGTCATGATGGTCACCGGCCACAGCGACAAAGGCATGGTGGTGGATTGCCTTCGGGCCGGGGCTGTGGATTTTGTTGTCAAGCCGCTGGATCGGGAGCCATTTTTAAACAAGCTCGACCGCTTTCTGGCCTGATTAAATGGTGTCCATCGATAGCGGGCATCGACCCCAGGGCGTTTTGAAACCTGGTCCTTGACGGGGAACCCCAAACAACTGAAAATTTAGCGCCTAGTCAGGCTAGTCTGTATGTAATTTTGTTTTTTGGCAAAGAAGGTGATCTATGGGTACATGGCAATTGCAAGAAGCCAAAAGCCGCTTCAGCGAATTGGTGGAGCAGTCTCTCTCAATAGGGCCGCAATGGGTCACGCGGCGCGGCGAAGAGGCTGTGGTAGTGCTTGCAGCGGCCGACTACCGCCGGATGCAGCAGGGACCCTCGCTGGTGAAACTGCTGCAAGATGCGCCGCGTGGCGAGCCACTGGATTTGCAACGCTCAGCCGAGTCCGTTCGCACCGTCGATTTATGAAATACCTGCTCGACACCTGCGTTTTCTCAGAATTGATCAAGCCAGAACCCAGCCCTGTCGTGCTGGCCTGGGTCAATGCACGTGCCGATACAGACCTGTTTACGGCTGCCATGGTGTTCGCCGAGTTGCATCGTGGAGTGGCCAAGCTTCCAGCCTCGCGCCGAAAGCAGGATTTGGCGGATTGGCTAGAGAAACTGCAAAACGCGTTCGACGCACGGGTATTGCCCTTTACATTGCAGACGGCAGAACACTGGGCGGCCATGTGTGCGCGGGCAGAAGGCGTGGGCAAAACGATTGCTGCCTTTGATTCCATCATTGCTGCTTCAGCGGTTGAAAACGGCTTGGCGCTGGTCACGCGCAACGTGCAGGATTTTGCGGCTGCATCCGTTGCCATCGTTAATCCCTGGGAGTATTGATAAACATACCCGAACCCCGCGCCCCGCGCGGGTGTAACCACACGCGCGGCTCAAGGAGCTACCAACGGGGCAGTGGCCTGACAAAGCCGATAGGCAGTGCGCGCCGCGCCGGGCCGATATGCTGGCCCAGGCTTTTCGGCAAAGGTGCAGCCTGGCGGTCTGTTGTCAGCTTAAACACTTCAACCGTCTGCACCAGATCGCGCGCCTGGCTCTCCAGGCCAGCGGTGGCAGCAGCCATTTGCTCGACCAGCGCCGCATTTTGCTGCGTCACCTGATCCATTTGATTGACGGCTTCGCCGACCTGCGCCACACCCTGGCTTTGCTCGTTGCTGGCCATGCTGATCTCGCCCATCAGCTCGGCGACACGCTGAATCGAACTCACCACCTCGGTCATGGTGGCGCCGGCCTGATCCACCAGTGCGGTGCCCTGCTCGACCCCCTCGACGCTGGCATGAATCAGGGTTTTGATCTCCTTGGCCGCTTCAGAGGAGCGCCCGGCCAGCGAGCGCACCTCGGTGGCCACCACGGCAAAGCCGCGGCCCTGCTCGCCGGCACGCGCCGCCTCCACGGCGGCATTGAGGGCCAGGATATTGGTTTGAAAGGCAATCCCCTCAATCACCTGAATGATGTCGGCAATCTTGCGCGAGGAGGTGTTGATGCTTTTCATCGTGGTGACCACTTGGCCTACCACCTGCCCGCCCTGCACCGCCACCTGGGAGGCATCCATGGCCAACTGGTTGGCCTGGCGGGCGCTGTCGGCATTTTGCTTGACGGTGGCGCTGAGCTGCTCCATTGAGGCCGCAGTCTGCTCCAGCGCGCTGGCCTGGCTTTCGGTGCGGGCCGACAGGTTGTGCGTGCCTTGGGCGATTTCGACCGATGCGGTCGAGACGCTTTCGGCCCCCTGGCGAACACTTGCCACCACGCTCGCCAAACTGGTTTGCATCTCGGCCAGCGCTGTCAGCAACTGGGCGGCTTCATCCTGGCCGCTAACCTCAATCGGAGTACACAGGTAGCCGCCAGCCACCGCTTTGGCCACCAGCACCGCCCGGCGCAGTGGCCCCACCACCGAGCTGGTGATCCACATCCCCAGCAGTACCGCTGCCATCAGTGCCACCAGGCTGCCGCCCAAAATGGCGCTGCGGGTGAAGCTCCGCATGGCTTCGGCGGCAGTGCCACGGCTGGCCAGCAGGTCTGATTCAATCCTGTCAAATTCGGTGTTGGTGGCGCGAAATGCATCCATGGCGACTTTGTCCGCACCTTGGTTGAAGCGGGTGACCAAATCTTGCAATGTGGCGCTGCCCGCAGTCACATCCTTGCGGGTTTGAATCAGCGACTCGGCCACCGTCCTGAACGCCTGCTGGTTTGACTTCATGGTGTCGAGCCGCTGTTGCTGGCCCGGGTTGTCTGCCGTCAATAACCTGGCTTCGTTCCAACTGCTGTCAAAGCCCTGCAAGCCGCTATTCCAGGGGGCCAAAAAACGCTCTTCACCGCTGAGCAGGTAACCGCGTACGCCGGTTTCCATATTCACCAGCGACTGCATCATTGCGTCGCCCGTGGTGAGCACCTTGTAGCTGTGCAGGTTCAGTTTCTCCGATTGGTCGACCTGCGAGGCGCTGGTCAGCGCCACACCGACTACCAGCAGAAAAATCGCGATCACCGCCATAAAGACCAGCCCGATGCGGTGGGCGATGGATAAGTTGGCTAATTTCATGGAGGGTGCCTTGCGTTGATGTTAAGGGGATGGATGGTGCGCTGTCAGCGGCAGATTCTGGAATCTGGCTGGCTTGGTGTCGGTGCGGCAGCGCACCTGCCATCACTTTTGCTAGTCGCAAGATTCGACCGCTGTAGCGGTCGAGCGTTTGAAGAGGTCTGGCCGTTCCGGCAGAAATTGGCGCATGTTGACTGCTTTGTCGGTGAATTGTTTGAAAATCCACCGAACTGCCAGCCGCACCGCGATCTGAAGAGCAGCATCAATTTGCTATTTTAATTATAGCTAATAGCGCTTATTAGACGTGGGCTGCAGGTCTTTTTTGTATATAAATGCGCTCGTTGTCCCCGTCAGCACTTTGACGGCCACGCTGTGCGCGGCCAAGGTTTGCAGATGGATGTCAACGTGAAGTGGCGAAGAATTTCGACTTCACGATGTTTCCTGAGTTGTCAGGCCGTCTCGTGGGCGGGTGACTTGCCTGCCTTTGCAGATGTGGTCTCGGACTCGCTGGCACCAGGTGTTTGAAACAGTGAAAAGAAGGAATGGGTAAAGGCGTCGTGCAAATTTTCCATGTCGGTCACCAAGTGTTCCCACGACCCGATGCTGGCAGTTTTCATCTCCTCAAGTTTGGCGCTGGCGACCTCGGACTGCTGACGCAGTTGGCTCATTTCTTCCTTGTATTTTTCCCGGGCATCCTCTTTCGCCTCTTGTGCCGAAGCCTCAAGTCCGAGCATTTTTTTATTCAACTTGTCGAGTTGAAGTTCCATTTTTTCAATGTATGTGGCACGTTTTTCCATGATGGTTTCTCGCTTTGTAAAAGGTTGGTTGGGTGACGGTCTGATGCAGATCTGAATCGACCTCATGTTTTTCAACATGTGAACGAATGTTAGTCAGGGACCAAGGCGCGGTCTGTGCGCTTCCGCACCAAACGGATGCGATGAACCCAAACCCGATTGACAAAGGCGAAAAAGTTAAGTGAGCTAGCGCACAGAGAAGTTGTTGAGAGTGCCGCACCAATGAGCCGGTAGCCATTGATCGGCTCACCTTTGTCAGACTTGTTCAATTTACCTAGGCGGGGTTGGAGCGGTGCATTTGCCGATCCCGATGATGAATGTGCTCAACGGCGGCAAACATGCTGACTCAGGCATGGATTTTCAGGAATTCATGATTTTTCCGCTGGGTGCCCCGACCTTTGCCGAGGCCATGCGCTTTGGCGCAGAGACATTCAATTCCTTGCGCAACATTCTGGAAACACACGGTTACAACACCAGCGTCGGCGATGAGGGCGGCTTTGCACCGCAGTTAAAAAGCAATGACGAGGCCTGCGAGCTGATGGTGCAGGCGATTGAGGAGGCCGGTTATCGCCCGGGCATTGACATCGCGCTGACGTTCGATCCGGCGGCGAATTCGTTTTACCAATACGGAATATACCGGCTCAGTCGCAGTGGACAGTGCGACCGATCCTCAGACGACATGGTGGCGCTGTTTACCAGATGGGTGGACAAATATCCGATTGTGTCGATTGAAGACGGCCACGTCGAAAACGACTGGGCCGGTTTCAAGGCCATGACGGCTACATTGGGCTCACGCATCCAGATTGTGGGCGACGACAACCTGGTGACCAACCCGAAGATCATCGCCCAGGCGATTGCGGACAAGTCTTGCAACGCGGCACTGATCAAGCTCAACCAGATTGGCACGGTGAGCGAAACCATGGCGGCGGTGCACCTGTGCCGACAAGCCGGCTGGGGCTTTGTGGTATCGCACCGGTCGGGCGAAACCGAGGACAGCTTCATGGCCGATTTCACCGTGGCCATGGGGGGTGGCCAGATCAAGACCGGCTCCGTCTGCCGCTCAGAGCGCATCGCCAAGTACAACCGTCTGCTGGAAATTGAGCAGGAACTGGGTCGGTCGGCGGTCTTTGGCAAGTGAAAACCTCAACCGAGGCTGCGTTGGCTTGACAAGTTTGGGTGCCAGCGCACAGAAAGACCAACACAAAAAGCGCACATTCACGCTACCTTAACTACTCTGAAAATACCATGTTACGCAGCACGCAAGAAATGAAAAACTACGCCATCGGTGCCACCGATGGCGAAATAGGCCATGTGACCGACTTCTTTTTTGACGATGAGTCGTGGGTCATCCGCTATCTGGTGGTGGAGACTGGCTCATGGCTGTTGAGCCGCAAGGTGTTGATTTCGCCGTTCTCCCTGATGGATGCTGACTGGATGCACAAGCGCCTGCCGGTGCGCATCACCCGCCAGCAAATCAAGCACAGCCCGGACATTGATACCCACAAGCCGGTTTCCAGGCAGCACGAGATGGCCTACGCAGACTATTACGGCTACCCGTACTATTGGGGCGGCAGCGGCCTATGGGGCGAGGGCTTATATGCGCCACTGCTGGTATCACGCAACGACATGGGCGCTGTGCTGCCTGGAGACACCGCAGCGGCGGCAGCATCGCACAGGGGCGATGCACCGTTTTTGCACCTCAATGATGACCCGCATCTGCGAAGCTGCCAGTCTGTCATCGGCTACCACATCCATGCCAGCGATGGCGACATCGGCCATCTGCAGGAGATGCTGGTCGATGAAAAGACCTGGTCGATACGTTACATGGTCGTCGATACCCGTCATTACTGGATCGGTCACACGGTTCTGGTGTCGCCTGACTGGGTGAAGGACATCAACTGGGGCGAGTCCAGTGTCACGCTTGACCTGCTGCAACAAAGCGTCAAGGACAGCCCGCGCTTTGATTCCACCGCCGAACTCAACCGTCAACTGGAGACAGAAATTCACCAACACTACGGGCGACCCAATTATTGGGACAAAGAGCAGCGGCAGGAAATGACAGACGCCCAGGACTAATGGCGAGTTGATCTCTGCAACCAACATCTTGCTGCCAAAATTATTAACCAAATTGGCCTCTAGCCCAATCAGGACAAGCGCAAGTAGCTATTACTATAGTAGCATGTCATGAAGCAGCCCAGGCAAAGCAACACGCAAATGCGGCTGCCCTTGAATGATGTTGATCTGGCTCGCCGCATTCGCGCCAGCACGCCGACTGCCGCGGACGCCGGTTCAGGCATTCAGCGCACTGTCTTGCATTCGGCCCTGTTTGCCACCATCAGCATCGGGGCGGCTGCGCCACTCGCGTTGATGGTGCCTTGCGCAAACGCCGCGCAGGTGAGCACCAGCATGGGTGTCTCGGTCAGCGTCATTGCCAGAGCAGTCCTTCGGACAGGCCCCTTGTGGCATTGTTCAAACGCGTTGTGTACTTGCTTGAGAAACTGCAAACACCGGTGCGTTTTATTGTGGGATGCGGTTATATGAATGGAAGACGGTTTGCACCGGTCGGGTTTCGGGCAGCACATAAACAATGCCGCTCGTGTTCTTGAAGACAATACTCACGACGTTCTTAAAAAATGCCGCAGGCACGTTGATGCAGCCATAAGAAATCCGGTTGTCAAGTGGTGTCGCAGTCGCTAGCCGCTGCGCACGGCGCTCCTTGGGGTTGCTCGTGATGACGGGATGCAGCGAAATGGCACCTTCGTAATCCACCCACAGGATGTCTCCTCCGTGAAGATTGTGATCCATTGATGCGACAAAACGTCCTGCTGGCGTGGTGCGCTCCTCAGGAAGAATGCTAGCCAATTTGCGCTCACCAATGCCTGGAACCGCATCGTCACCGATTGCAAGACCCAGCAGCGCAGGGGAAACACCGAGAAGTCGACCGTCCCCGTGAAATACGTAGACCTTGGCACCCTTCTTGTCGACCAACACGAATGGCAAGTCGTGGTTGTCACCTGAATCGACGATCCAGTCAGCCATGTGCATGACATCCGCTGATGCGCGTGTCTTTGCGAAGTTCGCTCGCTTGGGGCGCAACAGGTTGGGCTCCGGCTCACTTATGTGCTGACTTTGTACGTCTTGATCGGCTGCGTCAGCCGACGCGGTCACTGGGTGTAAGCCGACTGCCGCGCCCAGGATCCCAAGAAACATGCCCTTCGAGATGAGCGCCACGATCACCCACATGCGCTCGAATGTCCAGGCAGCCCCCATGCTTCAGTTGCGATCTTGTTTGGGCGGACGAACGGGTGCCACGTAAACGGTTGGTGGAATGACTGCGATAGCCGGCGGCGGAATGACCACGGTAGCCGGCGGCGGAACGAGCACGGTAGCCGGCGGCGGAACGAGCACCACGGGTGGGGGAAGAATTTGCGGTACTGGCGGCGATACTGCAGTGGCAAGTTCAGGCGGCGGCTCGTCCAAGACTACAGTGGGTGGCCATGGAATTGGCACAACACCCGGTGGTGCCTGTGACGGGAAGACATGTGTGGGCGCAATCGTTGGGGCCGGCGTCGGCGCGGGTGTTGGCGCAATCGTCGGGGCCGGCGTCGGCGCTGGTGTTGGCGCAATCGTCGGGGCCGGCGTCGGTGCTGGTGTGGGCGCAATCGTTGGGGCCGGCGTCGGCGCTGGTGTGGGCGCGATCGTCGGGGCCGGCGTCGGCGCTGGTGTGGGCGCAATCGTCGGGGCCGGCGTCGGCGCTGGTGTGGGCGCGATCGTCGGGGCCGGCGTCGGCGCTGGT
>CAIQOO010000008.1 GCA_903873485.1 uncultured beta proteobacterium | reverse complement strand
TCACGCCTGTATCGCGTTAGTCCGCATGGTGTTCGCACCATGTGGGCTGCCGTTCGTTTGCATGATATTGACTTCCCTGCCGCCTTCAATCTGGCGCAAACATTCGCGCAGTAGAGACAATTGTTGCGGAGGAATTTCATACAAAGGGGCCGATTTACAAAGGGACCGGCTCGAATAATCTGCAAATCATATGCGTCAGCCAAAAATCCAGTGTCTGGGCACGATCGGGAACAAAAGTGGCAGGCGAAGAGGATGGCATAGAGCAACTGATTTTATGGACTGCGCACAGCAGGGCTCCCGTTCGCTCTGAGCTTGGCCTGTCCTGAGCCTGTCGATGGGTCGAAGGGTTCTCGAAGGCTTCGATCCAACGCCATAAGGGCTGCAGGCACATTTCAGCGGCACGGCAGCGCCCTCGGGCAAAGCCGCCAGTTGCCAACTGCCGTTGTCGGCGCAGCGGTACAGATCAACATGCGGGTTGTCCTGGGCGGTCAGCAGCTACTCGCGCAGGCTCACACCTGCAGCCACTCTTGCCGCAGCGCGCTGTCTTGGCGCAAGGCCGCTGGCGTGCCGTCAAAAACGATACGGCCATGGCCCATCACGGCACAGCGGTCCGCCACATCAAGTGCCATCGTCAGCTTTTGCTCAATCAGCAAGACCGAGGTGCCCTGCGTTTTAAGCAGCCGCATCAGCCCCGCCACCGCCTCGACCAATTGCGGGGCCAGCCCTTCGGTCGGTTCGTCGATGATGACCAGCTCCGGTTCACCGATCAGCGTGCGGCACAGCGTCAGCATTTGCTGTTCGCCCCCCGACAGCACACCAGCGCGCACCGCCGCGCGTGCCGCAAGCTGAGGGAACAACCGATACACCTGTGCCAGCGACCAGCGACCCGGCCCGGCCCGGCTTTTGTGCCCGAGCAGCAGGTTTTGCGCCACCGTCAAGTCAGGGAACACGTCGCGGCTCTCGGGCACATAGCCCAGACCGAGCCGGGCAACCTCAAAGGTTTTTTTGCCCAGAATGCTGTGCCCGCGCCATTCAATGCGGCCCTGCGCCGGCAGCAAGCCCATCACCGCCTTAGCCAGCGTGGAGCGCCCGGCGCCATTGCGCCCGAGCAGGGCGACGATCTCGCCAGGCGCCATCGCCAGCGTCACGCCATGCAACACCTGGCTTTGACCATAACCGGCATGCAACTGCTCAATCGTCAGCATGTTGGCCAAGGCCAGCCGGCAGGCTGGGCTGATCGGTGACGGGCAGCACACCCAGATAAGCCTGCTGCACCCGGCCATCGGCGCGCACCACCTCGGGCTTGTCAAAAGCCAGCAGTTCACCCTGCAGCATCACGGCTATTTTGCCCGCTAGCCCAAATACCACGGGCATATCATGCTCTATGATCAATAGCGTCTTGGCAACTGTCACGGCATCGATCAACTGGACAAAGCCAGCCGCCTCAGAGCGGCTCATGCCGGCCGTGGGTTCGTCAAGCAGGATCACCCCGGCACCGCTGGCCAGCGTGATGCCCAGTTCCAGCGCGCGCTGCTCGGCGTAGCTCAGGTGTGCTGCCAGCGTGTTGCGCTGGCCGGTCAACTGCACCCGCTCCATCAGTTGTTCGGTGCGCGCATTGGCATCATCGAGCCTGGATAAAAATCTGAACAGTGTGTAGCGGTAGCCCAGATGCCACAGCAAACCGCAGCGCAGGTTGTCAAACACGCTCAGGTTGGCAAACAGGCTGCTAATCTGGAAACTGCGTGACAGCCCGAGCCGGTTTATCTGAAACGGTTTTTTGCCGTCGATGCGCTGCCCGTGCAGCAACACCTGGCCGCTGTCGGGTGCCTGGCGACCGCTGATCAGGTCAAACAGGGTCGATTTGCCGGCACCATTGGGCCCGATGATGCCAATGCGCTCGCCCGGCTGCACCGCCAGACTCAGCCCGCGAATCACCTCGGTCTGGCCAAACCGCTTGTGCAGGTTTTTCAGCTCCAGCGCCGGCGGGCCGGTCATCGCGGCCCCGCTGCCGCCGCGTTGCAGTTGGCGCTGGAACCTGGGCGCTGCGGGCGCTGCCAGCCGTGCAACTGATGCCGCCAGTGACGGCAGCTTAAGCGCAGCAGCCCCAGTCCGCTGCCAAGCAACGCAGCGGCACCAAGCCAGCTTGTCCCCTGCTGCACATTGAGCCGGGCACCCAAAAACGGCAGTTGCGGCCCCAACACGGCAAGCTGTTGCAGGTGATAAACCAGTTCGACCAGGGCGGCAAAACCCGCCAGGGCAACCAACCCGCCAGCAAAAACCGCCAGATAGGCCAGCCCCAGGCGCCGCCAGCCACCCTCGCGCAGCAGTTGCCAGTGCGCCACCAGCAGCGCGGCGATGCCACCGGGTGCATGCATCACCATCAGCACAAACATCAGCCCGACATACAACAGCCAGGCTTTGGTCCAGGCCGACAGCAGCACAAAGGCCAGCACCATCAACACGGCACCGATGATCGGGCCAAAAAAATAGCCCGATCCACCCAGCACGGTAAACAGCAGATAGGCCCCCGAGCGATGGGCGCTGAGCACATCGGCGGTCACCATCTCAAAATTCAGCGCCGCCAAACCGCCCGCCACACCGGCAAAAAAAGTCGCTATGGCCATTGCCAAATAGCGCACCACCTGCGGGTTGTAGCCGACAAAGGCGACCCGCTCGGGGTTGTCGCGCACCGCGTTCAACATGCGTCCCAGCGGGGTGCGGGTGAAGGCATACAGCAGCGCAGTGCAAACCAGGGTGTAGAGGGCAATCAGCAAATTAAGCTCAAGCTGCGGGCCAAAGGTGATGCCCAAGGTGGCAGCGCCAGCCACCCGATTGCCCGAGATGCCCGCCTCGCCGCCAAAAAACCCCGGAAACACCAGCGCCATCGCCCATGCCAGCTCCCCCATGCCAAAGGTGATCATGGCAAACGCGGTGCCGGCCTTTTTGGTGCAGACCCAGCCCAGCAGCAGCCCCAGCGCCATGCTCGCTACACCCCCGACCAGCGGAATCAGGCTGACCGGCAGCGCCAGCCCGGCACTGACCCGGTTGAGCGTGTGCATCGCCAAAAACGCCCCGATGCCCGAATACACCGCATGGCCAAAACTCAGCATGCCGCCTTGCCCGAGCAGCAGGTTGTAGCTCAGGCAGGCAATGATCGCCACACCGGTCTGGGCCAGCAAGGTCTGGCTCAGGCTGCTCTCCTGCAGCAGCGGCGCCAGCAGCAACAGCAGCGCATAAGCCGCCCACCAGGCCGATGCCACCGGCTGATTCAGCAACCGCACCAAACGCACCAGCTTCATTCAAGACTGCCGCTCGCCGAGCAGGCCGCCTGGCCGCCAGATCAGCATCAGCACCATCAGCAAATACGGCAACACCGGCGCCCAACTGCTGGTCAGCGCAAAACTGACGGCCAAGGTCTGCATCAGCCCTATCAGCAGCGAAGCCAGCAAGGCCCCGACCAGCGAACCCATGCCACCAACAACAACAACCACAAACACGATCCCCCCGACCGCCTGCGCCATGCCGGGTTCGGTGACAAAGGCGTTGCCGCCCAGCACCCCGGCCAGTGCCGCCAGCGCACAACCGGCGCCAAACACCAGGGTAAACACCCGTGGCACATCATGGCCCAGCGCTTCGACCATCTGCGGGTGCGTCAGCGCCGCCCGAATCACCAGGCCAATGCGGCTGCGCAACAACAGCCACAAAGCCGACAGCACCAGCAGCGCAGCCGCCATCATGAAGGCGCGGTAAGCCGGAAAATGGGTGCCAAACAGCACAAACAGCGGGCCGTCGAGCGCCTGCGGAATGCGGTAATCGACCGAGCTGCGGCCCCATAGCGCCTGCACCAGTTCGACGGCAATAAAACTCAGGCCAAAGGTCATCAGCAATTCAGGCACATGGCCAAAACGGCGCACCCGGCGCAGCCCATAGCGCTCAAACAGGGCGCCCAGCAGCCCCACCGCCAGCGGCGCCAGCAGCAACGCCGACCAAAAACCGAGCCAGTGGCTGATGCTGTAGGCCAGGTAGGCGCCCAGCATGTAGAACGAGGCATGGGCAAAGTTGAGCACCCCCATCATGCTGAAAATCAGCGTCAGGCCAGCACTCAGCATGAACAGCAGCAGACCGTAACTCAGGCCGTTAAGCAGTGACAACAGCAAAAATTCCATGCCACCCGTCAGCCCGCCGGCTGCCGGCGCGGGCACCATGCGCCTTCACCAACCCAGCCGCATTTTTTAAACAAAATCATGCTCTAGCCCTTATGCAGCAAGCGCTGATAGCTATATTAAAAATAGCAATGATGAACTGACTTTAACGCAGCTCCGGCAACACATAATCGGCCAGTTGGGCGCGCAGCTTGCTCTTTTGCATCTTGCCGGTGCCGCCTAACGGAATTGCATCGACAAACACCACATCGTCGGGGACCTGCCACTTGGCGGTTTGGCCTTGATAAAACGCCAGCAGTTCCTCACGCGTGACTTCCATGCCGGGTTTTTTCAGCACCACCACAATCGGGCGCTCGTCCCATTTGGGATGTTTCATGCCGATGCAGGCGGCCATGGCAACGCCCGGGTGGCCCATGGCGATGTTTTCGATGTCGATTGAGCTGATCCACTCGCCGCCCGACTTGATCACATCCTTGCTGCGGTCGGTGATCTGCATGTAGCCGTCGGCATCAATGGTGGCCACGTCGCCGGTCGGGAACCAGCCATCGATCAGCGGGCTGCCGCCCTCGCCCCGGAAGTATTCGCTGAGAATCCAGTGGCCCTTGACCAGCAAATCGCCAGCGCTCTTGCCGTCCCAGGGCAGTTCTTCGCCGGCGCCGTCAACAATTTTCATATCAACGCCAAACAGGCCACGACCCTGCTTCAGCCGCACCTTCATCTTGTCTTCGGACGACAGGGTGACATGCTTGTTTTTGAGCGTGCAGACGGTGCCCAGCGGACTCATTTCGGTCATGCCCCAGGCGTGCAGCACTTCCACCCCATAAACATCGTTGAAGGCGCTGATCATGGCCGGCGGGCAGGCCGAGCCGCCAATCACCGTGCGT
>CAIQOO010000007.1 GCA_903873485.1 uncultured beta proteobacterium | reverse complement strand
TTAAAAGTTGACAATTTGTTTTGAAGGTGGAGATTGCTACAAATTGAAAATATGTCAAGCCCGCCCTTCATTGACAGTATTTATCGCATACATTGCCCGCTTGGGGCGCAGATTGTAATTTTTTTGTTCAAAGTCCAACTTTACCGCAATACGCTGGTTTTTCTGGCAGCAGACAAGACCCGCCTGCAAGACCTGGATGAAGCCGCGCGCAAGTACCTGGCCTGGCAGTCGATTCTGGCGGATGAGGCGCAACTGGGCCTGACCACGCACCAGAAAATCCAGGTCACGCAACAAATGGCGGCCGCCGATGGCGCCGCCACCGCCCGCTTGCAGGAAACCTGGCAGTGGCTGCTGGTGCCAGTGCAATCCATGCCGCAAGTGCCGGTGAGCTGGGAGTCACTGCGCCTGACCGGCACCGATGCGCTGGCTGTGCGCGCCAGCAAAAAGCTGCGCTCTGACGAGCTGTACCTGACCAGCTTTGCCGCCACCCGCCTGAAGATGGAGCTGGACCGGGTGCCGCTGTGGCGCGGCAACCATGTGCCGGTGAAACAACTGGTGGAAGATTTCGCCCGCTATGTCTATCTGCCGCGCCTGAAAAATTCAGACGTGCTGCTGCGTGCCGCCAGCGAAGGAGTCAGCTTGCTGACTTGGCTGCAAGATGGCTTTGGTTTGGCGGATGGTTTTGACGAGGCCGCGCAGCGCTACCAGGGCTTGCGTGCTGGCACGGTGGTGTCGCTGACCGATGCCCATTCAACCGCGTTGCTGGTGAAGCCTGAGCTGGCAGTCAGGCAGATGGATGCCGAGCGGGCTGTTGTGCCGCCTGAAGCTGGACTGACGCAGCCGCCAGCGGATTGGCCTGAAGTGCCGCCAGCCCATCCTGTCATCACGCCGCCAAAGCCCCCGCCAGGCCCCGCGAAGCCCAAACGCTTTCATGGCTCCGTCACGCTCGATGCCACCCGCGTTGGCCGCGATGCCAGCAAAATTGCCGAGGAGGTGATTGCCCATTTGGCCGGTCTGGTGGGAGCTACGGTGACGGTAACGCTGGAGATCAGCGCAGACATCTTCGGCGCCGTGCCCGATCAGGCGGTGCGTACCGTGACTGAAAACAGCCGGACGCTGAAATTTGACTCAGGCAGCGGGTTTGAGCGGGAGTGATGTTCCATGAATGAGCTTGAAATGCATCAGATGACACCGGACTTCTTCAAGGGTCGGCAGGCAGCGGGCATTCATGTTGACCAGCAGAATCAGGGTGGTCCAGTTTTTGACAAAGAAAATCCCATGCAACAGATCGGTCATCACGTTGACGCGCAAGGCCAGTCGGCATTTCGTGTGTTTGCCCCGGAAAAGCGAAGTGTGCGCATTGTTTTTGAGGGTTCAGCGGATGTCCTGGCGCTGACCTGCGATGAACTCGGGTTTTGGCAGGGTGCCTGCAGCCGCTTGCCGCACGGCACCCTGTATTGGCTGGAGGTCAATGGCCAATACTATCCAGACCCGGCATCGCGCTACCAGCCGCAGGGTGTCCACGGACCGTCCCGGGTGACGGATATCGCCAAAGTGCCTAGCCACACACCCGCCTGGCGCGGGGTCCGCATGGCCGATGCCATCATCTACGAATTGCACGTCGGTACTTTCACCGCCGAAGGCACGCTGGCGGCTGCAACAGACCGGCTCGCTGATCTGGCGGCGCTGGGCATCACGGTGATCGAGCTGCTGCCGCTGGCGGCTTTTCCGGGCGAGCGCAACTGGGGTTATGACGGCGTGGCGCAGTTTGCCCTGCACCAGGCGTATGGCGACTACCCTGATTTGACCGCCTTCATTGTGCTGGCGCATCAGTTGGGCATGGCGGTGATCCTCGACGTGGTCTATAACCACTTTGGGCCGGAAGGCAATTACACCGGCGCGTTGGCCCCCTACACCAAGCCGGCGGCCACGCCCTGGGGGGCGGCGATCAACTTCGATGTGGACTACGGTTACGGCATTCGGGCGTTCTTTTTGGCCAATCTGCAATACTGGCTGCAGCAGGTCGGCTTTGATGGCCTGCGCATGGATGCGGTGTCTTTGATTTTTGACAACAGCCCGGTTCATATTCTGCGCGACTTGACCGACCTGGCGCTGCGCATTGGCCAGCAGGAAGGGCGCGAGGTGCTGATGATTGCCGAGCACCTGCGCAACAATCGGTTTGTCACGCACCGCGATGGCTTCAACTACCAGGCCCAGTGGAGCGATGACCTCAACCATGCCGTGTTTGCCTATCTGACCGGTGAAACCCGGCGCCACTATGGCAATTTCGGGGCCTTTGGGGATATTGTCAAAGCACTGCAACAGGGTTTTGTGCTCGATGGCAGCCGTTTTGAGCGGGTTCACAAGACCTTGATGGGCACCGATGGCCGGCTCACCCAAGCCGCAGAGCATGTGGTTCATCTTCAAAACCACGATCAGGTCGGCAACCGTGTGCAGGGTGATCGCATGATTGCAACTTATGGCCGGGCACGCGCCCTGCTTGGCATCACGGCCATTTTTGCCAGCCCGTTTGTGCCGATGCTGTTCATGGGCGAGGAATATGGCGAGACCGCGCCGTTTCTGTTTTTTGTCGATTTCAAGGATCAGCACTTGATTGATGCCGTGCGCAAGGGGCGCAAGCGCGACTGCGCCTTTGGCGGCAAGGAGCCGCCAGCGGCCCACCACCGCAGCAGTTTTGAGGCCTCCAAGCTGCAATCGGCGCGGCGGACGTCAGCCGAAGGTCAGGCCATCTGGAACTATTACCGCGCGCTGATTGCCCTCAAGCGCAGTGGCGCGCTAGGCCCGCATGACATGCAGGCAGTCAAGGTGCAGGGGGACGAGGCGACACAGATCATCACGGTGCAAGCGCCGCAGACGCTCGCGGTGCTGAACTTTTCGGCCGATCCGCAGCAGTTTTCTGTCCCGGCGGGCTGGCGCTTGATCCTCCATACCGATCTGGAGCACCCGGCGGCCAGCTTTGGCGACCGTTTGCCCGGCTATGCGGCTTATATTTTCAGCCGCGCCTGAGCCTTGCCAGAACGGGCTTTCTGGCTATTTGACAGGCATTGGCAAGTCGAGCCAGGCGGTCAACCGCCTGCCCTGACAGTGCGCTTTTGCCGGCTCAATCCAAAACGGATCATTCGTCGGCAAAAACTTCGGCCAGGCTGCGGGCATCGAGCATCCGGTCGCCCCAAAGTTCAATCTGCGGTGTTGTGGCGCTGGCCAGTTGCTGCACGATGTCGTGCGGCAGCGGGCCAAAGCGCCGTACCAGCAGGCGCTGCAGCAATTCAGACTTGCCCTCTTGCTTGCCCTCTTGCTTGCCTTTTAGCTCGCCTTTTTGCTCATACTGCTGCGCCCATAAATCAAACCGTGCTGCCAGTGACATTTTTAACTCCTTCAAATCGCGTACTTTGGGTATCGCCTGCGTGAACTTGCCGCGCCGCAATAACACCGCCCGAATCCAGATGGCAAAAGTGCGCTTGAGTTCCGGCTGGCCATCGAGCCAATCGTTGAGGCTGTCGATCAGTTGCAGCAGTGCCTCCATGCTGTCGGGACGCTCGAAGCGCAGCACCGCTGCGACCAGGTTTTTCAACGGGGCCAATTGGCTGTCGGTGTATTGGCTCTGGTCAATCAGCAGGTATTCCAGT
>CAIQOO010000006.1 GCA_903873485.1 uncultured beta proteobacterium | reverse complement strand
TTTATGAAAAAGGTATTTCGTTGTCCAAAAAAGCTATGAAAAAAGTTGAAGAACAACTCACTCGCAACCCACTTCTGCCAAAGTGGGACATACTGATTACCCCAAAATAGGTGGTAAATTCATTCTTAAAAATCACCTAAGACACCCGTCTGCAGGGTCTGCGGCCCGATGCCCAGGGTCGAATGATTTAGCAATGAAATGACTCATCAGGTGCGGTTGAATGGATCGGCATTTGAATCAAAAAAAAACCAAGTATCGCACCCCGGAACAGGCGTTGAACCGCTGGCGATCCCTCGATTTGCACCCAGCAACGGACGGTCTGGCAGCCTCGCCGTCAAAGCGCGGTGTCGAGCCTGCTGCAGGTATTGCCCTCAAGCTGCGAAGATGCCCAGGACAGGTCAATCATGAATGCGAATCTCGTGTTGGCCTGCGGGGCACACACGTATCGCACAGCCCGCGCGTCGCCCAGCATCTGATTCCGACCTTGCCCGACCAATAGGGCCAGCCGACGCTGCAAGGTACGGCGCGCCAAGTGGTTGCCCGGTGGTGCCATGCATTTTGAATCTTCTCAATGTGTGCCTCGACAGTCATTTGCGCTTCAATGACACTGTTTGACAGTCAAGCCCGTGTGATTCGCCAAACCAACCTGTGGCGTGAGCCAAAACTTTGCCTCACCATCCGGGTGAGAAACGTGGACATGAGCAGGTTTGATGCCAAATTGGCCTCTAGCTCAGGTGGGATATAGGCAAGCAGCTATAAATCTAGTAGCGACTGAGGGCCAGTCACCCGATCCAATCAGTAAACCGCATCATGATCGCCCACGTTCACCAGGATGATTTGCCGGTCTTTGATCAACAGCTCCAGTGTGATGCGGTACGACAAGTTGATGGACACCGAATGCAGGCCGTCGAATTTGCCACGCAGGGCATGTAAACGCAGCGACGGATGCGAGGGGTTCGCCGCCAGCAACTGGAGCGTCTTGAGGTAAGTGCTGCGCAACTCCGGGTGCTGCTTCAAGAAACTGGCGGCCCGGCGGTTGTATTGCTCGGTAAAGAGCAGGGCAAACGGCATGGGCGGTGCGCTCACAGCGCGTCCAGACGCGCCAGGTGGGCTTCGGGCGACTCTTGCATCACACGGCCCGCAGCCAGGTCAGCGCGGGTTTGTGCCAGCGCAGCATCCAGTTCGCACTCACGCAAGTAGTGGTAATGCGCCATGTCCATCACCACAAACCGGTCTTTGCCCCGCACAGAAACAATGGCCTCGGGCGCTGTGCTGAGCGCGAACTCGATGGCAGCAATGCCTTTGGTCTTGAGATCGTTGGCGCTGATGTGAGTCATTGCGGCCTCCAGAATGCTGTTAATGGTGCGATTGATGGTACTTTATCAGATTGCGCGGAATAGGGGTAGGAAAGGACACCGTCCTCCCCTCCCTCCGAACCGTGCGTGCGGTTTTCCCGCACACGGCTCTCCAGTCAGTGGTTTCCACATCGGGATTGGCTCGCTGATATTCAGGGTGCGT
>CAIQOO010000005.1 GCA_903873485.1 uncultured beta proteobacterium | reverse complement strand
GCGAAACAAGTTGGAACAGCGTGGCTCCGCTCAACGCAGTGCAGACGCGTATTTTGGACTTGCTGGGGCTGCCGACTACGATTTACCAAGGGCTGAATAGTCAATCCGAGGAAGTGGCTTTTGAAATCAGCGAACCGTGAGGAGTCCGTCATGAACATCATCGAACGCGTACAAGCGATTCTTTTAAAGCCCAAAGACACCTGGGTGACGATTGCGCAGGAAACAGCAGATATCAAAGACATCTACACCAACTACCTGGTGTACTTGGCGGCGATCCCGGCGATTGCCGGTTTCATTGGCTTGAGCCTGGTGGGTGTCGGCGGTTTTGGCATGTCTTTTCGGGTGCCGATCATCGCCGGTCTGGCCAATATGGTGGTCGGCTATGTGCTGAGCCTGGTGATGGTGTATGTGCTGGCCCTGATAGCCAAAGCGCTGGCGCCGGCATTTCAGGGCGAGGCCAACCTGCCCGATGCCTTCAAGCTGGTGGCTTACGGCAGCACGGCCGGCCTGATCGGCGGCATTTTCAGCCTGCTGCCCGCGCTCTCGGTGCTGGGCTTGCTGACGGCGCTGTATTCCATTTATCTGATTTACACCGGCGTCCCGGTGCTGATGAAGATACCCCCAGAAAAAGCCGTTGGCTACACCGCTGTGCTGATCATTTGCGGCATTGGCGCAGCGCTGGTGGTAGGCGGCGTCAGTGCACTATTTACCAGCAGCGGTGGCGGCGGTTTCACCAGACCAGTCGGGGTTGGCCCCGGTTCACCAACCGGACCGGCAGCGATCAAGGTTCCGGGCACCGGGGTGGTGCTCGACACCGCCAAAATGGAAGCCGCCAGCCGCAAGATGGAACAAGCCCAGGCCCAGGATGACAGTGCGGCGGCAGGCAAAGCCATGGGCGAGATGATGGGCGCGATGGCGGGTGGACAAGGCGGCAAGCCGTTCAGCCCTGACCTGTTGCAGGGCTTTGTACCCGACAAACTGGCCGGCATGGGGCGCAGCAGCATCGAGGCACGTTCAGACAGCGCGATGGGCATGAATTTTTCCAGCGTCACCGCCGAATTTCAGCAAGACAGTCGGCGTCTGGAGGTCAAGCTGCAAGACCTGGGTGCTGTGCCCGGCCTGATGATGGCGATGGGTGCCTGGACCAGTTCCACCGTCAACCGCGAAACCGCAGAAGAGGTGGAACATGTCTTCAAACGTGACAACATCGCCTATAAGGAAGAGTACCGCAAGGACGGCAGCAGTGCCAGCCTGTCGATGATGCTGCCCAACGGGATCATGCTGGAGGTCCAGGGCGACCAGATGCCGATGGATGCCGTGCGCAGTGCCGCCAACAGCCTGGACCCGGCCCGGCTGACCAGTCTGAAACGTGCGCCATGATGTCAAGGCCATGCGCCCCGCCACCAGGCTGATGCTGGCGGGCGCGGCGATTGCGGTGATCTGGCAGTTGCCGTATGGAACGCTGCTGCTCTACCCCTTGACGCTGCTGGCCACCTACGCCCATGAAATGGGCCACGGCCTGACGGCGCTGCTGCTCGGTGCCAGTTTCGACCAGATACTGCTGCATGCCGATGGCTCCGGCATGGCGCTGTGGCATGGCAACCCTGGGCGCATGACCACCGCCCTGATTGCCGCCGGCGGCCTGCTTGGGCCAACGCTGGCGGGCATCGGCCTGCTGCTGCTGTCGGGTTCCGCGCGTTTTGCCCGTGCCATGCTGGTGTTGCTGGCGGTGTTGCTCATCTTGTCGGCGGCGGTCTGGTCACGCAACGCCTTTGGCATCGGTTTTTTGCTGGCCTGGGCAATTGTCCTGGCCCTGGCCGCCAAAGTCTTGCCCGCCGCGATGGCCGCGTTTGTGCTGCATCTGATTGCCGTCACGCTGTGCCTGTCATGGTTCACCGATCTGGACTACATGTTTTCTGCACAGGCCGTGGTCAACGGCGTGGCCCACCCTTCCGACAGTGCCATGATCGCGCAGGCGCTGGGGCTGCCCTACTGGTTTTGGGGTGCTGTCGTGGCGCTGCTGTCGCTGGCGCTGGCACTGCTGGGCATTGCGTGGGTTAGCCGCGAGCGCGGCACCGGCCAGCCACGCCGTGGTTAAACCGCCTCAATGCACCGCTTTGGCCTGGGTCGGCAGCGACAGCGACAATGCAAAAAGGGCGCAGCGAGGCCTTGATCGCCAGACTGCGCCAAATTCCCTGACTCAAACCATTTTCTCAACATGAAACATCTGGTCATGCTCGGCGCTGGTCATGCGCACCTTCATCTGCTGTCCACACTGGCGGCACAGCCCATGGCGAGTGTGCAAATCACGCTGGTCGCCCCCTATCCGCGCCAGTTGTATTCGGGCATGCTGCCGGGTTTTGTCGCCGGTCACTACGCGCTGGAAGACTGCGTGATTGCATTGGCGCCGCTGTTGGCCAATAGCGGCGTGACGCACCTGCAACGCAGCGCGGTCGGGCTTGATGCAGAGGCTCGCCGGCTGACCCTCGACGATGGCAGCACGCTCGGCTATGACCTGCTGTCGGTCAACAGCGGGCCGGTACAAGACCGCGCAAAAATCGAACAAATGATTCCCGGCGCCCGCGAGCACGCGCTATTTGTGCGCCCGATCGAGCTATTTGGCGCGTTGTGGCCGCAGGTGCTGGCGCTGGCCGACAGTCGCGCCTTGCAAGTGGTAGTGATCGGCGGCGGTGCTGTCGGCATCGAGTTGTCGATGGCGGTTGCGCACAGCCTTAAAGGTGCTTCGGTGACCTTGCTGGCTGGCGATGCCGCGCTGGCAGCCAGTTACCCGCCCGCAGTGCAGGCACGCGTGGTGCAGGCGCTCAAGGATCGCCATATCACGGTGATTCGCGAACGTGCCTGCGGCATTGCCGCCGGTGAAGTGCTGCTGGGCAATGGCGCGCAATTGGCCTGCGACGTGCCGTTAATCGCCATTGGCGCCCAGGCACCGGCCTGGCTGCAGGGCAGTGGTCTGGTTCTCGACGAACAAGGCTTTATTGCGGTCAATGAATACCAGCGCTCCAGCAGCCATCCCCAGGTGTTTGCGGCCGGTGATGTGTCAAGCCGGATCGACTGTCAACTGGCACGCAGTGGCGTTTATGCCGTGCGGGCCGGCCCGGCCCTGGCGAAGAACCTGCGCGCCGTGCTGGCCGGCGTTGAGCCAGACAGTTACCGGCCGCCAGACAAGACACTCAATCTGCTTTCAACCGGTGATCGGGGGGCGATTGCCAGTTGGGGCAACTGGTCGGCGCAGGGCCGCTGGGTCGGGTGGCTGAAAGACCGGATTGACAGGGGGTTTGTCAAAAAATACCGCTTGCCCGCGCGCCGCTGACCTGACCCGGCGGCTGGCTCTTTTTAGCGCAGCAGCAGCCGGGCACCGGCGCTGGCCGGCGTGATCGCGCCGACCTCGCAGGCGGCATCGAACCCGAGTTGCCAAAACAGCGCCAGCACTGCATCCACCGCCGCTGGCGCACAACTCACCAGCAAGCCACCGCTGGTTTGCGGGTCAGACAAGAGGGCCTGATCGACCGGCGCAAAGCCATCGGGCAGTTGCACCTCATGCCCATAGGCGGCCCAGTTGCGCCCGGAGGCACCGGTGATGTGGCCGGCCAGCGCCAGCGAGCGCACACCGGGCAGCAGCGGCACCCGCGCCCAGTCAATTTCGACCGTGCAGTTGGCACCACGCGCCATTTCCAGCGCATGCCCGGCCAATGCAAAACCGGTCACGTCGGTCATCGCATGGACGCCGGGCATGGCCGCCAGCAGCGGACCAGGGGTGTTGAGCTGGGTCGTGACCGCCATCATTTGGACATAGCCCGCCGCATCAAGCTGGTCTTTTTTCAGCGCTGCCGACAAGATGCCCACGCCCAGCGGCTTGCCCAGGATCAAACGGTCGCCGACCTGCGCACTGGCATTGCGCTTGACACGGCTCGGGTGAACCAGGCCGAGTGCCACCAGACCATAAATCGGCTCGACCGAATCAATCGTGTGGCCACCGGCGATCGGGATGCCGGCTGCGCGGCAGACGCTGGCACCACCCTCCAGAATCCGGCCAATGGTCTCGATCGACAACACGGCAATCGGCATGCCCACCAGCGCCAGCGCCATGATCGGGGTGCCGCCCATGGCATAGACATCGCTGATGGCATTGGTGGCGGCAATCCGGCCAAAGTCAAACGGGTCATCGACGATCGGCATGAAGAAGTCGGTGGTGGCAATCAGCGCCTGCTCATCATTGAGCTGATAAACCGCCGCATCGTCGGCAGTTTCGATGCCCACCAGCAACTCTTTGGGCATTGGCATGGCGCTGCTGCCCCGGAGAATGGAAGACAGTACGCCCGGCGCAATTTTGCAGCCACAACCACCGCCATGCGACAGGCTGGTCAGCCGGGGTTGAGCCGTCACCACAGGGGCAGGTTCGGTCGGTGCCGACGGGTTTTGAAGGGGCTGATGCATTGCGGCCATGAGGTTGACTCAAAAGTTGTCGATGGCCAATTATCCGGCGAGAGGCCAACAACACCGTCGGCCATTGCCGGGTTTGGCCGCTGCCCAGAAAACCGGTGAGGATGGTGACGGGCAAGAGGGTGTCGTGCATGGGTGGCTTCAGTTGAGCTTCATCCCGGCCAGCAACTGCGTCAGGTTGTGGTTCATCATCTTGAGGTAACTTGAACCAGGTTGGTCTGCGCCCGACAAGGCATCCGAATACAGGGTGCCGCCGACGGTTGCACCGGCATCCTTGCTGAGCTGCGCCAGCATTTTTGGATTGCTCATGTTTTCAATAAAGATGGCCCGGACCTTTTCGCGTTTGATTTGCCCAATCAACTGGCCAATTTCTTTGGCGCTGGGTTCGGCCTCGGTATTGACACCTTGCTGAGCCAGAAATTTCACCTTGTACTGCGCGGCGAAGTAACCAAATGCATCGTGCGAGGTAATGACCTTGCGCTTGGCCACAGGAATGGCGGCAAGCTGCGTTTTGATGCTGGCATCGAGCGCCTGCAGTTCCTTCACATAGGCTTCTGCATTGGCCTGATAGGTGGCCGCGCCGCTGGCATCGGCTTTGGCCAGTCCGGCGGCAATGTTGCGCACATACACAATCACGTTGTTGGGGTTTTGCCAGGCATGCGGGTCGATGTCGTGAAGCTGGTGGCCACCTGCCTCTTGGTCCTTGGGGTCGTTGTGACCTTTGTCCTCGTGCCCCTTTTCTTCTGGCATGGCACGCGGCTTGACCCCTTTGGCCGCGATCACCATGTCGCCTTTGAAGTTGGCAGACTTGGCCAGTTTTTCGGCCCAAGGCTCAAAGTGCAAGCCGTTGACAACCATCAGTTTGCAAGCCAGCAGGGTCTTGGCATCGGTGGGCTTGGGCTCGAAAGTATGGGCATCTGAGTCGGGGCCGGCCAGCGTGGTCACTGCGACCCGCTCGCCGCCCACCACTTTGACGAGGTCGCCCAGAATGCTGAACGATGCCACCACCGGCATCGGCTCGGCAGCGTTGGCGTGTGCGTTAAACAGGCCGCCGGCAAACAGCGCGGACAGGGCAAGGGTTTTCAGGGTGGTGCGTTTCATAAGGTTCCTTGTCAAAGATAAGTGTGGTCAGTCCACTGCGAACTGGGAGATATCTCAGCTTAGTGCAACTTGGTTGCAATAGATTATAACGCAACAAAATTGCGTTAATTGCATCATCACTGAACCCGCCAGGATGAAACACACGCCCTCGGCCTCAATGGCGATGTGACCAACTCCCGAACCCGTCAAACACCCAAAGTCTTCAAGCGGCCAAAATAGCTGTGGTAGGGAGCAGGATCGCGGGTCAGCACCGTCAAATTGGCCACCGCCGCATGGGCTCCGATAAAAAAATCTGGCAGGGGCGCAGTCTTGTTGCCACCCCGCTCGCGATACAGCCGAAATGCCCCGGCTGCCAGCGCAGCACTGGCCCAAGGAAGCGCACTGCGCTGGGTCTCATAAACGGCCAACATGGCATCCAATAATGAGCATCCCAACCCCGCAAGCGGGCCAGACGTTCCTAAAGAAACAAGGGCATAGGCTAGCGTTGCGCGCGAATTTGCGCTAAAAAGCGAATGGCAGCGCCGAAATGACCGAAAAAGCATTGGTGCGAACTCGCAGTGGTT
>CAIQOO010000004.1 GCA_903873485.1 uncultured beta proteobacterium | reverse complement strand
TGGATTCGAAGTCACTCCAGTGGCAGCGCCAGCCTGAAAAGCCGGGTGCGTGACTTTATCTGTTAAATCAGCCAAAGCCCTTGTCCCGTCTGCACTTATAGCTATATTTAACATAGCTAAAAAAGTTTTGTTTCTTGTGAGGCTGGGGTTCCAGGCACCAGCAATTCGGCATAGATCAGGGCGTTGATGTGCAACACGCCCTGTTCACTGCACGCCTGCAACTGGTCAATCGCCCAGTCGTGCCACGGACTGGTGGTGTCCATGCAATCGATCCAAATGTTGCTGTCCACCATGTAGCCGCTGCCACCGTCGTAATGCAGCAGGCTGGCCATGTTTTAACCGCGCAAAAATGCCATGATGTCGTCGGCACCCAGCGCCTGAAACTCGGGGCTCATGCCCTCGCGGGCGGCGGCGGCAGCTTTGCGGATTTGGGCGCGGCGGTCGGTGCTGCGCCCATTGGCCAGCTTTTCGACAATGATCTTGCCGGCCTCAAAGCGGACACTTACCTGCGTGCCGGGCACCACGCCAGCCGCAATACGGACATCTTTGGGAATAGTAATTTGGCCTTTGTCAGTCACCAGCATGTCACACCTCGATCAAAGTAAGAATAAGAAGTTGGAATTCTACTTCTGGCTGATTCAACCTGAAATCGCAGACTTAGCATGGGTTGGCGGGCCAGTCAATCGACTGATTGCCGGCTATTGCCGGGTGATGCGCTGCACCACCGGGTAGCCGCCCATGGTGCCGCGCCCCCGGTAGCCGGTCATGCAGGTGTCGCCCATCATGCCGCCGGGATAGCAGTCGCCATATGCCAACTGGTTGATCTGCGCGGCGGTCAGCGCCGCCGTGGGGTCGGCCGGGTTGACAACCACCGTCACAAAGGCGTTGCCCACACCACCGGGTGCGCCGGGGTGTTTGGCAGATGGGAAGCCGTAATAAAAGCCCTCGGAGCTGGCGGCAAAACCGCCTTCCGAATAGACGTTGGTGGTGTTTAGCGCAAAACTGCTCACCAGCAAACCACCCTGGCCGTCGCTGACCGACGAGAGCAGGTACGTTAGTGGCACGGTGATCATCGGCGGGCCGGTCATCGACTCGGTCAGCAGGCCACTCAGGCCCGTCACCGCGCGGGTGGTCGAGTTGAGCGTGAACATGCCGGTAAAGATCGTGTCTTGCGGCTGGGTGTCGGGTTCAAAGAAGGTGGCCTTGATCTGGTAGCTGGTCAGTACCTCGGCCGTGGCCGATGGCGCACCTGCACCGGCCCGGTTACTCGCTTGCACCGTGAACGTGTAGCCGACGCACGCCGACGGGCAAGTCACCGTGATGGGCGAGGTATTGCCGCTGCCGCTCAGGCCAGCGGGGCTAGACGCCACGCTGTAGCCGGTGACCGGGCTGCCACCACTGAACGCAGGGCCGACAAAACGGACCTCTACCGTATTGACCGCCGCACCCAGGCTGGCCGACACACCAGTGGGCACCCCCGGTGGCGTGACGGCCGCGCCGCCGTCGGCCACGGTCAGGGTCTGGCTGATCTGTGCGGCGGCGTTGTAGTTGGCATCGCCCGGCTGGTCCGCCGCAATGTTGCAGTTGCCCGCCGCCAGGCTGGTGACCACGCCGCTGCTGGTCTGCACCGCGCAAATAGCCGGTGTGAGGCTGCTGTAGCGCACCGCCAGCCCCGAACTGGCCGTGGCCGAAACGGTCGCGGTGCCGTACAGCGTTAACACGGGGGCAGCGCCAAAACTCAGGGTTTGCGCCGGGTTGACCAGCACGCGCAGGCTTTGGCTGGCTTGTGCGGCGGGGGCAAAGTCGTCGTTGCCAGCCTGGTCGGCAGCAATGCTGCAGTGGCCCGCAGCCAGGTCAGTGACCAGACCGGTGCTGGCGTTGACGCTGCAGACGGTGGGGGTAAGGCTGCTGTAGCTCACCACCAGGCCACTGCTGGCTTTGGCAAGCACCGTGGCGGTGCCACCCAGCGCCAGCACTGGCGCTGAATCATAAGAAATGGTTTGCGGCAGGGCCTTGATGGCCGGGCCACTGCCGCCACCACCGCAGGCGGCCAGCAGCAGGGCGGCAGTCAACACGAAGCCAAAGGTGGCGCGAGAAAGGTTCAAGAGCGTGTGCATGATGTTCTGGCAATTGCTGTTGGTGGGTGGGCGTGCCGGGGGTCTTGCTAAAAGCGCAGGTTCAAAGCCACATTGATCGAACGTCCGGGGCCGGGCACCACCACGCCCCAGGGAATGCCCAGGCTGGTCATGGCTGCCCCCTGACCCAGATAAGCCCCGCCCAGTGGCATGGCGTAAAAGCGGTTCAGCAGGTTTTCGACGCCCAGATCCAGGCGCAGTTGCTTGTATTCATAACTGCTGCGCAGGTTCAGCAGGCCATAACCCGCTGTGGGTACTTCATTGCGGACTTGCGACACCTGGGTTTTGGCTGCTGCCAGTTGCATTTCGGCGCTATGGCTCCAACGGCCCTGGCTTAGCACCAGCGCCAGCCGGGCGTTGAGCGGCATGATGTTGTAGAGGCCATCGCCGGTGGTCTGGTTACTGCCCCGCACATAGCTCAGCACGCCCGTGCCTTTGACACTGCCAAAGTCGGTGCTTGTACCCAGCAACACGCTGCCCGACAAATCCAGGCCAGCCAGCCGTGCCGACTGGTTGACATACTGCAAGTTGACAAACCCGGTGCTGGCGCCCAGGTTGCCCGCGCCACCGCATTGGCCAATGCTGCAGCGCTGCGCGTCGATGTAATCCTGCACCACGGTGACATAAGCCGTGGCCTTGATGCCCCACTGCTTTTGCCCTGCATCGTGCCAGTCGCCGCTGGCGCTCAGGGTGTGCGCCACTTCGGGCTTCAGGTTCAGATTGCCGACATAGCCATTGCCATCGCCGACAAAATTATTCATCAGCGTAGCCATTGGCTGGGTGGACCAGGCGTAACGCTGGTACAGGTTGGGCGAGCGGGTTTTTCGGGCAAAACCGGCCTCAAAGGTCTGTGTGGCATCGGGCGTGTAGCGGGCCAGCGCGGTGAAGTCCAGGTTGTGATCGGTGCGCTGGCGACTCTGCGCGTTAAAGGCAGCCGCATCGCTGGCCCAAATGGCCTGCGCGTTGTAGCCCTGCACCGGGCCGGCATTGGTTTTGACGGTCTCATGGCGCACGCCAATCTGGCTCAACCACGGCTCGCTCCACTGCGCTTCCCATTCGCCAAAAATGGCGCGCCGGTCGCGCCGGCCGTAGTCCACATTCCAGAAGCTGCGCGGCCCCATCACGCCACCGGCCTGCGGCCACCAGTCGTACAGCGTGTAGCTGTGCGATTCGACGCCGGCTTTGACCAAGTCGCGATCAGACAGCGCCAAGTCGGCCTGCAGCATGGCGCCTTGGGTTTTGGCACTGGTGTTCATCGGCATGCCAAGCAGGCCATAACTGAAGCGGTCTGGCCCCATGTTCATGACATGCTCGGTGTCCTGGTCAAACACCCGCGCCTGTAGCCGCCCCCAGTCAAATTCGCCGTTGTAGCGCAGGTTGATCTGGGTGCTGTCGTTGCCCGTCATGTCCATGCGCTGGTTGGGAAAGCCTTCAAACGGCAGGCGCTGCCAGCCGACATTGAGTTGCAGCAGATGCTTGTCGTGCCGAACAGCCAGCCCCAGGTCATGGTTTTGTGCATCGAAGCTGCTTGAGCCGACCTCGTCGCCCGCCAGCCAAGGCCCGCCGACAGCGCCGGGGCCGGGTACCTTGAAATCGGCACCTGCGTGGTAGTTGGCTGACTGGGTGCTGGCACCGTGGTACGACACATTGACGTTCTGGCCGACAAAGGTGGCACCGGCGTTGCCGCCTTTGGCCTGGCCATTGCTGCGATAAAACGCACCCACCTGCCCCTTGGCACCGACCTGCTCGGGGCTGTCGGCAAATTCGGGCGGCGCAGACTTCACCGCAATCGTGCCGCCCAGGCTGTCGCCGCCGACGCTCACCGGGGCGATGCCGGCAAACACCGTGATGCTGCCGACCCGGGTCGGGTCAATGTAGGACAGCGCCGAGTTCATGTGATTCGGGCAGGCCGCCATCAAGTCCATGCCGTCGATCTGAATGCGGATGCGGTCGTCGGCCAGGCCATGAATGGCGGGCAGGCTCGACACCCCGCCGGCAGCATACAGGCTGATGCCGGGAATGTCCTGCAACAGGCGGGCGCTGTCGCTGCTGGCTGCGCGCTGGCGGGCCAGCGTGGCCTCAGACACCTCTGAGGCGCCCAACGGCGCCATTTTGGGTGCGGTCACAGTGACGGCATCCAATGTCTTCATCTCTTGGGTCGCAGCGGCAAATGGCAGGGTGGCCAGTGTGGCCGCCAGGGTGGTCAAGCGAAAGTTCATGGTGGTCAATGCAGGGAGTAAATGTCAATGCCGCAACGCTGTCGGCTGCGCAGGCGACTTCAAGCGCCCGCCAACTGGCTGCGCTGCAGCGCCGAGCTGGCGGTCATGCCCGGAATCAGCGCCTGCGCCCGCAGCGCCAGGCTGTTGAAACGCGCTTTGTGCGGCTTGCGGTCTTGCAAAAAGTCAAGCTGGCGCATGCTGCTGAACACCCGTGACACGGTCTCTGGCGCGGCATCCAGAATATCGGCCATGTCGCTCAGGTCAGGCAGCGCGCATTCCGCGCTCCGGTTGGCATCCGGGCTGGCGCTGTCGGCAAACATCAGCAGCAAGCATTTAACCCGTTGCGACACCGGCCCGGTGCGCAGTGTGACCACCTGGCGGCAGCGCTGGTGCGCCACCACCACGGTTTCCATCAGGATTTGCATCATCGCCGCGCCGCTGGCCTCCACCGGGGTCAGGCACACCTCGGTCAGCGCCCGAAAGCCCAGGCGGTCGTGGGTGCCGGCCCATTGCTCGACGCCAATCACATCGCCGGGCAAGGCCAGTCGCATGAACCGGCTGGCTTCGCTCTCGGTGCCACTGTCAATGCGCAGCGCGCCTGATGCAACACGCCACATTTGCGTCTGGTCAGGCGCTGACAACGCTTCACGCGCAGCCAATAAACAGTTGTCTGGACTTGATGTTGAGGTCTTCATGAATACGCTTTCTTTCAACAAAATTTATACAAAATAAGCCTCTAACCCCAATGGCACTGACTTAAGCACAATTGCTTGCCAAATTCTCCCGTTCGCCCTGAGCTTGTCGAAGGGTTCTCGAAGGCTTCGACAAGCTCAGCCCGAACGGGAACCTCTTAAGTCAGTGCCATTGGCCTCTAACCCTTGTCTGTACTGCGCAGGCAGCTCTATCATCAATAGCAAATCAGGGCGCTTCATGGCAGCTTGAACGGATCCGACTGCAGCGGATTGCCGAGGAAATCCGGGTCGGTCAGGGTTTTGAGGAAGGCGATCAGGTCGGCCTTGTCCTGGGCGGTCAGCGCCAGCGGCCTGGCCAGCGGGCTTTTGAAAGGATTTTGTCGTCCGTCGCCCGCATTGGCACCGCTGGCGATATTGCGCCCGCCCTCGGCAATGATGTCGAGCACCTCTTCCAGCGTGGCCACGCTGCCGTCGTGCATATAGGGCGCTGTGACTTCCACATTGCGCAGGCTCGGTGCCCGAAACGCCCCCATGTCCTGGTACAGGCCACTGAGTTCCATCACGCCCCGGTTCGGCTCAGGGTACGCGCCGCTGCCGCCGATGTTGTACAAGCCGATGTTGTGAAACGGCTTTTTGACCGCCTGCGAACTGGCATCAATCACCTGGTCATTGAAGTTAAAGCCCTGGTGGCATTGGGTGCATGCGGCTTTGTCACCAAAAAACAGGTCTTTGCCGCGCTGCTCGGCGACGCTGAACACGGCCAGTCCGGACGTCGCCTGGTCATATTTGCTGTTGCCGCTGATCAGCGAGCGCTGAAAAGTGGCAATCGCATTGATGACATTGCCCCAGTTGACGGGGTTTGCATCGACCGGATAGGCTGCGGCAAACTTCGGCGCATACAGCGCGGCATCGGCAAAGCGCTGCAACACTGCTGCCTTGTTGCGGTCGGTGATGCCCATCTCGACCGGGTTCTCGCCAAACAACGGCACCTCCATCTGCCGCTCCAGCACCACCAGCGAGGGGTTGGCCCAGGTCAGCGTCGGGCTGTAGGCCACATTGCCCAGGGCTTGTGCATTGCGGGCGGTGAATTCGCCGGTGGAGCCGCGCGACACGGCAAGCCCGTCGGTAAAAGCCTTGTCCTGAAAATGGCAACTGGCACAGGCCTGGGTGCCGTTGCCCGAGAGGCGCTTGTCGTAAAACAGGAAGCGCCCCAAGTCCACTTTGGCCGCCGACATCGGGTTGTCGGCAGGCACTGCCGGTGTCGGAAAGCCGCCGGGCAAGGCCCAGACCCAGGCCGTGGTTGTGCTGGCGCTGGCGTCACCGGAGGACGAGCCATTGCCGCCACAGCCGGCCAGCCCGCACACTGCTGCCAGCGCCCCGGCCAGGGCGCTGGTCACCGACAGTTTCAATCTGAAATGGCGGTGTTCAAACATCACTTGGCCATCGCCTTGAAGATTTTCTGTGCTGCGCCAGCGTTGATTGGCAAGCCGGTGGAGCCGCTGCCAAAGCTGATTTGCAGTTCGGTAAACATAACCGGGCATTCCGGGTCAGTCGCACCCGACATACAGCCTGGCGCGCCACCTTTGTCCTGGGTCAGGTCAGTGGTCTTGAACAGTTGCCCCAGATCCAGCGCCACGTTTTGCGTGCCGGCATCAAACGCGGCCAGGCTGAAGTCAGACAGGTTCAGGTTGGTGCAGGTGCCGGAATTTGGAATCGCCACGCCAGCCACATCCAGCCTGGGCGTGCAGCCGGTTGAACCCAAGTGCAGGTTGTAAGTGGTGATGATCGCGCTGCTGGCCGGCGTGGTGGCGGTTGCCGCCACGGCCTGTGTGATGCCGCCGACCGGGTTCAGCTCGATCTTGGTGAACTTGCGCCCGGACTGCCAGGACCACAGCAGCGCCGTGCTGTCCAGCGGTGGCACGCCGCCTGCGGCAGCACTGTGGTTCATGGCCTCGGGCACGCCGACGCTGGCTTTCAGGCCGACATAAGTGCCCGCAGGCACGGTGCCGGTAATGACCGCATGGGTGGCGGCGGTGCCGGTGGCGCAAACGCCGGTGGCATCTTCCAGATCAATCAACGACACGGTCTCGGTGCCCTGGGTCAGTTGCCAGACATTGGCATCGAGCTTGACCGGCACCGCCACTCCCTTGTCATTGAGCAGCGCCAGGTTGGTGATGTAAAAGCGCAGGTCTTTGACATCTGCGGCCAGGCCCGTCGTACCCATGCCAGTGAGCTGGGTGCCGCATTTGACCGGCTGAGTGCCGTTGACGGCAGCAAAGCTGATCGAGACCGCCTTATCGGGTGTCGGCACGGGCGTGGCGTCGCCACCGCCGCCACAGGCGGTCAATACGGCGGCAGCCATCAGGCCGCTTGCAGCCAGGGTGGGTGTGAAAAATTTGTTCATGTGAAGTCTCCAGCGGGAGTCAAAAAAAAGATAAGTAAAACAGGCAAGCAGTGGCGCTGTGGGCCACTGGCTTAGGTCGCGCGGTGTTTGCCCCCAGACCTTGACGGTCTGGCTGCCGGCGCGCCAGAAATTTTGGATGCCACGCAAATCATCCCCTGGACCGCCCTGGCGATCCCTCTGAAATGTGTATTCACGCTTGGCTCCTGAATAGAATCAAAAACGCCTCAAGCCCTTATGGGGACTGTGCAAGGCGCTATACAAATGATTCAAACAGGGGCAGGTGGCCCGCGTGGCGGGGGTATGGGTGCGGTGAAGGTGGGAAAGAAAGACGTCTGCGACTTTGCCGGTGCCACGGCTCGTCCGGGCACTGCGAATGTTGCAGACCACTGTTGCGGCGGCGGTGCGCTGCGGTCGGCCTGCAACAGGCAAAACGGGCAGTGGTCAAAAATCTGCCCGTGAGCCGGTCCGTCAGTCGCCGCAGGAGAATTGGCTGGGGTGTCGGCAAGGTTCGTGTTGCTCTGCACCTGGCCCAGCACCATCCAGCGCGGCCCGGCGCTGGTGCAGACCTCCACCAGCCGGGTGTTGTCGCCACGCGCCCAGTTCAGCGCATGCGACACGGCAGGTGCCAATGCAGCAAACACAGCCAGCAGCAGCGCCAGCCACAGCGCCCAGGGGCGACACGGTTGGGCGCTTGCGAACAATGGCTTGGCCGGGTACACAGGCTTAAGGGGTCAAGAAAAGCTCAGTGGCTGGCGGCGGGCTTGGCACCGTGCGCCGAATGGTCCATGGCGGGGGCTGCCTTGCCGCCGGGCGCGGTGGCGGCCACCGGAACTTTCAATTCCAGCTTGCTTTCCACGCCTTTGGCATCCTTGAACACCAGGGTCAGCGGCACGCTGCTGTCTTTGGCCAGGGGCTGCTTCAGGTCCATCAGCATGATGTGGTAGCCGCCCGGCTTGAGTTCAACCGCCTTGCCGGCGGGCAGCTCCAGGCCACCCTTGACCTCGGCCATTTTCATCACGCCGCCCTCCATTTTCATCTCATGCACCTGGGTGACACCGGCTGCCGGCGATGAGCCGCTGACCAGCTTGGCGCCGTCTTTGGCGGTCAGGGTCATAAAGGCGCCGGTGGCCATCTGGCCCTTGACGGTGGCACGCGCCCAAGCGTTTTGCACCTCGACCTGGGCGCAAGCGCTCAGGGTGGCAAGCGTCAGGGCACTGGCGGTGAGCAGGGATTTGAATTTCATGGGGTTCCTTGGTGAGTTGAAAAATGGCAATACGAAAAAAACCGGCAATAACAATGTTTTATGAACCAAATCGGCCTCCAGCCCTTGTGCAGCCTGCGCTGACAGCTATTGAATACGCAGCAACAGAGAAACCAAAAGTGGCTGAATCGTCAGACCGGCAGGGCCGCATCAGGTCAATACAAGGGGCTGGCAAAGTTGCCGGAAATAGGCATCAAATCAGCCTCTAGCCCACGTCAGACGTGCGCTGACAGCTATCAATTTGATTGTTTAAACGGCGTTTGGGGGGCCGCGCGAGGGCGGCGGTGCGGCGGTGGCCGCTGCCATGCGGGCCGCCGGGATGCTTTGCAGCACGCGGCCCAGTGGCAGTGCCAGTGGTTCGACACCCTGGCTGACAAAGCCCGGCGGCGCGCCACCCGCCACGCACAGCGGGCAGTGTGCCTGTGCGCTGGGCGTGCTGCTGACCGAACCATCGGCATTGAGTGTCAGCTTGACCATGCCCGCCGCGCTGCAGATCATCAGCTCTTGCTGCGGACTGACCATCGGGGATGCCACTGCCACACCCAGCGTCAAGGCAAACCACAGCAGGGCCAATTTGGCCAGCCAGGGTGTGTTGCGCAGGATGTGCAAAAAGTTCATGGAGCGCGATTATGGCATCGCGCCAAGGCAAAAAAGCTTACCTGGCGTTGCGAGCCCTCAGCGCCGTGGCGGTTTTGATTCGATGCGCACCAGGCGATAGCGGCCATCAAGCAGCTTGACCAGAATCTCGACCCGCTCGCCCCGTTTGACTTGCAGGGTTGCAAACTGAATCGGGTCAACGAAGATCTGCAGTCCGTTCAGGCTGAATTGCCCGCTGGCAACGGCGTCAACGATGCCTTCCAGATGGATCAGGGACTGGTCGGCAAGCGGTGGGCGGCTGAGGTCGCGCACTTGCAAGGTGTTGTCTTTCCAGAAACCCTCGACCCGCACGGTCTCGCCCATTGCGGGCAGCGTGTCGGCGGCAGCAAAGCTCACATTGAGCGTCTGGCCGTCCTGGGTCAACACCTGTGTGCTGCGCTGCGTCTGGTCCACCGATTGAACCTGCCCGGTCACATCCAGCACCGCCTTGTCGGGCAAGCCGGCCTGCAACAAGACCCGGCTGGCGTTGAACACATACTGTCACCGGACCCAGGTTCGGGTCAGTGTTGACCAGGACGGTCTGCCCCCATACCGTCAACCGGCCAAGCGTCGGCATGACGCCACCCACCTCACTAGAGATTGAGCCAGAGGGCCGGGCGCTGCAGCAAATCAAGGACAAGGCTTATGCCCGGCCCTATTTGGCACTCGGGCAGCCGATTCACCAGATTGGCGTGGCGTTCAGCAAAGTCAGCCGGACGGTGGTCGGGTTTGAGGTTGAAACGCTGCAAATTAAATAGCTTCAAGCGCTTGCTGCATAAGGGCTAGAGGCCAATGGCACTGACTGAAGGGTTTCTATTCGGCGCGGTGATGAACTGCAAACCGGCATCCCCCTGCGCCACGTTGCAGCCATACAGCAAAATATCCCCGCCAACGCTCAAAGCAGCCCCAATGCTGGCAAGCTGCAGGCCGTGCGCCGCCAGATTCCCGCTATCAAGCACCGTGCTGCCCAAATACAGCGTCCCCTGGCTGCCATGCGAAATGACGTGAATCGCATCATGCCGGTTCGGCCTTGCAGTTGGGCCGCCATCTGGCCCAGACCATCCGACTCACCATTGAGCACAAAAACTTCCGCTGGTTCGGCCAGGCTGGCAAGCAGGGATTGGTAGTTACTGACGCGAGAATCGACAAAGACGAAGCTATTTTTGAGCATGACAAAGCGCTGCCGGGGGCAGTCCAGGTAGTTTGAAAGACAGTGGGTGCGTTTTTGCACATCAACAACGCTTGATATGCACCTCCCCCGCAAACGCATCTTTGGGGGTCAGTCGCTGGCATCTGCGGCCAGTCGATTGGTTTGAAAATCAGTGTACCCACCAAACTGCGCGGCTTTCGCCGAAAGGCAAAAGAATTCAGCGCTTGACGGCTTTCAGGCATCGCCCACTTCGCCGATGACGCTGGATGCTTCGGGTGGCACCCGAGATTCACCGTGCGGCCCTGATCGTCGCGCAAGCCAGCGGTCAAAACCTGAACCAGTGGGCCGCCCAGGTACTGCCAAACGCTGCACACCGATAAAACAATATCTATTTTGTAGCTGTCAGCGCATGTAATACGAGCACTACAAGCTGATTTGATGGTTAAAAATCAATCCCTAATCAATAGCAAATGTGATCCGCCTGCGCGCCGCATCATGGTGCTCTGGGCGCATCCCTAAAATGCGACCATGTCCACCACAGCCACCACCACCACCGGGCCACTGAAGCGGCGCAAGCTGCCCATCGGCATTCAGACTTTTCGGCAAATCCGCGAAGGCAATTGTTATTACGCCGACAAAACCGGCCTGGCACTGGATTTGATCGAAACCGGCAAATACTATTTTTTAAGCCGCCCCCGGCGTTTTGGCAAAAGCCTGCTGATTGACACCCTCAAAGATATCTTTGAAGGGCAGCGCGATTTGTTCACCGGTCTGGCAGCGCAGACGCGCTGGGACTGGAACCGCCGCTACCCGGTGATCCGCATTGACTTCAGCATTGGTGTGCTGCACAGCGCAGCAGCCCTGGCGCAGCGCATTCGCGAACTCTTGACCGAACAACAAGACCGACTGGGCGTGCAGTGCCGCAATCAATCGGTAGCCGGTATCTTTTCTGAGCTGATTCAGGCCGCCAGCGCCCAGTACGGCCAGCGCGTGGTGGTGCTGGTGGATGAATACGACAAGCCGATTCTCGACAACATCACCGACAAGCCCGTGGCGCGCGACATGCGCGATGGCCTGCGTGACCTGTATTCGGTGATCAAGGGGCAAGATGCCAACATCCACTTTGCCATGCTCACGGGGGTTAGCAAAAACAGCCTGGTCAGCCTGTTTTCGGGGCTGAACAATTTGAAAGACATCACCCTCGATGCACGCTACAGCGCGCTTTGCGGCTACACCGATGACGAGATTGACAGCGTTTTTGCCGCGGAACTGTTTGACCTGGACCGCCAGCAAATCCGCGACTGGTACAACGGCTACAACTGGCTTGGTACCCGCGTCTATAACCCGTTTGATGCCTTGCTGCTGTTTGACACGCGCGAATTCCGTGCCCATTGGTTCGAGACCGGCACGCCCGACTTTCTGGTGCAGTTGCTGCTGCAGCGCCGCACCTTCACGCCAGAACTGGGCCGCATCGTCGCCTCCGAGAGCCTGTTATCGACCTTTGATGTCGATACCATGTCGATCGAAGCGCTGCTGTTCCAGACCGGCTACCTGACCATCGACAGCGTGCGCCGGCTGCCCGGCATGACGCAATTCACCCTGTGCTACCCCAATCTGGAGGTGCGCAGCAGCCTCAACGGTGCGCTGCTGGAGCGTTTCAGCCACGACCCGGCGCGCCAGAGCGACCTGGCCCCACAGCTTTACGATCTGCTGCTGGCCTGCGACTTTGACGGCATGAAGCGCTTGTTTACCGCCTTTTATTTCAGCATCCCGAACCAGTGGTTTATCAACAACGACATCGCTGACTACGAGGGTTATTACGCCAGCGTGTTCTACAGCTACTTTGCCGCGCTCGGGCTGGATGTGGACTGCGAAAAAAGCAGCAACGTCGGTCGGCTTGACATGGCTGTGCGCCTGAACGGGCAGATTTTTTTGTTTGAATTCAAGGTGGTCGAGATTGAGCCAGAGGGCCGGGCGCTGCAGCAAATCAAGGACAAGGGTTATGCCCGGCCCTATCTGGCACTCGGGCAGCCGATTCACCAGATTGGCGTGGAGTTCAGCAAAGCCAGCCGGACGGTGGTCGGGTTTGAGGTGGAAACGCTGTATATTAAATAGCTGCTAGCGCTTGCTGCATAAGGGCTGGATGCCAAAATGATGCTGAAATTGTCAGCTAAGATAAGCGCTTTAACGCAGGAAAAAACTCAACTAATGCGAGAAAACCATGAAAAAACTTGGAAGCAAGGAAAGACCCATCATCGTCCGGGTGCATTCGGATGAAAAAGCAAGGTATGTCACAGAAACATGCGCTGAACATGGATGGCACTACATCATTGGCTTGGAGTCAGATAAACCAGAAGATATTTCTGATTTGGAAAGAGCCTTAAATCCACCGATGCCGATTCAATCGGAAAAAATTGGTCGCAATGATCTATGCAAATGTGGAAGCGGCAAGAAATACAAAAAATGTTGCGGGGCCGCTGGATTACTCATAGGCTGAGCCAGCGCTCCAGCGGCGCGGCGCTGTCGCTGTGAGCACGCTTGAGCGTTGCGTCAACCGCATAAGGCGGGCGGCTGTGCTTGGTCATCGCATAGTCAGGCCAGCCACCCCGAATAATGAAACCGTTCGTCCAACTACGCCCGTTCGCCCTGAGCTTGGCCTGTCCTGAGCTTGACCAGTCCTGAGCTTGACCAGTCCTGAGCTTGCCGAAGGGCCGAAGGGCCGAAGGGTCGAAGGGCCTTTCTACCGAGACGATGCTTCGACAAGCTCAGCACGAACGGGTGTGTTTCACGTTAACCCATTGCTGCTGGGCACCTCAGTCATCCAGCGATGCGCTCCACCGGTCACCCCAGCCGCCGCTGCGCATTTTTTCGGCATCGCGCCGGTCCCGTTTGGTCGGGCGACCCTCGGTCAGCGTCAGGGCTGGCTCGGGGGCCAGCCGGCGCTGTTCGGCTGCCTGGCTGCGCAAACGCATTGATTCATCGGTTTCCTTGAATAGCAGTGCTGCCACCGGTGCCGGGCCACGCTTGTCGCTGATGGCCAGCACCGTCACGGTGCGCAGGATCGGGCCGGTGCGCAACTGCACACTGTCGCCGGCCTTGACTTCACGCGCCGGCTTCACGCTGGCACCGTTGACCTGCACCCGGCCCTTGTCAATTTCGTCACACGCGAGGCTGCGGGTCTTGTAAAAGCGGGCGGCCCACAGCCATTTGTCAATGCGCAGCTTGTCCATCGGATGCGTCACAGTGCTTTTTCAATGGCCGCCACCAGGCTTTTGCTTTGCGGGCCGGTCAGGCTGCCAAAGCTGTCCACCACTTGGCCGTTGCGGTCAATCAGGTATTTGTGGAAGTTCCATTTGGGGGTTTGTCCGGTTTCTTTGGCCAACTGCGCGTACAGCGGGTTGCGTGCCGCACCCGACACCACGGTTTTGGAGAACATCGGAAACTTGACGGCGTAGGTGTTAAAGCAAAAATCGGCAATCTCCTTGTCGCTGCCCGGCTCTTGCTGACCAAAGTCGTTGGATGGAAAACCCATCACCACCAGCCCCCGGGCCTGGTATTTGGCATACAGGGCCTCCAGCCCCTCATACTGTCCGGTAAAGCCGCAAAAGCTGGCGGTGTTGACCACCAGAATCACCCGGCCAGCGTATTGGCACAGGTTTTGTGGCGCTTCGTCTTGCAGCCGGTTGAAGCGGTGATTCAGGATCGGCGGGCAGGTAGCGCTTGCCGCAGTGCTGGCGGCTTTGGCTGGCGTGGCCGGCTGGGCCAGGGCGGCTGCGGCAAACAGCAGGGTGCTGCCAGACCATAGTCTGATCAACTGTGTGATGGAACGTGATTGCATGGGTGAACCTCTTGGCTGGTTTCAGGGATTTCTATTTATCATAGCCAAGTACGCATCTCCCGTAAGGGCCAGAGCCTGATTTGGCACAACAGTCCGGATCAGCAGCCGGCAGCCAGCAACCGCTTTACGGCAAGCACTGTTCTGGGTGGGCTGGTTCGGGCTGGGCCGCCAGCCGCCACAAGGAGGTGACTTCTTTGGCACGCGCTTGGTGCAAGGCATCGCCGGGGTCGCTGGCTTTGGGGTGTGTTGGCCGGGCATCAATGCGGCTGATGACGCGCAGGCCGTTTTGCTCAAACAGCGCCAGCAGTTCGTCGCGGGTGCGCAGGCCCAGGTGTTCGGCCAGATTGGACAGAATCAGCCAGCCTTCGCCGCGCGGTTCCAGATGGGCGCGCAAGCCCTGCAAAAAACCCTTGAGCATGCGGCTGCCGTCGTCATACACGGCACGCTCCAGCGGCGAACCGGGCCGGGCCGGCAGCCAGGGCGGGTTGCAGACAATCAGCGCGGCTTGGCCATCAGGAAACAAGTCGGCGTCTTGCAGGCTGACCTGATGGAGCAGGCCAAGGCGGGCCAGATTGTCACGCGCGCAGGCCAGCGCCCGGGGGTCGGTGTCGGTGGCCTGGATGTGCGCCACGCCCCGGCGCGCCAACACGGCCGCCAGCACCCCGGTGCCGGTGCCGATGTCAAACGCCGTGATGCCATCCTGCCCCTTGGCTGGCTTGGGCAAATGGGCGCTGGCCAGCAGCCCGATGTATTCGCCGCGAACCGGTGAAAACACGCCGTAATGCGGGTGAATCCGGTTGTTGGGTGGCTCGCCAAGTGCTGCAATGTCGATGCCGGTCCGGCGCCATTGGTGGGCGCTGCCGATGCCCAGCAGTTCGCGCAGCGAGGCCACCGAGTTGCCGCCAGCCGGCTCTGCCTGGCCCCACGCCTCGGTACACGCCAATCTGAAGTCGGGCGCGCGGCGCAGCGCGATGCTGTAGTCGGCATTGAACTCGATCAGCAGCATGCCCAGCAGCCGCGCCCGCCGCGACTGCGTTTGACGATGCTGGTTGAAGGCTTGGGCCATTGGCACCACTTGTTCGGCCTGTTTGCGCTTGCGTTTGGGCACCTGATCGACCCGGCGGGCCAGCGCCTGCAGCAGTTGGCGGGCATTCTGGAAGTCACCGCGCCAGAGCAGGGCGGTGCCTTCGCAGACCAGTCGGAAAGCCGCGTCGGCGCTGAGGGTGTCGTCGGCCAGCAGCACCCGCTGCGGTGCCGGTGTGCCACGTTCACAGCGCCAGCGGGCACAGCGGGCCAGGTCGGCTTCAAGCCAGTGGATGTTGCAGCAGGTTGCGGGCATGGGAGGTTGACGAAAAAATGAATGGCCGGGTTGCAACAGATCAACCTGACCTGCTGACTGAATAGCTAGAAAAATAATAGCTACTCAGGCACGTCCAATAAGGGCTTGAGCCTGATTTTGTCCTAAAACCTTGAAGGTGCTGACGACCTGCTCAAGGTGCTCGGCCTGGTCTTGCAGCGACTGGGCCGCCGCTGCGGCTTGTTCCACCAGCGCGGCATTTTGCTGGGTTACCTGGTTCATCTGGTCGATGGCGCTGCCGACCCGCTCGATACCCTCGGTCTGCTCCACCTCGGCAGCCGAGATTTCAACCATGATGTCGGTCACATTGCGGATGCTCTCGACAATGTCGTTCATGGTGCGGCCAGCTTGCTGCACCAGAACACTGCCGGCCTCCACCTGGGTGACCGAGTCGCCAATCAACATCTTGATTTCCCGCGCCGCATCGGCAGAGCGTTTGGCCAGATGGCGCACCTCGGAGGCCACCACGGCAAAGCCACGGCCCTGTTCGCCGGCACGCGCCGCTTCCACGGCGGCGTTGAGCGCCAGAATATTGGTCTGAAAGGCAATACCGTCAATCACCGCAATGATATCGACTATGCGTTTGGAAGACTGGTTGATGGACCCCATGGTGTCGATCACGCAAGACACCACCGTGCCACCCCGCAGCGCCACATCCGAGGCGGAATGCGCCAGCTCGTTGGCGTGGCGCGCATGCTCGGCGTTTTTGCTGACGGCCGAGGTGACTTCCGCCATCGAGGCGGCGGTGCTTTCCAGCGAGCTGGCCTGCATTTCGGTTCGATTGGACAAATCCAGATTGCCGCTGGCGATGTCGCTTGAGGCACTGAAAATCGAGTCGGTGCCGGCCCGCACCTGGTGCACGATCAGCTCCAGGCTGGTGTTCATGTCTTTCAGGGCTTGTTGCAACTGCCCCATTTCATTGCTTGAGCGCACTTGAATTTTCTGCGTCAGGTCACCCTGGGCAATGCCGCGGGCGACTTGCACACAGTATTCAAGGGGCTGTGTCACGACCCGGCGGATAAAGGGGTAAATCAGCATCAGCACCGGAATGCAGGTGATCAGTGCCGCCAGCATCGACTTGATACGCTGATCGGCCAGGCTGGCATTGACCTTGTCCAGCGACACCTTCATGCTGACCACCCCCAGCACCGTGCCTTCGGCGGCAACATGGCAAGTGGTGCAGTCCTTGCCCAGCGAGTTTTTGGAAGCCAGCGCAGGTCGCACCGTCCGCAGGTATTCACCCTTGGCATCGGATTCGACCACAATGATGGCAGTGCCGGTTTGCATCACTTTTTGCTCGATGGCATCGGGTGCCGAGTCGTCCTTGGCGGTGCCCGGGCCAAAAATTTTGACTACCGCTTCGGCCCGCAGCACCCGCACGTCACGAACCGAGCCGAGCTGCTTGACCTGGTCGAGGAAAATATCGCGTTGCGCCACCGTGCCGGTCACCATCATGCCGGTCAGGCCGGCCATGGTGGCATCGTGCATGCTTTTGGAAAAGTCGGTGGCCTGGTCCAGGGCGGCTTGACGTGTCACATGGCCCTGCCAGATGATCACGCCAGTCCAGACGATCAGCAGTGCGGCCCCAATTGTTGTGAGTAGTTGAACCCAAATCTTGTACTTGGTGGCTTGCACGATTTTTCCTTGATGACCAACGACGTCAGAGTTATGTTCTACCGATGTTACCCCTGATCGACCCTGCTGCTGTGAGTCCCAGCACACCATTTATGGGCTGTTCAAGTCCGCTGCCGGCATCAGCAGTCTGGTGTTGGATGACCTGCTGGCCGGATGAAATGGGTGCAGATTTTCAGCGGGTCGTCAGTCCTGCGGCAGCGGTACTGGTCTAGACTAGCCTGCATCGCTGAACTTTTCACTTTCTTTGAGTCGGCACCTTATCCTGAAAGTCTTGTATGTTTGAATCAGCAGAAATTGGACACAAATTGGACAAGTCGGTGTTTCGCGAGGCAGTTCCGGTGCTGCGGGCAGCGATGCAGGAGGCGCAGGTGGATTTGTTCACCCAGCACAAGTTTCCGGTGGTGGTGCTGATCAGCGGCCAGGATGGTGCCGGCAAAGGTGAAACCATCAACACCCTTTATGAATGGATGGACCCCCGGTTTTTATCGACGCTGGCGTTTTCCGAGCCGAGCGATGAAGAGCGCGAGCGCCCTCCGATGTGGCGCTATTGGCGCTCCTTGCCGCCCAAGGGGCGCATCGGCATTTTTGCCGGTTCCTGGTATTCAGACCCGATTCGCGAGCGCATTCAGGGCGCACTGTCGTTGAAGGAACTCGATGCCCGGTCCCAGCAGATCAACCGTTTTGAAGAAATGCTGGTCAACGAAGGAGCGTTGGTGCTGAAGTTCTGGTTTCATCTGACCAAAGACGGTCAGCGTGCCCGGCTCAAGGCGCTTGAGGCCGACCCGCGCACCGCCTGGCGCGTGACCCAATGGAACTGGGACCGCCTGAAAACCTACGACCAACTGCAGGAAGTGGCCGGTCACTTGCTGCGCATCACCAACACGGCGGCGGCACCCTGGGTGGTGGTGGAGGGCAGCGATGACCGTTACCGCTCGCTCACCGTCGGGCAGGTGTTGCTCGATGCGCTCAGGCGCCGCTTGGCCCACCCGGACCAGTCACCAGCGCCGACCGCGCCGATGGTGCGGGTCAACCTGGATGGCCGCAATGTGCTGTCCGAACTGGATTTGACGCTCAAGCTTGATGACAAGCTCTACAAGGACGAATTGGCCCAATGGCAGGGGCGCCTGTCGGAACTGATTCGTGACGAGCGGTTCAAAAATCGCTCACTGGTGTGCGCTTTTGAGGGTGCCGATGCAGCAGGCAAGGGGGGTGCCATTCGCCGCATTGCAGCGGCACTTGATGCCCGCCAATACCAGGTCACCCCGGTTGCGGCACCCACCGATGAAGAAAAGGCACAGCCCCATTTGTGGCGTTTTTGGCGTCAGCTTCCCCGGCATGGCCATGTGGCGATTTTTGACCGCACCTGGTATGGCCGGGTGCTGGTGGAGCGGGTTGAAGGTTTTTGCTCGGAAGCCGACTGGTTGCGTGCCTACAGCGAGATCAATGACTTTGAGCACGAACTCATGGATGCCGGTGTCATCATGGTCAAGTTCTGGCTGCAAATCAGCCAGGAAGAGCAGTTGCGGCGTTTTCAGGAGCGTGAAAAAATTGATTTCAAGCGCTTCAAGATCACCCAGGAGGACTGGCGCAATCGCGAGAAATGGAACGACTACCAGATGGCGATCTGCGACATGGTGGAGCGCACCAGCACCGGCAATGCGCCCTGGACGCTGGTCGAAGCCAATGACAAGAACTATGCGCGTGTCAAGATATTGCGCACGCTGTGCGAGCGCCTGGAAGCAGAGTTGTCCGGACCTGCCGTGGCAGCACCGGGTGTCTCGAAAAAATCGGACACCAAAGCCGACAAGGTCGGCAAATCAGACAAATCTGACAAAGTCGCCAAGCCGGGAGCACGCGATACCAAAGCAGTAAAACCGGTCGATGCTGGCAAGCATAAAAAAACAAAGGCCTGAAGCCTCGGCTGCGGTCTTGCATGCGCACGCCAGCACCGACAAACAAGTTCAATCTGCTATTGGCGGGCACCCAGTGCCAGGGCTCGGCTGCGCGAGGCCGCCAGTGCAGTTGAACGATCTGCGGTCAGGGTTGGCCAGCCACCCAGATGCTGCTCGGTGATGCCGCACAGCGCGGTAATCCAGGCCGGGTCATCATTGAGGCAGGGGATGTAATGAAATGCCTTGCCACCCGCGTGCAAAAACGCCGCGCGGGCTTCTTGGTTGATCTCCTCGAGGGTTTCCAGGCAGTCGCAGGTAAAGGCCGGGCAGATCACATCGACCCGCCCGATGCCCGACTGGCCCATGCTGATCAGGGTTGGCTCGGTATAGGGTTGCAGCCACTTGGCGCGGCCCAGTCTCGACTGGAAGCTGACGGTGTATTGCGCTTTTGACAAATCGAGTTGTTCGGCCAGCAGCCGGGCCGTCTTGAAACACTCGCAATGGTAGGGGTCACCCAGATGCAGGGTGCGCTCGGGCACACCGTGAAAGCTCATCACCAGCACATCGGGCCGGCCATTGCCAGACCAGTATTTTTCTACCCTGTCGGCCAGCGCGGCGATGTAGCGCGGGTCATCATGGTAATGGTTGACAAAGCGCAGTTCGGGAATGTTGCGGGTCTGCCCGGCCCATTGATAAACCGCGTCAAACAGGCTGGCGGTGGTGGTGGCCGAGTATTGGGGGTAAGCCGGCAGAATCAGCACGCGGGTGGTGCCAGCGGCCTTGAGCGCATCGAGCTGCGAGGCAATCGACGTGCTGCCGTAGCGCATGGCGTAGCGCACCTGCACATCGTGGCCGCGCTGGGCCAGCCAGCCTTGCAGCAACTTGGCCTGCTTGTCAGTCCAGATTTTCAGCGGCGAGCCGTCCCGGCTCCAGATGCTGGCGTATTTGGCTGCTGATTTGGCCGGACGGAACCGCAGGATGATGCCGTGCAAAATCAGCAACCAGAGCAATCGAGGCACTTCAACCACTCGTGGGTCGCCCAAAAATTCGCTCAAAAAGCGTCGCACATCGGCAGGCGTTGGGGCATCGGGGGTGCCGAGGTTGCAGTACAACACGGCGGTGCGTGGTGCCTGACCATGGGCGAACGCGGGTTCTTTGGCAAAAGGTGAGGTAATCAAGTTCATGCGCCATTTTCGCTGACCGGTGCCGGCTGCTGCTCTTTGCACAAATTCCCTTGCCGTTCACAAACGCGATACATCCGGCGCGCAGCATCTGGATTCATTCATCACGAGAGGACCCACCATGAAATCCATTGCGATGACCTGTGCCATTGGGTGCAGGTGGGTGCCGACTATGTGCTGATCGCCATTGCCACCGGCATCATCGTCAGCATTGTGCTGGGCTATTGAGCCGGCCTTGCCGGGTTGGCTAAAACTGGATACCCGCCGGATTGGCCGGACTGACGCGTGGCGGCGGTGGCAGGGCTGGTGCTGGATTGGAATTGGCCTCGCTGGCTTTGGCGGGTGCCGCGACCGCCGCCTGCACCTGTGCCAGCGGGGTGGGCGGCGGGTTGCGAAAGCCCGGATTCAACAGGCTTTGTTCAGGATAACCGGCCGCGCCGAGGTACTGCGTCCATTCCGCTTCGGAAAACCCCTTGATTTGCTGCGTGCCCAGAGTCAGGAACGGCAACGACGCGCCGCCGCTGAGGCGTTGCAGGGATTCAATATCGTCGTTCGTGTTGACGGTCTTTTCGGCAAACGGCACGCCGCGCCCGCGCAACAGACTGCGACCGCTGTCGCAGGGTGCGCAGTCTTTCGAGGTGTAAAGCGTCACCGGGTACTTGCTGACCACCTCGCGCAACGCATAGGGCAGCAGCGCACCACTGGCATCGGGCCTGCGGGCCGGTGTCTCGATCTCGCTTGCTTTGTCAGTTGCTGCTGGCGGTTTGTCGGAAAACGTGACCTTGCCGTCCGGGCCGACGATGCGGTAAACCGTTTGCGCCTGAAGCAAGCCGGGCAGCCCTGCCAGCAGGCAGCCAATCAATGCCAGGTGCGCCAGCCAGCGACCGGCGCCGGGCTGCGCTTGCGTTGAATGTGATGCGAAATGTTGCATGTGATCAAACTCCTGTTTTCTTGCATCAGGCCATGCCCTGGTGGCGCAGCAGCGCATCCAGCGTCGGTTCACGGCCACGAAATGCCTTGAATGATGCCATGGCCGGGCGACTGCCGCCAGTTTCCAGCACGGTCTGGCGAAATTCTCGGCCGGTTTGCACATTCGGCAAGCCGTCGGCACCGGCCGTTTCTTCAAACGCCGCATAGGCATCGGCGCTCAGCACCTCGGCCCATTTGTAGCTGTAATAACCGGCGGCATAACCGCCGGCAAAGATATGGCTGAAGGTGTGCGCCGGGCGCGCCCAGACTGGCGGCTTGAGCACCGCCACTTCATCACGCACCTGCTGCAACAGCGGCATCAGCTCGTCTGCCGGGTCGTGGTCGGTGTGCAGCAGCATGTCAAACAGGGCAAACTCGATCTGGCGCAGCGTCTGCAAGCCGCTTTGGTAGTTTTTGGCGGCCAGCATTCTGTCAAACAGCGCATGTTCGATCGGCTGACCGGTATCGACATGGGCACTCATGTTTTTCAGCACCGCCCATTCCCAGCAGAAGTTTTCCATGAACTGGCTGGGCAATTCGACCGCGTCCCATTCGACCCCGCTGATGCCCGACACATCGCGTTCGTTGACCTGCGTGAGCAGGTGCTGCAGGCCGTGGCCAAATTCGTGGAACAAGGTGGTGACATCGTCGTGGGTCAGCAAGGCCGGTTTGCCGGCCACCCCCGAGGCAAAGTTGCACACCAAGTGTGCTACCGGGGTTTGCAGGCTGTGGTTGTCGGGGCGAAGCCAGCGTGCGCGCGCGTCGTCCATCCAGGCGCCGCCACGTTTGCCCGAGCGTGCCGCCGGGTCCAGGTAAAACTGGCCCACCAACTCGCTGGCCTGGTCACCCGCCTGCGCTGACGTGCGCTCAATGCGGTAAAACCGCACCGATTCATGCCAGACCGGTGCCTGGTCTTGCCGGATGCGGACTTCAAACAGGGTTTCAACAATTCTGAACAGGCCCGCCAGCACGGTGGGCAACGGAAAATACTGCTTGACCTCTTGCTCATTGAAGGCGTAGCGCGCTTCCTTGAGTTGTTCGCTCAGATACGGCCAGTCCCAGGCTTGCGGATCAGGCAGGTTCAGGTGCTCGGTGGCAAAGGCCCGCAAATCGGCCATGTCTTGCTCGGCAAAAGGGCGTGCCCGACCGGCCAGATCACGCAAAAAGTGGCTGATCTGCCGGGGTGATTCGGCCATTTTTGGCACCACCGACAGCGTGGCAAAGTTGGGGTATCCGAGCAGTCTGGCTTCTTCGAGCCGCAGCGCCAGAATCTGGCGCATCAGGCCCGAGTTGTCAAACTGGCGCGCCCCGTCGGCCGCCTGGTCCGAGGCGCGTGTCACATAGGCATGGTAGAGTTTTTCACGCAGGGCGCGGTTGCTGGCAAACTGCATGACCGGCAAATAGCAGGGCATCTTGAGCGTCAGCTTGTAGCCGTCTTTGCCTTCTGTTTCGGCCGCCGCCTGGGCCGTGTGCATGACATCGGCCGGCACCCCGGCGAGTTCATCGGCGCTGGCATAGCAGGCAAAGGCATCGGTGGCATCGAGCGCGTTTTCACTGAATTTTTGGCTGGCTGCAGCTTGCAGTTCCTGAATCGCGGCAAACCGATCCCGCTCGGCGCCTTGCAGCTCGGCACCGCCCAGCACGAAGTTGCGCAGGGCATTGTGATGCGCCTGGCGCTGCTCAGCGTTCAGACTGTCGGCGCTGATCGCCTTGTATTTGGCATACAGCCGCTCATCGGCGCCAAGCCGGGTATAAAACTCGGTCACTTTGGGCAATAACGCGTTGTAGGCGGCGCGCAGCTCAGGCGTATCGGCCACGCTGTTGAGGTGACTTGCCACACCCCAGGCGCGCGACAAACGCTCGGTGGCGACATCGAGCACCGCCGCAATGCTGTTCCATTGCGCCGCAAAGTCCGGGGCCGTGACTTGTGTCAGCGCCGCGTTGGCCTGGGTCAGCAACTGGTCAATGGCGGGTTCGACATGCGCGGCGCCGATCTGGTCAAACAGCGGCAGGTCATCAAAGGAGAGCAAGGGATTCATGGTTTCCATCAGTTAGGCCGCGTCAAGGCAATGACCGCCATGTTGCATCATTTTAGGCAGACGGTGCCGCCGCCAGGCTCAGGTGCTGGCCCGTTCAGCCGCTTCAAGGGTGTTGACCAGCAGCATGGCAATGGTCATCGGGCCAACCCCGCCGGGCACCGGGCTGATGTAGCCAGCGACCTCGCGCACGCCGGCAAAATCGACATCGCCACACAGCTTGCCGGCCTCATTGCGGTTCATGCCGACATCAAGCACCACGGCACCGGGCTTGACCATGTCGGCGGTGAGCAGATTGCGTCGGCCAACCGCCGCCACAATCAGGTCGGCCTGCAAGGTGATGGCTTTTAAATCTTTTGTGGCGCTGTGGCATATGGTGACGGTTGCATGTTGTTGCAGCAGCAGCAGGGCCATTGGCTTGCCGACAATGTTGCTGCGGCCAATCACCACGGCGTGCTTGCCGCGCAGGTCAAAGTGAATGGATTCGAGCATCTTCATGCAGCCATAAGGCGTGCAGGGCCAGAAACCGGGCATGCCGGTCATCAGTGCGCCGGCACTGGCGATGTGAAAGCCATCGACATCCTTGGCGGGCGCGATCGCCTCGATCACTTTGGCGGCATCAATCTGGGCCGGCACCGGCAACTGCACCAGGATGCCGTGAATGGCAGGGTCCTGGTTCAATGCTTCAATGCGCGCCAGCAACGCCGCCTCCGACAGGTCGGGCGGGTATTTTTCCAGCACCGAATACAGGCCGGCATCTTCACAGGCTTTGACCTTGTTGCGCACATAAACCTGGCTGGCCGGGTTTTCCCCGACCAGAATCACCGCCAGACCGGGCGTGATGCCGCGCGCTTTCAGGACGTTTACCCGGCGCGCCACGTCGGCGCGGAGTTGTTGCGACAGTGCGATACCGTCAATGATCTGGGCCAAGGCAGTAGATTGGGTCATGCGACAGTTTTATGAATGAAAATGCCCTCTAGCCCTTATGGGACGGGCGCTAGTAGCTATATTTAGTGCAGCAAAAAAAATTCAGAATTTTACCGCGTTGGGACCGAGCGCAATTTTCAGCAGATCGGCTACGGTGTTGGCGCCGAGTTTTTCCATGATGTTGGCGCGGTGCGCTTCGACGGTTTTGATGCTGATGCCCAGGTCGTCGGCAATTTGCTTGTTGAGCCGGCCGGCCACAATGCGCTCAAGCACCTGCGACTCGCGCAAGGTCAGGCGGGCCAGCAGCGCGTCACGGGTGATGGCGCTCTGGTAGCCGGCAAACGCATCGCGCGCCTGTTCCAGCATGCGCTCGACCAGCGGCACCAGTTGTTCTTCGTTAAAGGGTTTCTGGATAAAGTCCATGGCGCCTTTTTTCATGGTATCGACCGCCATTGGCACATCGCCATGGCCGGTGATAAAGGCCAGCGGCAAGGGTGAGTGGCTCTCGATCAGGCGATTTTGCAACTCCAGCCCGCTCATGCCGGCCATGCGGATATCGACAATCAGACAGGCCACTTCGCGCGCGTCGAACCGGCTCAAAAAGGATTCGGCAGAATCAAAGCAGCGCACCCGGTAGTCCTTGCCTTCGAGCAGCCACTGCAAGGAATCTCGTACCGCCTCGTCGTCATCAACGACATAGACGGTGCCTTTTTTGGGGATCAAACTCATGATAAAACCTGAATTCCTAATTGTTCCGAACGCTGCTGCGATGCTGCCGGCGTCAGGTCTGTCATGGGTATCCAGAAAGTAAAGCAGCAACCGCAAACCACTTGGCCATTGTAGAGGTTCTCGGCTTTCATTCGCCCCCGGTGCGACTCCACGATGGAGCGGCACAGCGACAGTCCGATGCCCATGCCTTCGGCCTTGGTCGAGTAAAAAGCCTCGTACAGGCGGGCCATGACCTCCGGCGCAATGCCGTCGCCAGAGTCGGTGACCTTGAATTCGATGACCATCTTGCCATCGACCTGCCGGGGCGCCACGCGCAGCTTGACCAGACGCAGCGCCGTCGGGCGTTGCGCCGCGTCCACCGATTCGGCCGCATTCTTGAGCAGATTAAGCAGCACTTGCTCGATCAAAATCGGATCCACCAGCAAGCTGGGCAGGCCCGGCGCCACATACTGCGTCAGCTTCACATTGCGCCGGCGCAACTCGATTTCAGCCAGTTCCACTGCCTCGGAAACCAGGTAGGCGACGTTGGCACTGGTGCGGTTGGGTTCGCTGCGTTTCACAAACGAGCGGATGCGCTGAATGATCTGGCCGGCCCGGTGCGCCTGGCGGGCGGTTTTTTCCAGTGCGACGAGCAATTCTTCCTCGTCGATTTGCTTGCCCTTGATGCGCGACACCATGCCGGTGCAGTAATTGTTGATGGCAGTGAGCGGCTGGTTGAGCTCATGCGCCACGCTCGACGCCATTTCGCCCATGGTGATCAGACGGCTGGAGGCCTGCGCCCGTTCGGCTTGCACCTCGGACTGTTCCTCGGCCAGCCGCCGGGCCGTGATGTCGGTGGCAATCACCATTTGCGCCAGCCGGCCATCAACCCAGCTCAGGTAGCGGGTGCGCACCTCCAGCCAGCGGCCCAGGCTGCCCAGATACACCTCGGCGCTCTCGGCCTCCTTGTCGTGCAGATGGGTGGTCGGCAGCCCGGCAAAGGCGTCCACCACATCGAGGGTTTCATCGCTATGCACCGGGGTCGGCACGCCAGCTTCGGCGGCGAGGTGCAGGTGGCCTTGCGCCCGCGTGCCAAACCACAGGCGGTACAGCTTGTTGGCAAACAGCAATTCGTCGTTGCCCAAGGGGGCCACCGAGATGGAGGCGCCGAGCGCTTCGAGCACGGTGGTGAAACGCTCGTGCGATGCGGCCAGTTGCTCGCGCACCCGGTTGGGCTCGGTGATGTCGGTCATCGAGGTCATCCAGCCGGCTTGCTGGCCAAAGGCGTCGATCAGCGGCGAGACATAAATGTGGGCATCAATGATGTTGCCGTCCTTGCGCTTGACCCGAAACTGGATGCCGCTGGGGGCCACCCGGCCGGCGAGTTCTTCGGACAGGCGGGTTTTCAGAATATCGAAGTCTTCGTCTGGCCAATAGGGAAACGGCGCCGTGCGGCCAACCAGATCGGCTTCGCTCCAGCCGGTGATGCTGCAAAAGGCCGAATTGACGTAGGTGATGCGGCCTTCCATGTCCATGGCGCGCATGCCGGTCAACATCGAGTTTTCCATGGCACGGCGAAAGGCGGTTTCGCGCATCAGTGCGTCTTGCGCCTGGATGCGCCGGCGGGTATGGCGCCAGTTGGCCCATAGCAGCCAGGTGGTGACGGCACTGAGCACCATCACCAGCCAGAATAGTCCGCTGCCGATGACCCCCAGCGAGGTGCGATAGACCTGACCGCGAATGCTCAGGCCGTTGCCGACCGGGGAAACCGGTGTTTCGTAGGTGTTGATCGGGTTGTCCCAGGGCAGGATATGTCGGTGGAGCATGCCCTCGGTGACGCTGGTGCCGGCCAGCACCCGACCGTCGATGTCGTGAAAGGAGACGGCGTATTTGGAGGTGATCTCGGCTGGCAAGCCATAGCGGTACAAGGCATCAATCGAGTATTCCACCAGCAAATCACCCTTGAACTTGACTTTCTCGATCAGCGGCAAGTGCAATTGCAGCACCGCCGACAGGTTCGGCTGGGCGCGTGGTGTGGAGTAGATCGGCAGCAGCAAGTCGCGCGCAGCATGAAAATTGTCAATTGTGTCTTTGGCTTCGATGCTGGAGCCGCTGGTATTTTGGTGTTGGTCAAAGCGGCTGGCGGTGTTGTAGCTGATTCGCACCAGTTTTTTCTCGTCAATCCAGGTCAGCCCCTGCAACTCGGGATAAATGTTGGCAAAGGCTTCGGCGCGTGCCATGAAACCGGTCTGGCTGATTTCGCGGCTTGATATTTCGCGCGCAAACCGCATGAACTGCTCTTGCTGCTCAAGCAGGCGCAGGCGCAGGCGCTGCTGCGTGTATTCAATGTCGCGGTTGACCGCTTCGCGCTCGCGCGCATTCTCTTCAAAGCGCAAATAGCTAAAGGCCGCCATGATTGCCAGCAGGAACAAGACCACGGCGGCCAACGGGGCCAGCATGGCAAAACGGTCTTGCCGTTGCGGTGTTTGCCTGGACCACCAGAGCCGCAGACGCGCTCTGGGCGAACGCCGTTCGGAAAACAAAAGTTCCTGGGAGGACAGGGATGACATGAATCGGAGTGTAGGGGTTTTCACGGTGATTTTTCCTGCCATTTTTCATATTGTGAATTCAATAAACGCTATTTGAAATTTTTTCAGAATGATCGTAGAATCCAGTTGCCACAACTTTGATCATTCCCCTTAACATTACCCGGCAACAACCAGGAAACCAACATGTCTGCAGCATTGAGCAACCCCTCCGGCACCAGCGCGATTGACATCGACAGCTTGGAAACCCGTGAATGGACCGACGCATTAAGCGCGGTCATCCAGAGCGAAGGCCCCGAGCGCGCCCATTTTTTGCTTGAGCAATTGCTTGAGCATGCGCGCCAAAACAGCATCGACATGCCGTTTTCGGCCAATACCGGTTACGTCAACACGATCGAGACCGATCAAGAAGAGCGTTGCCCCGGCAACATCGAAATCGAAGAGCGGCTGCGCGCCTACATGCGCTGGAACGCCATGGCCATGGTGGTCAAGGCGAACCGCCATCACCCCGAAGACGGCGGTGACCTGGGCGGCCACATTGGCTCATTTGCCTCGCTGGCGCACATGTTTGGTGCCGGCTTTAATCACTTCTGGCATGCCGAAAGCGCCGACCATGGTGGCGACTGCCTGTACATCCAGGGCCATGTGTCCCCTGGTGTCTATGCCCGGGCCTACCTGGAAGGCCGACTGACCGAAGAGCAATTGCTCAACTTCCGCCAGGAAGTCGATGGCCGGGGCCTGTCGAGCTACCCGCACCCCAAGCTGATGCCGGCGTTTTGGCAGTTTCCCACGGTGTCGATGGGGCTGGGGCCGCTGATGGCGATTTACCAGGCGCGCTTTTTGAAGTACCTGCATGCGCGCGGCATCGCCAACACCGAAAACCGCAAGGTCTGGGTGTTTTGCGGCGATGGCGAAATGGACGAGGTCGAGAGCCTCGGCGCAATTGGCCTGGCCGCGCGTGAAAAGCTCGACAACCTGATTTTTGTCGTCAATTGCAACCTGCAGCGCCTCGATGGCCCGGTGCGTGGCAACGGCAAGATCGTGCAAGAGCTCGAAGGCGAATTCCGTGGTTCCGGCTGGAACGTCATCAAGCTGCTGTGGGGCAGCAACTGGGATCCGCTGCTGGCGCGCGACAAGGACGGCGCGCTGCGCAAGATCATGATGGACACCCTCGACGGCGACTACCAGTCGTTCAAGGCCAACGATGGTGCCTATGTGCGCAAGAATTTCTTTGGCCGCAGCCCCGAGACGCTGGAGATGGTCGCCAAAATGAGCGATGACGACATTTGGGCCTTGCGTCGTGGCGGCCACGACCCGCAAAAGGTTTATGCGGCCTATCACAAAGCGGTCAACCACAAGGGCCAGCCGTCGGTGCTGCTGATCAAGACCGTCAAGGGTTTTGGCATGGGCAAGAGTGGCGAGGGCAAAAACAATGTGCACCAGACCAAAAAGCTCACCGACGAAGACATCAAGGCCTTTCGCGACCGCTTCAACATCCCGGTGCCTGACAGCCAGTTGGCCAGCATCCCGTTTTACAAGCCGGCTGAAGACACCCCTGAAATGCGGTACCTGCATGAACGCCGCCAAGCGCTGGGCGGCTATCTGCCAAGCCGCCGTGCCAAAGCCGACGAGCAGTTCACCGTGCCCTCACTGGATATTTTCAAGAGTGTCATGGAGCCGACCGCTGCCGGGCGCGAGATATCCACTACCCAGGCTTATGTGCGCTTTTTGACCCAGTTGCTGCGCGACCAGGCGCTTGGCCCCCGGGTGGTGCCGATTCTGGTCGATGAAGCCCGCACCTTTGGCATGGAAGGGCTGTTTCGCCAGATTGGCATTTACAACCCGGCCGGCCAGCAGTACACCCCGGTCGATAAAGACCAGGTGATGTATTACCGGGAGGATGTGAAAGGCCAGGTGTTGCAAGAGGGCATCAACGAAGCTGGCGGCATGGCAAGCTGGATAGCCGCCGCCACCAGCTACAGCACCAGCAACCGCATCATGGTGCCGTTTTATGTCTATTACTCGATGTTTGGCTTTCAGCGCATTGGCGACCTGGCCTGGGCCGCTGGCGACATGCAGGCGCGCGGCTTTTTGCTTGGCGGCACCAGCGGCCGCACCACGCTCAATGGCGAAGGCCTGCAGCACGAGGATGGCCACAGCCACATTCTGGCCGGCACCATTCCCAACTGCATCAGCTACGACCCGACCTTTGCCCATGAAGTCGGCGTGATCCTGCACCACGGCTTGCAGCGCATGGTCGAGCGCCAGGAAAATGTCTTTTATTACCTGACCCTGCTCAATGAAAACTATGCCATGCCGGGGCTGACTGCCGGCACGCAAGAGCAAATCATCAAAGGCATGTACCTGTGCAAGCCCGGCGCCGAGGGTGTCCCGGGTGCTGAAGCGGCGCGCGTGCAGTTGCTCGGATCGGGCAGCATTTTGCGCGAGAGCCTGGCGGCGCAACAACTGCTGGCCGTTGATTGGGGCGTGGCGGCGGACGTGTGGAGCTGCCCCAGCTTCAACGAACTGGCGCGCGACGGCCAGGCCTGCGAGCGGCAGAATCTGCTGCACCCGCTGGCCGAGCCGGTAGCGTCTTTCGTTTCGCAACAGCTCGGCGCAACGAGCGGTCCGGTGGTGGCATCCACCGATTACATCAAGGCTTATGCCGAGCAAATTCGCCCCTACATTCCCAAAGGGCGCAGCTACAAGGTGCTTGGCACCGACGGCTTTGGCCGCAGTGACTTTCGCAGCAAACTGCGCGAGCACTTCGAGATCAACCGCCATTACATTGTGCTGGCTGCGCTCAAGGCGCTCAGCGAAGACGGTTTGCTGCCGGCGGCCCGGGTGGCCGAAGCGATTGGCCGCTACGGCATTGCGGCCGACAAGGTCAATCCCCTTCACGCGTAAGCCAAACCAAAAGCGAGACACAACATGGCAACCCTAGAAATCAAAGTGCCCGACATTGGCGACTTCACCGACGTCAGCGTGATCGAATTGCTGGTCAAGCCAGGCGACACGGTGCAAGCCGAGCAGTCCTTGCTGACGGTTGAATCCGACAAGGCATCGATGGAAATACCGTCAAGCCACGCCGGTGTGGTCAGACAACTCTTGGTGGCCCTTGGCGACAAGGTGCGCCAGGGCAGCTCGCTGCTGCTGCTTGACGTGGCCGACGAGGCCAGCGCGCCGGTCATCCCGGTGGCTATGGCCAGCCCCCAGGAATCAGGGGAAAAACCGGCTCCAGCCCTTGCAGGGACTGCGCTGCCAGCTACACAAACAGTAGCTACCGAAGCAATTGAAGTGCGGGTGCCCGACATCGGCGACTTCAAGGATGTGAGCGTGATTGAAGTGATGGTGAAGGTCGGCGACACGGTGCGGCTTGAACAAAGCCTGATCACGGTAGAGTCCGACAAGGCATCGATGGAAATTCCGTCGAACGCCGCTGGCATCATCACCGAAGTCAAGGTCAAGCTTGGTGACAAGATCAATATCGGTGACTTGCTGGCGATGTTGCAAGGCAGCAAAACCCCGGCGGTCGCGGCCACCTTGCTGGCTGACCAGAAAGCGGCCCCGGTTTCTGATCAAAAACCGGCTCCAGCCCTTGCCAGTCAAGCGCTGACAGCTCCGTCTTCTGTAGCAGATCAAGCCCCATCGGTTGCCGTGCCGACGCATCAGCCGGGTGCCTTGACGATGGGTCTGCCGCACGCCTCGCCGTCGGTGCGCAAGTTTGCCCGCGAGCTTGGCGTGCCGCTGGCCGAGGTCAAAGGCAGCGGCCTCAAAGGTCGCATCATCGATCCCGATGTTCAGTCCTTTACCCGCTCGGTGATGAGCGGTGCGCTGCAAACGCTGGCGATAGCGGCACAGCAGGCAGCCAAACCCGCTGCGGCTGCCGGTACGGCGGCTGTGGCCAGCACCAGCGCCGGTCTGGGCCTGATCCCCTGGCCCAAGGTGGACTTTGCCAAGTTTGGCCCGATCGAGCGCAAGGAACTGTCGCGCATCAAGAAAATCAGCGCCGCCAATCTGCTGCGCAATGCCATCCTGATTCCGGCCGTGACCAACCATGACGATGCCGACATCACCGACCTCGAAGCCTTTCGCATCGCCACCAACCAGGAAAACGACAAGGGCGGCATCAAGGTCACCATGCTGGCTTTCCTGATCAAGGCCTGTGTCGCAGCCCTCAAGAAGTTTCCGGATTTCAACAGCTCGCTCGATGCTGAAAGCGACAACTCGGCGCTGATCTACAAGCAGTACTACCACATTGGTTTTGCCGCCGACACGCCCAATGGCCTGATGGTGCCCGTCATCAAGGATGCCAACAAAAAAGGCATTTTCCAGATCAGCTTGGAAATGGGCGAGCTGGCCAAAAAGGCGCGCGAGGGCAAGCTCAGCCCGACCGAGATGACTGGTGCCTGCTTCACCATCAGCAGCCTTGGCGGCATTGGCGGGCGCTATTTCACGCCGATCATCAATGCGCCTGAAGTGGCGATTTTGGGGGTCTGCAAATCGACGATCCAGCCGGTGTGGGACGGCAAAGCCTTCCAGCCCCGGCTGCTGCTGCCCTTGTCGCTGACCTGGGATCACCGGGTGATTGACGGTGCGGCGGCGGCCCGCTTTAACGTCTATCTGGGCCAGATTCTGGGCGATTTGCGCCGGATTTTGCTGTAACTCACGGATGCTTGGAAAGAAATATATGGCACTTATCGACATCAAGGTTCCCGATATTGGCGACTTCGCCGAGGTCACCGTGATCGAACTGCTGGTCAAGCCCGGCGATCGCGTCAAGACTGATCAAAGCCTGATCACCGTGGAGTCTGACAAGGCATCCATGGAAATTCCGTGCAGCCATGCCGGCGTGGTGCAAGAACTCAAGATCAAGCTCGGCGACAAGGTGTCCAAAGGCTCGCTGCTGCTGCTGCTTGAAGCGGCGGATATTGCGGCGGATGCGGCTGCCGCCACCCCGGGTTTAATGCCAAATCAGGCTCCAGCCCTTGCTGCACCTGCGCTGCCAGCTATTCAAAATGTAGCGACTGCGGTGCCATCGACAGCCCTGTCGTCAGCAGCGGGCCAGCCGGTGGCAGCCAGCTTTGCCGGCACTGCCGACCAAGACTGCGACCTGCTGGTGCTCGGTGCCGGCCCCGGCGGCTATTCGGCGGCTTTTCGCGCGGCTGACCTTGGCCTCAAGGTGATTCTGGTCGAGCGTTATGCCCAGCTTGGCGGCGTCTGCCTGAATGTCGGCTGCATCCCCAGCAAAGCGCTGCTGCATGTGGCTGCGGTCATCGACGAAGCCAGCCATCTGGCAGCCCTCGGTGTCGATTTTGGCAAACCGGTGGTCAATGTGGACACACTGCGCAGCCACAAGGAAAAGGTCATCGGCAAACTCACCGGCGGCCTGGCCGCCATGGCCAAAATGCGCAAGGTCAGCGTGGTGCGCGGCTATGGTGCGTTTGTCGGCCCCAACCATGTCGAGGTCGAAGAAACCAGCGGCCCGGCGCAAGACAAGACCGGCAGCAAGAAGACCATCGGGTTCAAAAAAGCCATCATCGCCGCCGGCAGCCAGGCGGTGCGCCTGCCGTTTATGCCCGATGACCCGAGGGTGGTCGATTCGACCGGAGCGCTGGCCTTGAAAGAAGTGCCCAAACGCATGCTGATTCTGGGCGGCGGCATCATCGGGCTGGAAATGGGCACCGTCTATTCCACGCTCGGCGCCCGGCTGGACGTGGTCGAAATGCTCGATGGCCTGATGCAGGGCGCCGATCGCGATCTGGTCAAAATCTGGCAAAAGATGAATGCCAAACGCTTTGACAACATCATGCTCAAGACCAAAACGGTTGGAGCCAAAGCCACCCCCGAGGGCATTGAAGTGACATTTGCGCCAGCAGAGGAGGGTGGCACGGCCCCGGCACCGCAAACCTATGACCTGGTGTTGCAGGCGGTGGGCCGCACGCCCAACGGCAAAAAAATTGCTGCCGATAAAGCCGGTGTGGCCGTTTCTGAGCGGGGTTTCATCAACGTCGATATCCAGATGCGCACCAATGTACCGCACATCTTCGCCATTGGCGACATCATTGGTCAGCCGATGCTGGCGCACAAGGCAGTGCATGAAGCCCATGTGGCGGCCGAAGTGATTGCCGGTGAACTGCAAGGCAATAAAGAATTGGCCAGCGCCGCCTTTAACGCCCGCGTAATCCCGAGCGTGGCCTACACCGACCCCGAAGTCGCCTGGGTCGGCCTGACCGAGGATCAAGCCAAGGCGCAGGGCATCAAGGTCAAAAAGGGCCTGTTCCCGTGGACGGCTTCCGGTCGCGCAATTGCCAATGGCCGCGACGAGGGGGTCACCAAACTGCTGTTTGACGACTCCCCTGAAGCCCATGGCCATGGCAAGATTCTGGGCGGCGGCATGGTCGGCACCCATGCCGGTGACATGATCGGCGAGGTGGCGCTGGCGATCGAAATGGGCGCCGATGCCATCGACATCGGCAAGACCATCCACCCGCATCCGACGCTGGGCGAATCCATCGGCATGGCGGCCGAAGTGGCGCACGGCAGTTGCACCGATTTGCCGCCGGTGCGCAAATAGCCATTGATTCAGGAATTTAAGCCATTTCGCCCTCTAGGCCACGTCCTGACTGCGTGAGTAGCTATCAACAACATAGCAGATGCTGGTTTGACTCAAAGGGTAGCGTTTCCTTTTCGACCTGTACGATAGGAATAGACCGAATCGCTCCAACATAAATATCTCTATAAATCAATAGCTTGCGAAAATTGACTCAGAAAGAACACAGTACATTTATTGATTTTTTGATCAAATTTCATTTGGTTTTTGGACCATTGGATTTTTTTAATATCATATAACTTGTTGATTTATAACGATTTAAACCTTAAATTATTTTGATGGAGGGGTAAGCCCAAGCCATTCCTATCGTACAGGTCGCAATTTTTTCGATCGGCATGGGCTGCAGTGTGCAACGAACGTTCATCGCCGTGCATAGCTCACGCGCAATTTCTACATTGAAGCCGGTGAGCCTGCCATCTTGATCGGTGTAGGACAGCGGCGGTGAATGCGCGATAACGGCGACGCGGTGGATGTATTCGTCAGCCGCCGCTAGGCAGGCAGGCAGACCACAGTGTCAGCAACAGGATGTTTTTTGAAAAATCAAGGGCTGGCATCCACTTTTTCTCCCAGTCGAATGCCGTTGCCACCGGCTGCCTTGGCCTGGTACATGGCCTGGTCTGCACCCTTTAGCACCTCGTCGGTGTTGCGGCTGTGGCTGCCAAAGATATACACGCCGATGCTGGCCGAGCATTCAAGCACAACCATCGTCTCGGCCTGACCTTCGGGGCGAAGCGTCAATCGGTAGGGCTGCGCCAGACTTTTGCCAATTTTTTCTGCCACCGCCAGTGCCTCGGCGGCGGATTCAACCTGGTTAAGACTCAGGTCATACAACATCACGACAAATTCATCGCCACCAAGGCGGGCCACCGTGTCGGCTTTGCGCATGCTGGCTTTCAAGCGGGCGGCGACCTCGATCAGCAGCAAATCGCCAACACCATGGCCATGGCTGTCATTGACCGGCTTGAACTTGTCAAGATCCAGAAACATCAGCGCACCAAACAGTCCGCTGCGCTTGCTGGCGATCAGGCTTTGGCGCAGGCGGTCGTTGAGCAGGCGACGGTTCGGCAACTCGGTCAGTGGGTCATAGAAAGCCAGTTGGCGCACCTGGTCTTCCATCAGCTTGTGCTCGGTGATGTCCTGAATCGTGCCAAGCATTTTTATCGGCTGCCGCTGCGCGTCAAACTCCAGCCGGCCCAAACCATGAACCCAGCGTTCGGCCTGGTTGTCGTGGCGGATGATGCGATAGACCTTGTCAAACGCGAGTCCTTTGCCAAGCATTTCTAGCTTCAAGTAGTCCAGCATGGTGGCTTGCTCGTCAGGATGGACCAGTGCCAGCCACCCCGGCACCGTGCGTTCATATGTTTTGTCAATGCCAAACAAGCCATCGAACACGTCGGAGCTTTGCCATACACCGGCGGCAACATCCAGGGCAAAACTGCCCAGGCCGGCGATGCTTTGCGTCTCCCTGAGCAATTGTTCGCTTTGGGTCAGTTCGGCGGTGCGTTGCGCCACCTTGTGCTCCAGCAGGGTGTAAGACTCGTGCAACTGTTGGGCCATGCGGTTGAATTCGCTGGCCAGTTCCTCCAGTTCATCGCCGGTGCGCACCACAATCGGGCAGTCGAAAACCCCTCGTCCAATCAGTTTTGCGCCATCCCGCAAAGCGTGGATTGGCTGGACCATCTGGCGCACCAGTGCCACGCAGGCCAGCACCGTCAACACCATGCCGGCCAGCATCAGCAAGGCACTTCGCCCGGCCTGCGCATACAGCGGGCGATAGGCCTGCGCCAATGGTTCCTCGACAAAGACAAACCAGTTCAGGTAGGGGATCACGCCAAAGGCGGTCAGCACCAGTTGGCCGTCAAGGTCGTGTGCATCGATCATTTCAATCTCGGCACCGCTCGGGTCATGGATGGCCGCCTTCACCTGTGGCAACCTGACCATGCTGGTGTGCCTGAGCACCAGACCGATGTCGGGATGGGCAATCAGATCACCCTGCGCATCGACCGCATAAGCGTGGCCAGACTCGCCGACCTTGATGCGGGTGATGCCATCGAGCAAGAATTCAAGGTCAACTTCTGCTACGGTGATGCCGGCCGCCTCCGGGCCTGCGGCCATCGCGATGGTCATGAACAGCGCACCGTCTTGAAAATAGACCGGACTGCGATAGGGCCGGCCCGATTTGACCTGGCCAAACCAGTCGGCGCTGGAAAAATCTTGCCCGTTGCGAGTTACATCGGTCGCCCGGCGCGATACCCGCAGCACTTCAACGCCGTGTTGGTCAAGCAAAGCGATTTCCTTGAGTGCTGCGGTGTGGCGCAGTATCTGAATTTCAGCGATTCTTTGGTCGATCTCCGACACCCCGTTTTTAGCCTGGGCCGCTGCACCAATTTTTTGTTCAAGATCAACCAGGTACTGGCCGATTCGGCTGGCGGCGGCCTGTGCCTTCTCTTGCTGGAGCCGAATCATCGCCTGCTTGTTGACCTGGTAGGAATAACTGATCCCGATAAGGCCACTGACCAGCAAAGAAAAGCCGACCAGGGCGCTGAAAATCAGCGCATATTTTCTGAAAAGCTTGCCGCCCATGACGCTGGAGTTGACAGGTGTCTGGCCCCAGGCTCAATCGAAAGGCTTGTCGTTGGGGTTCTTGAACAGTTCGACCATTGCCTCGCTCATGGGGAAATCAAAGTTGACACCCTTGGGCGGAATCGACGACATCAGCCATTTGCGGTAAATCTCTTTGGCCTCGCCGGACTTCATCAGCCGGGCAATTTCCAAGTCAACCACTTTTTTGAACTCCGGGTCGTCCTTGCGCAAAATGCAGCCATAGGCCTCAAAAGACTGAGGTTTGCCGGTGACCACCCATTCGACTGGTCGCCAGGTCTGGTGAATGGCTGCGTGCAGCAGCACGTCGTCCATCATGTAGGCATCGGCGTGACCGGCTTGCAGCACCGAAATGGGCGTGTCGCCACGGTCAAAGGTGGTCACGATGTTGATGCGCAGATGCTGCTCTGCATTCATCTTGCGCAGCATTTTCTCGGAGGTGGATGCAGCAAAGGTGACCACATTTTTGCCGGCCAGGTGAGCGAACTCTTTGATGCCAGAATCCCGGCGCGTCATCAGCCGAGAGCCTGCGATGAAGATGGTGTTGGAAAAGGCCACCAGCTTTTCACGTTCGGTGGTGTGGGTGGTGGCACCGCAGGAGATGTCGGCGGTGCCGTTTTGCACCATCGGAAAACGGGTTTGCGTGGTAAAGGACACCGGCTTGATCTGCAGTGCTGGCATTTTCAGTTCACGCCGCACCGCTTCGGCGACTTTCAAGGCGATGTCATACGAGTAGCCCATTGGTTTGCCATCAGCCGAGATATAGGTAAAGGGCGGCGTTGATTCATGAAAGCCCAGCGCAATCGAGCCGCTGCTGGCGATATCTTCCAGGGTTCCGGTTCTTTCCCCGGCCGCCTGACCAGTGACAGTGGAAAGCATCATGGCCAGTGCCACGAGCAGACAACTCGGTGAAAAACGAGACATCTTTGGCCTTCGGGATGGTGTTGAAATGGGATTGGCCCTGCTCGCAGGCACAAGGCGGCAACGACTTGAGGTATGGTACGCTTGATTGTTCATGGCAAAGGAAACGGTTGGCAATTTTTCGCCACCGTATGTTTGTGGCGCATCCGCATGACCTGAGCAACAACAAGGCAAAAAAACCCGCTTCCCTAAGAGAAAAGCGGGTTTTTGAGGCTTTATGATGCCGTGTAAAACCAGTGGCTGGTGCCCGAGGCCGGGGTCGAACCGGCACGCCCGTTATTCACGAAGCAGCGGATTTTAAGTCCGATGTGTCTACCTGTTTCACCACTCGGGCATGATCGTATTGTGAAACAAATTGACTCCAGCAAACCGGCACTTGCAGTTTTTTTAAATCGCAAGTGAAATCCGGGAACACAACGCAGCACCATCATCACCATCATAATGGTCGCCCAATGCTTTCAATGACCCCACCACCGATTCGCATCTTGCTATTCTCCAGTCTGTTCCCCAGCTCGGTGCGACCGGTTCATGGCATTTTTGTGGAAACCCGCCTGCGCGAGTTGCTCAAGACCGGCCAAGTCGAGGCCCAGGTGCTTGCACCGGTACCCTGGTTTCCATTCAAGAGTGAACGCTTTGGTGAATACGCGCTGTTTGCCGGCACGCCCAGGTTTGAGTTGCGCAATGGGCTGGCGGTGCATCATCCGCGCTATCTGCTGCCACCCAAAATTGGCATGAACCTGGCCCCTCACAGCATGGCCAGGGCAGCGCTGCCTGTCATTCACCGGCTCATCGAGGATGGTTTCGACTTTGACCTGATTGACGCGCACTACTACTACCCGGATGGCGTTGCGGCCTCCATCATCGCCCGCCAGCTTGGAAAACCCTTTTCGGTGACGGCGCGTGGCACCGACCTGAGCCTGATTCCGCAATACCCCTACCCGCGCAAGCTCATCTTGCAAACGGCCGAGGCCGCCAGTGCATCGATCGGCGTGTGCCAGGCGCTGATGGACAGCCTGCAAGCGCTGGGTGCCGATGCCGCCAAACTGCACACGCTGCGCAATGGCGTTGACCTGCAACGCTTTGTCCCCGAGCGGCGGGAAACGGCGCGCCAAAAGCTGGGCTTGAAGTCTGATGCCAGACTGTTGCTCAGCGTCGGTCACCTGATTGAGCGCAAAGGTCACCATATCGCGATAGATGCCTTGCCACTGCTGCCCCGGGATGTGCGCTTGCTGATCGCAGGCGGCGGCCCGCTGCGCAACGCTTTGCAGCATCAGGCCGAAAAGCTCGGTGTGGCCGAGCGGGTTCAGTTTGCCGGTGTGGTGCCACAGATGGAACTGAAGTGGTGGTACAGCGCAGCCGATGCCCTGGTGCTGTGCTCCAGCCGCGAAGGCTGGGCCAATGTGCTGCTGGAGGCGATGGCCTGTGGCACGCCGGTGATCGCCACCAGCATCTGGGGCACACCGGAGGTGGTGAGCGCACCCTGTGCCGGTGTGCTGATGCCGACACGCACCGCCCAGGGGCTGGCAGACGCTTGGGGCAGCCTGTTCGCCAACTACCCAGCCCGAGAAGCCACCCGAGCCTATGCAGAGACCTTTTCCTGGGATACCACCACGCAAGGGCAGCTTCGCATTTTTGCCGACATGGTCAACAACCGCCAGCGCCGGGCCGATGGTCATCGGGCCTAGTTCCACCGAATTACCCCGCGCCAGCCCGGCGTAGTTCGACAAACCGGGTACACGGCCATCGCGGGGAAAGGCGGTGATGTGCACAAACACATCCTGCCCGCTGTCACTCGCCAAGATGAAGCCGTAGCCCCGCTCGGCGTTCCATTTGCTCAGCCTGCCTTGATACCGCATCGCAGCCATCGTTCACTCCTGTTTCACGAGCGCCATGGCACCATGCTGTTCGAATATTTTGAAGTATTCTAGGCTTGTTTGGGTATTCACCTGATATATAAATGATAGCTTAAAGCGCTTGTCCAAATTGGGCTACAGGCCAATAATCTATATAACTTCTGAGACAAAACCCAAACAGGGGATGATAGAACCCAAAATGGGTGTTTCAATCAATCCATCTGAATCATCTTCTTTTGCCGACGCACCTTTCCCCAAAGTGATAGCTACTTACCCTCATTCCAAAAGGGCTGGAGGTCAAATGTCTTTGTGGCCCAGCAGCCAGCCCTTGTCCCGCCTAGAATTTGCCGAGTCCTCCGCGCGGCATTGCCGCCAGGGCCTTTTCCGCCTCAACACACCACCAGGAAACCACCATGAACCATCTCAAACTCACGTATTTCGACATACACGGCGGGCGCGCCGAACCGATCCGGCTGGCACTGCATCTGGGTGGCGTGGCGTTTGAAGATTTTCGTTTTCCCTTCGCCCAGTTTGCCGACGTTCGCCAGACCACACCGTTTGGCCAGGTGCCCACGCTGCAGGTGGACGGCGTGCAGGTGACGCAGTGCGATGCCATCCTGCGCTACGCGGGCAAGCTGGCCAGCCTGTACCCGGTGGACCCGTTTCAGGCGCTGTTGTGCGACGAGGTGATGTATGTGGTGGAAGAAGCCAGCGTCAAGCTCGGGCCGACCTTCCGCCTGACCGGTGACGCGCAGAAAGAAGCGCGCCTGGCGCTGGTGAACGGCTCCATGCCGCTGTACCTGGCCTGGCTGCAAAACCAGTTGCTGGCGCACGGCTGCGAATACTTTGCCGACAACCGCCTGACCGTGGCGGACCTGAAGGTGTTTGTGGATGTGCGCGCCCTGAACTCAGGCTGGTTGGACCATGTGCCCACCGACCTGGTGCAAACGGTGGCCCCGCTGCTGAACGCGCACATGCAGCGCATCGCCCAAAACCCGGCGGTGCTGGCGTATTACGCCAAATTTGGCCCCAGCTAACTCGGCGCGGCGCGACTGGGTAAGCAACTCTCAGCTTGGGCAGTCTAAGTGCCTGATTTACCAATGAAAAAGGCCTTCAAAAATCACTCTTTGAGGCGAAACCATTCTAAAGATAGCTTTAAGTCATTGATATTAAACATTTTAATTTTTGAAAATATCATTTTGTACCCCCGTCTGTACCCCCTATTTGCCTTTGATACCCCCCCAAAAGGCACCTAAACGATATAAACCGTTTACACCGTTTCAATCAGTTTCAGGCGAAAATTATTTTTCATGCGGACTGCTGCCGATCAGGCGAAACACCAATTTTCAGCACCAGGCCAGCCGCCGGTCACTGGCGCATCACCGACTATCCGGGTATCCGGTGCCGACCTGCTCGCCTTGTTGGGGGTACCTGCGGTTCAACCTTGAGCCAGTCCGCCAACACCTGCAATTTCTCTTGTGAGGGGATGGCCTCTCCGCGCAGCCAGCGCCGCACCGCCTGCATGGTGACGGACCGACCCCAGTAGCGTGTGTGGAACTCACGCTCCAAAACCACAGGACGCAACGGGTAGCCTGCTTTTGTCATCGCATCCGCCAAACGCCTGGCAAATTCCACTTTTTCATTCATGAACCAAAAGTTAAGTTTTCAGGCGGCTTGATCGAAGCTTTCTGTTCATTTAGAACTAAACTAATGGTTCATTTCCAGCAACGGGCATAAAAAAACAAAGAAACCCCAGCCTTTGACTATTGAGCATCCCAACCCCGCAGGCGGGCCAGACGTTCTCGAAGGAACAGGCGTTCCTAAAGAAACGAGGGCATAGGCAGGCCAGCCTGATAAAGAACCAGCGCCAGGCAGATCAGGGGTAATCTGCTTTTCGCCCCGTCGGGCTAGGCGTGGTCTAAAACCGTCAATCGTCGTAATGCCCACGGCACGCGATCACGTCAAAATCTGCATCGTCAACTGCGTACACCAATCGGTGCGTTTCATCAATCCGCCTTGACCAGTACCCGGCCATGTTGCCCAATAGAGGCTCGGGCTTTCCAATGCCTGTAAACGGTTCACGCGCTGCCGCTTCGATCAGGGTGTTGATGCGCTTCAATGTCTTTTTGTCCTGCCCCTGCCAATAGGTGTAATCGTCCCATGCTGCCGGGGTAAATCGGATTGACCGCGCCATGCGTCAAGCCTGTGCCAGTTCGCGCCGTGTGGCTTTGCCTGCTTTGTGTTGGGCGATTGACTTGGTAAGGTGCGCTGCATTCGCCGGGGTCGATAGCAGGTGCATGGTTTCCATAATGCTCTGATAATGGTCAAGGGACATAACCACAGCGTCCGCCCCGTCGCGCCTGCTGATGACGGTTATGTCAGCATCATCATGCACTGCGTCAAGCACTGATTTGAGGGAGCTACGGGCTTCGGAATAGGTAACGATTCGCATGATTCACACCTTTTTAAATTGTACTTAAAGCGGTGCAAGTATAGGCCATTGGCTGACAAGGTGATATAAGGGCGTATTGCTTACGCTGCCTTGCAAATTGGTATCACGTCTGCGCCTTTGGCCAGCTTGTCTAGGTAGTCCGCCCATGATTGCATCATCCCGGTCCGGTGCTTCATGTAGGTGGTTCGGTTGTACGCCCGGCCATTGGCATCCTTGACCGCGTGCGCCAGTTGCGCCTCGATCACCAACGGGTCAAAGTCCAATACTTCCGCCAGCAAGGTGCGTGCTGTTGCCCTGAAACCGTGAACACTCTGTTTGTCCGGCCCATAACCCAGCGTGCCCAGCGCCGCCCGCAAGGTGTTGTCACTGATAGGTCGGTCGTGACTGCGCTCGCCAAAGAAACACAGCTTGCTGTGCCCGGTAATCGGGTGCAGCTTGCACAGAATCTCTACCGCTTGCGTGGGCAGGGGCACCAGGTGGGGTTCCCCGTTCTTTTTGCCGTCAACGCTGCGTTTCATGCGTGCCGCCGGAATAGTCCACAGCGCCGCGTCAAGATCGAATTCAGCCCAAGCCGCAGCCCTGAGTTCGCCGGGTCGCTGAAACAGCAATGGTGCGAGTTGCAGCGCCGCCCGGACTATCGGTCCGCCCTGATGGCCACGGATGACGCGAATCAGTTCACCCAACTTCACGGGGTCAGTAATGGCTGCAAAGTGTTTGCCGTGGTGTGGCTTCAATGCGCCCTTGATGTCCGCGCTCACGTCGCGCTGCGCCCGGCCCGTGGCCACAGCGTAGCGCCAGACTTGCCCGGCTGTAAGTCAGTACCCGGTGTGCCACGTCCAACGCGCCGCGTTCCTCTACCGCCCGGACTGCCGCCAGCAACTCGATGGGCAGAATGTCACCAATGCGCCGCGCTGCGAAGTGGGGGAACAAGTCTTTCTCCAGATTGCGTTTCTCCCGAATGGCGTAATGACCGCTCCAACTGGCCAGCTTCATTTCATACCACTCCAGCGCCGTGATTTTGAAGGTGTCTGCGTCTGGCGTGGTGGCCATCAGCTTTTCAACCTTGCGCATCTGTACCGGGTCGCGGCCCTCTGACTTGTTCAGTTTTGCTGCGTCACGGGCTTTGCGTGCTGCCGTCAGCGACACGTCCGGGTAACTGCCCAGCGCCAGCCTGCTTTCCTTGCCGGCCAGGTACATTTTCCAGAACCAGCGCTTTGACCCTGCCGGACTGACTTCAAGATAAAGACCCGTTGCATCTGTAAACCTCGCCCGGCTCTTGTCCGGGGAACAGGTGGCGTTACGGCATTTGGCATCGGTCAACATGGCGTTTCTCCTAGGGAAACGGGGAACAAGTGGGGGGTGTAAGCCGGAACCGCCGAAAATTCCGTCACCGGGGTTCTGCGCCAAAACCGGCGGAATTTGTCCAAATGGGGTATACCCCAGATGGACGTCAAGTTGCGCATGCAATTGCGTCCAAATAGAATTGAAATCTGCAT
>CAIQOO010000003.1 GCA_903873485.1 uncultured beta proteobacterium | reverse complement strand
TGGCAAAATTCGAGGTATTAAGCTGGAAAGAGGAAATTCTGTCGATTGGAAGGTGGATGCACCAAGAAAACTATTTTTTCTTGAAATTTAAGCATAGCTATTTTTCAAAAAACAGGGGTTTTCGGTCAGGCACTATTTAGCCATCGGTTTTGTATCGTAATCATCCACTTTGTACTGAAGAAGTTTCACCGGCTGAAAGGTAAATAACTGCCCCTCACAGCAGCGGTAATGGGAAACTTATTGACAGAATGAAGGCATGAGGAGACAAAATTTACCTTTTTTCACTCACTCCAGACATTCCGGACAAATTTTTATTTGCTATGTAACCTTATGATTTATATGGAATTCGTCGATTATTGGACAATCGCTAATCGTTTTTGCACAAGCAGAGAACCTAACATGTTGTTTTATAAAGAAGTAATTTATAAGACTCCATTCTTTTGACTGAAATTTGTCCAAAATTTTCACCCGTTTTAGGGGTAAATCCGGGAGGTCTGCACTCACATCGAGTTGGTAAAGTTTTTTGCTCCATACAACCGTTCTAGCCCCGACCCACTGGCAGCGCCGCTGCCAAAAGACGCACCCCCCAAACTCTCAAGGCGTTGCCGGTTGTGGGCATTTTCTTGATGGCTAATCGGCGCCGCCTAGACATCAGCGGCAGTTTCCAATATACTCCCTACCGTATTTTGAAGGAAATTTCATGCCTGACTTTTTTTTGTTTCATGTGTTGCATCAGGTTCAGTCCAGGCGCTGGTTGCCGGGCCTGGCGCTGCTGCTGATTTCAGCCCTGGCCATGGCGCAAGGCACGGTGCAGGTGCCGGTGGCAGCGGTGCAGATCAAGGCTGTGGGCAACGGTTTTGAAATGGATGGGGTGGTGCAGCCAGTCAAGCAAATCACGGTGTCGGCACAGGCCGCAGGTCGCCTGATTTCCCTGGCGGTCAAAGCTGGGGACAAGGTCCAGTCTGGGCAGTTGCTGGCGACCATTGATGACAGCGAAACCCAGACCGGCGTGCAACGCAGCCAGGCGCAGGTGGCGCAGGCGCTGGCCGAATTGCGCAACGCGCAGTCCAATTTTGACCGGACGCGCGATTTGATGCGTCAGGGTTTTGTCAGCAGTGCGGCCATGGACAGCGCCGATGCCCAGCTCAAATCGGCCCAGGCTGCGCGCGATCAGGCCAGCGCGGGCGCCCGGCAAGCCGGTTTGTCGCAGGGGTTTACTCGCGTGACGGCACCGTTTGAAGGCTGGGTGTTGCAAACCGAGGTAGCGGCAGGTGACCTGGCCGCGCCCGGCAAACCCTTGTTGACGCTGTACGCGCCACTGCCCTTGCGCGCGGTGGTGCAGGTTCCGGTGTCACGCGCCAGTCTGGTGGCAGCCAGCGGCGTGGTGGAAGTGGAGGTGCCGACACCCGATGGTGCGCAGCAGTGGATTCGCCCGACGCTGGCCAGCCATGTTCCAGGTGCCGATCCGGTGTCGCAAACCATCGAGTGGCGGCTGGAATTGCCAACACCGGCAGTCAAGGGGCTGCTGCCAGGCCAGCAGGTGCGGGTGCGCTTTGCAGTGGGTGAAAAACAGCGTTTGATGATTCCGGCGGCAGCCGTGCTGCGGCGCGGCGAGCTGACCGCCGTGTATGTGGCAATGCAAAAGGGTTTTGTGCTGAAAGCCGTGCGCCTGGGTGCCGGTCACGGCGGCCTGGGTTTTGAGGTGCTGGCCGGGCTGCAAGCCACTGACCTGGTGGCGCTGGACCCGGTCAGGGCCGGATTAAGCGGTGCGCAACCCGCCGCCGCAGTTGTGCAGTGAGATGAGCATGCAAGAGCCAATCAAACTGGGCGTTTCAGGCCGGCTGGCAGCCGCTTACCAGCGCAATGCGATCACGCCGCTGCTGGCCCTGGTGGCCTTGCTGCTGGGTTTTTTTGCCGTGCTGGTGACACCGCGTGAAGAAGAGCCGCAGATCAATGTGACCATGGCCAATGTGCTGATTCCGTTCCCCGGCGCCAGCAGCCAGGACGTGCAAAACATGGTGGCGCGACCGGCCGAACAGGTGCTCAGCCAGATCGCCGATGTTGAGCACACCTTTTCAGTTGCGCGCCCCGGGCTGGCCGTGATGACAGTTCAATTCAAGGTGGGCGTGCCGCGCACCGAGGCGCTTGTGCGCTTGTATGACGTGCTCAATGCCAACCAGGACTGGCTGCCCAGAGACCTAGGCACGCTCAGCCCGATTGTCAAACCCAAGGGGATTGATGACGTGCCGGTACTGGCCTTGACCCTGTGGAGCCGCGAAACAACCTCTGCCGCAGAACTCGAACGGGTGGCGCATGCGCTTGAGGCCGAGCTCAAGCGGGTGCCGGGCACCCGCGAGGTGCAGACCCTGGGTGGCCCGGCGCGTGCCGTGCATGTCTGGCTGGACCCGGCGCGTCTGCGCGAACGCGGGGTCGATGTGCTGTCAATCAAGGCCATGCTGTCTGCCGCCAATGTCGGCATGCCGTCCGGTTCGGTGCTCGACAACACCGGGGCCGACGCGCAAATGCTCAAGGTCGAGACCGGCGAGTTTTTGCGCAGCGCCGACGATGTGGGCGATCTGGTGGTCGGGGTCAGCCGGGGCGCGCCGGTGTTTCTGCGCGAAGTGGCACGGATTGAGGCCGGCGCCCAGTTGCCGCAGCGGTATGTGTGGTTTACCCCGGGTGCTGCCAGCGCATCGGTGCCAGCGCTGGCAGCGGGTGGCGTTTATCCGGCTTTGACCATGACGGTCACCAAAAAACCTGGCACCAACGCGGTGGATGTGGCTCGTGCGGTGCGCGCCCGTGTGCAGGAACTGCAAAACACCCTGATTCCGGCCCACATCGAAACCAGCGTGACGCGTGATTACGGCGAAACAGCCGCCGAGAAAGCCAACAAATTGATCCAGAAGCTCGGTTTTGCCACCGGCTCGGTGATTTTGCTGGTCGGTTTTGCACTGGGCAAACGCGAAGCCGTGATCGTCGGTGCAGCCGTCATTCTGACCCTGACTGCCACCCTGTTTGCTTCCTGGGCCTGGGGTTTTACGCTGAACCGGGTCTCGCTGTTTGCGCTAATCTTTTCGATCGGCATTCTGGTCGATGATGCGATTGTGGTGGTGGAGAACATTCACCGGCACCAGCAACTCGACCCCCAGGCCAGCCTGCGCGAGATCATTCCGCTGGCGGTCGATGAAGTCGGCGGTCCGACCATTCTGGCCACGCTGACGGTGATTGCCGCCCTGCTGCCAATGGCTTTTGTCAGCGGCTTGATGGGGCCGTACATGAGTCCGATCCCGATCAACGCCAGTCTGGGCATGGCGATTTCTTTGGGCATCGCCTTTACCGTGACACCCTGGCTCGCACTCAAGCTGATGCGTCCCTCGGGCCACACCGATGATCACGCCAAGCCAGCCGGGCTGAATGCCAAATTGCAAACCCTGTTTCACCGCGTGCTAACCCCCTTGCTTCTAAGTTCGCGCAAACGCTGGCTGCTGCTGGCGGGCATTCTGGCCGCACTGCTGCTGTCGGTGGGCCTTGCGATGGTGCAATGGGTGGTGCTGAAGATGTTGCCGTTTGACAACAAAAGCGAGTTTCAGGTGATGGTTGACATGCCGGCTGGCACCCCGCTGGAAAACACCGCTGCCGCTTTGCATGAACTTGGGGCCTATCTGGCGCAGCAGCCCGAGGTGCTGAATTTGCAGGCCTACGCCGGCACCGCTTCGCCCATCACCTTCAATGGCCTGGTGCGTCAGTACTATTTGCGCGCCGATGCCGAACAGGGTGATTTGCAGGTCAATCTGGTGGACAAACACCATCGCGACGACAAGAGCCATGCGATTGCCCAGCGCCTGCGACCAGAACTTGAAAAAATCGGGCTGCGCCACCATGCGCGGGTCAAGCTGGTTGAAGTGCCGCCTGGGCCGCCCGTGATGTCGCCGCTGGTCGCCGAGGTCTATGGCCCCGATGAAGCCGGCCGCCAGCAACTGGCCGCCCGGATGGCCAAGGCGTTTGAAGCAACGCCGGACATTGTTGGCGTCGATACCTCGCTCAAAGAAGATGCACCGCGCGCTTATCTGCGGGTGCGGCGGCAGCGGGCCGAGTCGCTGGGGATTTCGGTGGCAGCCGTGGCGCAGACCGCTGTCATGGCCCTGTCGGGTGCCGATGCGGCCTACCTGCACGACGGGCAGTCGAAGTATCCGGTGCCGGTGCGGCTGCAATTACCGCTTGACCAGCAAGTCGGACTTGACGCGATTCTGGCCATGCCGCTGCGGGCTGCCAACGGCAAGATGGTGCCGCTGTCCGAACTGGTGCAGGTTGAACAGGGCGTGATCGACAAGCCGCTGTTTACCAAAGACCTACAAGGTGTCAGCTATGTGTTTGGCGACATGGCGGGCAAGCTTGATTCGCCCTTGTATGGCCTGTTTGCCATCCGCGACAAGCTGCAGGCAGCGGCCCTGCCGGGCACCGGCGAACTTGGCGAATACTGGATCAGCCAGCCGAGCGACCCTTACCGTCAATACGCCATCAAATGGGATGGCGAATGGCAGATTACCTTTGAGACCTTTAGGGACATGGGTGCCGCCTACGGTGTCGGGCTGATCCTGATTTATCTGCTGGTGGTGGCCCAATTCAAAAGCTATTTGACCCCGCTGGTGATCATGGCCCCGATTCCGCTGACCATCATTGGTGTCATGCCCGGCCATGCCCTGCTGGGCGCGCAGTTCACCGCTACCTCGATGATCGGCATGATCGCGCTGGCCGGCATCATCGTGCGCAATTCGATTTTGCTGGTGGACTTTATTGAATTGCAGGTAGCGCAAGGCATGGAATTCAGGCAGGCCGTGGTTCAGTCGGCCGCAGTGCGGGCGCAACCGATCACCCTGACCGGCCTGGCGGCCATGATCGGCGCCTTTTTTATCCTTGATGACCCGATCTTCAACGGCCTGGCGATTTCGCTGATTTTTGGCATTCTGGTTTCGACCGTGTTGACGCTGGTCGTCATCCCCGTCCTGTATTACGCGCTCTACTGGCGGCGTATCAAGCCGCGCGAAGACGCGGTGGTTTCGCTCGACAAGGATCATTAACTCCCACCAATCAATCAGGAGACAAGACATGGCTCACATCGTCATCATGGGTGCAGGCATCGGCGGCATGCCCGCCGCTTACGAAATGCGTGAAATGCTGCCCACAGAGCATCGCATCACGGTGGTCAACAGCGTTGATTACTTTCAGTTTGTCCCCAGCAACCCCTGGGTGGCGGTCGGCTGGCGCACCCGAGAGGCGGTCACGCTGCCGATTGCGCCCTACCTGACACGCAAGAAAATCGCCTTTATCGGCAAAGCCGTAACCCATATTGACGCTGTTGCCAGCCAGCTCACGCTGACGGGCGGCGACACGCTGGATTACGACTACCTGCTGATCGCCACCGGCCCCAAGCTGGCTTTTGATGAGGTGGCGGGTGCCGGTCCGCTGGCATCGGGCGGCGGCGGCTTGACCCATTCGGTTTGCCATGTGGATCACGCGGTGGCCTTATTTGCCGAATATGAGGAATTTTTAAAAAACCCCGGCCCGATCGTGGTGGGGGCCATGCCGGGCGCGAGCTGCTTTGGCCCGGCTTATGAGTTCACCATGATTCTCGACACCGACCTGCGCCGGCGCAAATTGCGTGACAAGGTGCCGATGACCTACGTCACCAGTGAACCCTACATTGGTCATCTGGGCTTAGGCGGCGTCGGCGACAGCAAGTCGATGCTGGAGTCCGAGTTTCGCAACCGCGACGTGAAGTGGATCACCAATGCCAAAACCACCGAGGTACAGCCGGGCAAGTTGTTTGCCACCCAGCTTGATGACTTTGGCAAGCCGGTGAAAGACCACGAGGTGCCCTTCAAGCTGGCCATGATGCTGCCGGCTTTCAAGGGAGTTGATGCAGTGGCGGCCGTGCCCAATTTGTGCAACCCGCGCGGCATGGTGCTGATCGACGAGTTCCAGCGCAGCAAGGCCTACCGCAATATTTACTCGGCCGGGGTCTGTGTTGCCATTCCGCCAGTCGAAGTCACCCCGGTGCCCACCGGCACGCCCAAGACCGGCTACATGATCGAGAGCATGATGACCGCCATCTGCCACAACATCGCCAGTGACCTGGCAGGCCAGCCTGCCACCGCCAAGGGCACCTGGAATGCGGTGTGCCTGGCCGACATGGGCGACACCGGTGCCGCCTTTGTGGCATTGCCACAAATCCCGCCACGCAATGTGAACTGGTTCAAAAAAGGCAAGTGGGTGCATCTGGCCAAAATTGCCTACGAAAAATACTTTATCCGCAAGCTGAAGAAAGGCACCTCGGAACCCATTTACGAAAAGTATGTGATGGGTCTGCTGGGCATCAACCGTCTGAACAAGTGATTTTCAAGTGATATTTTTTAAGGAGTTATTGCCATGACCGTACAACGTTATATTTTGGTCTTTGCCGGCCTGTTTGTCATGATTTCGCTGGCGCTCGGGGTTGAAGGTAGCCCGCTGTTTGTCAGCAAGTGGGCCTTGGCCTTTACCGCCTTTGTCGGGGCCAACCTGTTTCAGTCCGGCTTTACCAACTTTTGTCCGCTGGGCATCATCCTCAAGAAGCTCGGCGTGCCAGAATCAAAAATTGGCTGTGCCAATTAGCATGACCACACTAACCAATCAGGCCGCCCGCACCGAGGTGCTTAACCGCCTGCGCCGGGCCGAGGGCCAGATTCGCGGCGTGCAGCGCATGATCGAAGAAGGTGAAAGTTGCCTGAAGATCGGGCAACAATTCTCTGCGGTGCGCAAGGCGCTCGACAGCACTTATTTGCGCATGACCATGTGCTTCATGGAGCAAGAACTGGCCGACTTGCTCCAGCCCGATGACAGCCGCAAAGCCGAGGTCGATACCATGCTCAAGAACATGGAAAGCCTGCTGACCCGCACCAGCCTGCCAATTATTGAATGAAAACAGGCTATAGCCCTTATGCAGCAAGCGCTAGTAGCTATATAATATATAGCGTACTGAGCATCTGGATCAGCCTGCAATAACAGCGCCGCCGAGGCAGACTTCGCCGTCATAGAGCACGGCTGACTGCCCCGGTGTCACGGCCCACTGCAGTTGGCCAAAGGTCAGGCTGAAACTGCTGGCGCTGGCCTGTGACAGACTGCACGGCGCGTCGGCCTGGCGATAGCGGGTTTTGGCCGCCAGCGCGCTTGCAGCAGGTGCATGGCCCGAAACCCAACTGGCATCCTGCGCCACCAGCGCACCAGACAACAGCCAGGGGTGCTCATGGCCCTGCACCACCCACAGTGTGTTGTTTGCCAGATCCTTGCGCGCCACAAACCAGGGTGCGTGGTCGCCGCCGCCGCGCTGTGCGCCTTTGGCCTTGAGTCCGCCAATGCCCAGGCCCTGGCGCTGACCCAGGGTGAAAAAACTCAAGCCGATATGCTCGCCAAGGGTCTGACCCCGGTCGTTCTTGATCGGGCCAGGCTGTTTGGCGATGTAGCGGTTCAAGAAATCACGAAACGGTCGCTCGCCGATAAAGCAGATGCCGGTGGAATCCTTCTTTCTGGCGTTGGGCAGGCCGATCTCGCAGGCGATGCGGCGCACCTCGGTTTTGCGCAATTCGCCGACCGGAAACAGGGTTTTGCCAAGCTGCGCCTGGTTGAGCCGGTGCAGAAAGTAGCTTTGATCCTTGGCCGGGTCGAGTCCCTTCAGCAACTCGTGGCAGCCGGTACTGGTGTTGCGGCGAACCTGGGCGTAGTGGCCGGTGGCGATTTTCTCGGCACCGAGCCGCAGCGCGTGATCCAGAAAAGCCTTGAACTTGATCTCGGCGTTGCACAGGATGTCGGGGTTGGGGGTGCGGCCACTGCGGTACTCGCGCAAAAATTCGGCAAACACCCGGTCTTTGTACTCGGCGGCGAAGTTGACGTGCTCAATCTCGATGCCAATCACATCGGCCACCGCAGCCGCATCGACAAAATCAATGTTGGAAGTACAGTAACCCGCATCATGCGAACCTGGCGGGCGGTCGTCACCCGAACCTGCAGGTCGGTCATCATCCTCCCAGTTTTTCATGAAAATGCCCACTACCTCATGCCCTTGCTGCTTGAGCAGCCAGGCCGCAACCGCAGAATCGACGCCGCCACTCAGGCCGACAACAATGCGCTGATGCAAGCTGCTGCGGCTCATGCCAGGTCACGGTCAGGGAGCAGGCAAGCCGCCGTAACCGAGGGATCGGTGTGCAGGATGTTCGGCGAAAAACGTCGGCCTGCCAGGTAGTCCTCAATGCAGCGCAGCACCATTGGGCTGCGGTGCCGGTCAACACTGGCCCGAATTTCGTTGGTAGTTAGCCACACTGTGCGCACAATTCCGACATCCAAGTTTCTGTTTTGCTGCAGGGCACCGAGCTCGCCACAAAAGGCAAAACGCAAAAAAGTGATGTCCTGCGCCGCTTGCTGACCCTGCGCTGGCCGGACAAAACGCGACAGATAGACCCCGATCAGGTCGGTCGGGCGGAACAGGTATGCTGTTTCTTCCAGGGTTTCACGGGCACAGGCCGCCATCAGGCTCTCGCCTTCATCAAGGTGACCGGCCGGGTTATTGAGGCGCAAACCTTCAGGGGTGTGCTCCTCGACCAGCAAAAATTTGCCGTCTTGCGCAATGATTGCAGCCACCGTCGCACTGGGTTTCCATCGTGTAGTCATGCCTGATTGTCCCAAACTTCGGCGACGGCGATTGCCCGGATCGGCCATCAAGGCATCGCCTCGGGATTCAGAAAAAACAAAAAACTGAGGTAAGCTCGCGAACTTATTTGACTTTCATCAACGACAAACGAGGAGACACCGCATGTCAACTGGTGCAACCACTGAAGGCCCAACGGGAAATACCGTTGCCGCCGGACTGCCTGATGCAGGCAAAACCCCACAACGCATAGGCGTGCCACGCGAAATTTTCCCCGGCGAAAAACGTGTTGCGACTGTCCCCGAGGTGGTTGAAAAGCTGATCAAGCTTGGCTTCAAGGTCAGCGTCGAAGCCGGGGCTGGCGACTTGTCCAACTTCAGCGACGACACCTACCGTGCCGCCGGGGCCGAAGTGGTTGAGGGCGCTGCCGCACTCTGGTCAGCCGCCGACATCGTCTTCAAGGTGCGCGGCCCGACCACTGACGAGGTGGCGCTGATGCATCCAGGCCAGGCGTTGATCAGCTTCATCTGGCCGGCCCAGAACCCCGAATTGATGCAGCAGCTCAGCGCCAAAAAGGTGACCGTGCTGGCGATTGACGCGCTGCCGCGCATGTTGAGCCGGGCCCAGAAAATGGACGCGCTGACCTCCATGGCCGGCGTTACCGGCTACCGCGCCGTCATCGAGGCCGCCAACGCCTTTGGCCGCTTCTTTGCCGGCCAGATCACGGCGGCGGGCAAGGTGCCGCCAGCCAAAATTTTTGTCGCCGGTGCCGGTGTGGCCGGTCTGGCGGCGATTGGCACCGCCGTCGGCCTGGGTGCCATCGTGCGCGCCAACGACACCCGTGCTGAGGTGGCCGACCAGGTCACGTCGATGGGCGGCGAATTCGTCAAGGTCGATTACGAGGAAGAAGGTGGCGGTGGCGGCGGCTACGCCAAGGTGATGAGCGAGGGCTTTCAGCAGGCCCAGCGCGCCATGTACGCCAAGCAGGCCAAGGAGGTGGACATCATCATCACCACCGCGCTGATTCCTGGCAAACCGGCGCCCAAGCTGATCACTGCCGAGATGGTCCAGAGCATGAAGCCCGGCAGCGTCATTGTCGATATGGCCGGCGAGCAGGGCGGCAACTGCGAGCTGACCGTCCCTGGTGAAGCGGTTGTCAGGCACGGCGTGACCATTGTTGGCTACACCGACCTGGCCTCGCGCCTGTCCAAGCAGTCTTCAACGTTGTATGCCTCCAACCTGTTTCGCCTCACCGAAGAGCTGTGCAAGACCAAGGATGGCATCATCAACGTCAACATGGAAGACGAGGCCATCCGCGGCCTGACCGTCACCAAGGACGGCAACGTCACCTGGCCAGCACCGGCACCCAAGCAGCCTCCGGCACCTGCCGCTGTGGCCAAGCCTGCCGCAGCACCTGCCGCCAAGAAGGGCGGCCACGGTCATGGCGGTGCCAGCGAGCCAATGGCCGGCAACAAACTTGCCATCATGTTTGGTGTGGCAGCAGCGCTGTTCTGGCTGGTGGGCTCCAGTGCGCCGCCGGCATTTTTGTCGCACTTCACGGTGTTTGTGCTGGCCTGTTTTGTCGGCTACATGGTGGTCTGGAACGTCAAGCCCGCCTTGCATACCCCGCTGATGAGTGTCACCAACGCCATCAGCAGCATCATCGCGATTGGTGCCCTGGTGCAGATTTCGCCGATCGGCGGTGCCGTGGATCGGCCCAATGAGTTGATCACCTGGGTCGCCGGAGCCGGCATTGTGCTGACGGCCATCAATATGTTCGGCGGCTTTGCCGTCACCCAGCGCATGCTGGCGATGTTTCGCAAATAAGGGAGGCAATTCATGTTTACCACAGAACTGGCAACCGTCTCCTATATTGGGGCGACGATTCTTTTCATCTTGAGCCTGGGCGGTTTGTCGAACCAGGAAACCGCCTTGCGCGGCAACCTCTACGGCATGGTCGGCATGGCCATTGCCGTGCTGGCGACCATCTTTGGCCCCCAGGTCACCGGTGCCGGCATCCCCTGGATCATTGGCGCCATGCTGATCGGCGGCAGTATCGGCATGTACGCAGCACGCACCGTGCAAATGACGCAGATGCCCGAACTGGTGGCACTGATGCACAGCATGGTCGGTCTGGCCGCGATGCTGGTGGGCTTTTCCACCTTCATCGACCCGGAAGCTTCCAAGGGCTTTGTCGGTGCCGCCAAGTCGATTCATGAGATGGAGATCTACATCGGCATTCTGATTGGCGCGGTGACCTTCTCCGGCTCCATCGTGGCCTTTGGCAAGCTCTCGGGTCGCATCGGCGGCAACCCGCTGCTGTTGCCAGCACGGCATTGGCTCAATCTGCTGGGCCTCTTGGTGGTGATCTGGTTTGGCCGCGAGTTCATGAACGCCCACAGCATTGCTGACGGCATGACGCCCCTGATCATCATGACGGTGATCGCCCTGCTGTTTGGCATTCACATGGTGATGGCGATTGGCGGCGCCGACATGCCGGTGGTGGTGTCGATGCTCAACAGCTACTCGGGCTGGGCGGCGGCGGCTACCGGCTTCATGCTGTCCAACGACCTGCTGATCGTCACCGGCGCGCTGGTTGGCTCCAGCGGCGCGATTCTGTCTTACATCATGTGCAAGGCGATGGCGCGCAGCTTCATCAGCGTGATTGCCGGCGGTTTTGGCACCGCCAGCGCGGCACCGGCCCCCAGCGGCGGGCCAGCCCAGCCAGCCGGTGAAGTGTTTCCCATCAAGGCGGCAGAAACTGCCGAATTGCTGCGTGAAGCCAAGAGCGTGATCATTGTGCCGGGCTACGGCATGGCAGTCGCGCAGGCGCAACACACGGTGTTTGAAATCACCAAGTTCCTGCGCGCCAAAGGCTGCAACATCCGCTTTGGCATCCATCCGGTAGCCGGTCGCATGCCGGGCCACATGAACGTGCTGCTGGCCGAGGCCAAGGTGCCCTACGACATCGTGTTTGAAATGGACGAGTTGAACGACGACTTCCCGAAAACCGATGTGGTGATGGTGATCGGCGCCAACGACATCGTCAACCCCGGAGCGCAAGATGACCCCAACAGCCCGATTGCCGGCATGCCGGTGCTCGAAGTCTGGAAGGCCAAGACCTCGATCGTGATGAAGCGCAGCATGGCCTCGGGCTACGCCGGTGTTGACAACCCATTGTTTTATAAGGAAAACAACCGGATGCTGTTTGGCGATGCCAAGAAGATGCTCGATGAGGTTCTGATCGCCCTGAAAACCTGAGACGGATGCCGGGCCGGCATCTGCCAGGCTGGTTCGGCATATCTCCCTAATTAGGGAAAACCTAGCTTACACAAGCTGACAAACAGGCGAGAATTCGGGTTTTGGCTTAAAACTTGGAGACTTGACCATGACTGATCGCATCTGGCTAAAGACTTATCCCCCCGGTGTTCCTGCCGACATTGACGTGAACCGTTACGCGTCAGTCAATGCCATGATGGAGGAGAGCTTTCAAAAATTCGCTGATCGCAGCGCCTTCAGCTTCATGGGCAAGGAAGTCAGCTATGGCCAAATCGAAGAGCTGAGCCGGACTTTTGGCGTTTATCTGCAGGGTTTGGGGCTTGCCCGGGGCGACCGGGTTGCGGTGATGATGCCCAATGTGCTGCAATACCCGATCGCGGTGGCGGGCATTCTCCGTGCCGGTTACACGTTGGTCAATGTCAACCCGCTCTACACCGCCCGCGAACTTGAGCACCAGCTCAAAGACTCGGGCGCCAAAGCCATTGTCATCCTGGAAAACTTTGCCGCAACGCTCGAAAAATGCATGACCGCCACGCCGGTCAAGCATGTTGTGCTGTGCGCCATGGGTGACCGGCTGGGTTTGCTCAAGGGCGCGCTGGTCAATTATGTGGTGCGCAACGTCAAGAAAATGGTGCCCGATTTCAAGCTGCCAGAGGCTGTCCGGTTCAATGCCGCGATTGCCAAGGCCAGCAGCGGCACCCTCAAAAAGTTCACGGCCCGGCCCGATGATGTCGCAGTTTTGCAATACACGGGCGGCACCACCGGTGTCTCCAAGGGTGCGGTATTGCTGCAGCGCAATCTGGTGGCCAACCTGTTGCAGTCCGATGCCTGGTTTCAGCCAGCGTTGGCCAAGGTGGCGGCAGGCCAGCAGCTCAATTTTGTCTGCGCGCTGCCGCTCTACCATATCTTTGCCTTTACCGTCGGCCTGATGTTGTCGATGCGGCTGGGCGGCAAGCTGATCCTGATTCCGAATCCGCGTGATTTCCCCGCCGTCTTGAAAGAACTTGCCAAGCACCAGGTGCATGTTTTTCCGGCCGTCAACACCCTGTTCAACGGGCTGGCCAATCACCCTGATTTCAACACGGTGGACTGGCGCAGCCTGATGGTGTCTGCCGGCGGCGGCACGGCCGTGCAAAGTGCGGTGGCCAAACTCTGGTTTGAAAAGACCGGCTGCGCCATTTGTGAAGGTTACGGCTTGAGCGAAACCTCGCCGATTGCCAGCGCCAATCCGATCAACGTCACTGAATACACCGGCACCATTGGTGTGCCGTTGCCCAGCACCTGGCTCAAACTGCTCGATGACGATGGCAACGAGGTGGCACCCGGGCAGCCCGGCGAGATTGCCATCAAGGGGCCACAGGTGATGGCGGGTTACTGGCAGCGCCCCGACGAGACCGCCAAGGTCATGACCAGCGACGGCTTTTTCAAGTCTGGCGATATCGGTGTGATGGACGAAAAAGGCTATTTCAAAATTGTTGATCGCAAGAAGGACATGGTTTTGGTCAGCGGCTTCAATGTCTTTCCCACCGAACTTGAAGACGTGGTGTCGCAGATGGACGGCATTCTGGAATGTGCCTGCGTTGGCGTCCCCGATGCCAAGACCGGCGAAGCGGTCAAGCTGGTGATTGTTCGCAAAGACCCGGCCATCACCGAAGCGCAGGTGCGGGCATATTGCAAAGAAACCATGACCGGCTACAAACAGCCCAAAGTGATCGAGTTTCGTACCGAGTTGCCGAAAACTCCGGTTGGCAAAATCCTGCGGCGCGAGCTGCGCAACAAGTAAGCGGCGGGCGGCATGAGCACGATTGCCATCGTCAGCGCCCTGCTCGATGAACAGCGCGGCCTGCTCAACCAGTTGCAGAACCCGCAAAAGCGGCTGCGGGCCGGGCGCACTTTCTGGTGCGGCCAATGGGGCGAGCAACAGGTGGTGCTGGTGCTGTCACGGGTTGGCAAGGTGGCGGCGGCCAGCACCACCGCCACTTTGATCGAAGCCTTTGGGGTGACGCGCATTCTGTTCACCGGGGTGGCCGGCGGGCTTGGCGATGGGGTTCGGGTTGGCGATGTGGTGGTGGCACGCGAGTTTTTGCAGCACGACATGGATTCATCGCCGTTGTTTGCACGTTACGAGATTCCGCTGTATGGCCGTACCTGCCTGTCTTGCGACGCGGCCATGACTGCTATTTTATTGGAAGCTGCCAGCGCAGGACTGGCAAGGGCTGGAAGCCATTTTCATCATGATCTTTTGATCGCCGAGCCGCGTGTTCATGCCGGGCTGGTGGCCAGTGGTGACCGATTTGTGTCCAGTGCCGAAGATGCCGCCGGCTTGCGCGCCGACTTGCACTCGGCAGGCCATGACGTGCTGGCGGTCGAGATGGAAGGTGCCGCCGTAGCGCAGGTGTGTTTTGACTATGGCGTGCCGTTTGCCGCCATGCGCACCATCTCGGATCGGGCTGATGATCAGGCGCATGTTGATTTTTCGGCCTTTGTGCAGCAGGTGGCCAGCCCTTACGCCTTGGCGATTGTTCGCGAATTCATCAGTTTGCAATTAAATCAATAGCTGGTAGCGCTTACTCAGTAAGGGCTGGAGGCTGTTTTTACTTCAACCAGCCGCGTTTTCTGAAATACCACATGGGCACCAGCGCGCTGGCCAGCATCAGTCCCAGCGCCAGCGGATAGCCGCCCTGCCAGTCGAGTTCCGGCATGAACTTGAAGTTCATGCCATAAATGCTGGCGATCAGGGTGGGCGGCAGCAGCGCCACGCTGGCCACCGAGAAAATCTTGATGATCTTGTTCTGGTTGATGTTGATGAAACCGACGGTGGCATCCATCAGGAAGTTGATCTTGTCAAACAAGAACGCCGTGTGCGAGTCAAGCGAGTCGATGTCGCGCAAAATTTGTCGTGCCTCTTCAAACTGCTCGCCATTGAGCATCTTGCTGCGCATCATGAAACTGACAGCGCGGCGGGTGTCCATGGCATTGCGTCGAATGCGCCCGTTCATGTCTTCATGGCGGGCAATAGCCCCGAGCACCTGGCCAGCCTGCGCATCGGTGACATCGCCAGACAAGACCTTGGCACTGGCCTTTTCAAGTTCATCGTAAATTTCTTCCAGCGTGTCGGCCGAGTACTCGGCATCGGCATCAAACAGCTTGAGCAGCACCTCCTTGGCATCTTCAATCAAGCCAGGAGCGCGTCTTGCCCGCATCCGCAGCAGACGAAAAACCGGTATGTCTTCGTCGTGAATCGAAAAAAGAACCCCCTTGCTCTTTAACTCATCATTTACCAGATTCAGGATGAAAGCCACCCGAACAGTGTGCGGTTCTTCGTCATCTGCTACCAAAAAGTCGCTGCGGATATGCAATTCACCATTGTCTTCCTTGTAAAAGCGGGCCGATTCTTCGATGTCCTCGTCCATCGCGTCTTCCGGGATCGACAAGCCAAAGTATTGTTTGATCCAGCGCTTTTCTTCCGGCGAGGGCGACTCAAGGTCCACCCAGATTGGCTGAAAATGTGACAGTTCTTCCAGCGATTCGATCTCCTCCTGGAACAGGCGCCCGTTGGCAAGGGTAAAGATATTGAGCATGCGCTCACTCCGAAAATAAGGTCGGCTGCCGGTCTTCCGACCAAAACTTGAAAATTATGGCATCGCACCATTTTCGCCAACGGCAGTCGCCAGCGATGGCCGTGGATGCTGCATTGCAACACAAAAAAACATTGCAATAATGTGACAGGCGGCGCATAGTGCCATCAGTCTGACGTGTTTTCCCCGGTTGCCAACATGGTGTTGACAACCTTTACTCCCAAAAGCTTAGGAGGCTTTGTATGAACTTGACAATCAGCGGTCACCATCTGGAAGTTACCCCGTCTTTGCGCTCTTATGTCACGGCCAAACTCGGTCGTATCAATCGCCATTTCGACCAGGTGGTGGATGTCAAAGTATTGCTGACGCTGGAAAACCAGAAAGAAAAAGAACGCAGACAAAAGGCCGAATGCAACATCCGAGTCAAAGGCATCGATTTGTTTGCCGAAAGCGCCCATGCAGATTTGTATGCTGCCGTCGATGAACTGGTGGACAAGCTGGATCGGCAAGTGGTTCGCCATAAAGATCGTTTGCAGTCGTATCATCATGCCGCGCCGAAACGCCTGATGTAACTTAAACTACATCAAGCCGCCCGCTGGTGCGTGCGGCTTTTTTTTGCGCCCGAATTTCACGGTGCATAATTTGAAACAAATCATGAATCGACTCGCATCCATACTCTCCGCTGCGCAGGTACTTGTTCAAGTCGATGTGTCCAGCAAAAAGCGGGCTTTTGAAGAAGCCGGACTGCTGTTTGAGAACCTGCATGGCCTCAGCCGTGCCCTGGTCACCGACAGCCTTTTCTCACGCGAGCGCCTAGGATCGACCGGCCTCGGGCATGGCGTGGCCATTCCGCATGGGCGCATCAAGGGCCTTAAAGCCCCGATGGCGGCGGTTTTTCAGCTTGCCCGGCCGATTGCCTTTGAAGCACCCGACGACCTGCCGGTTGGCATCATGATTTTTCTGCTGGTTCCCGAGGCCGCGACCCAGAAGCACCTTGAGATTCTCTCGGAAATCGCTGAAATGCTCAGCGATGCCGGGTTGCGCGACAAACTGGTCACCAGCGCCAATGCCCTTGCATTGCACCGCCTGATAGCGGACTGGCAGTCGGTTCAGTCGGCTTGATGGCTGGTTGATGCTGCGGATTTAACCGGAGTTGTCCGATTGAAACCCACCGTGATCAGCGCCGATGTGCTGTTTGAGGCCTTCCGGTTAAGCCTGCGCTGGGAATGGGTCGCCGGTCTGGGTGCCTCTGAGCGGCGGTTTGACGAGGTTGCGGTGCGCTCGGCCCGCTCCGGTGCCGATTTGGTTGGTTATCTGAACTACATTCATCCGTACCGGGTGCAGATTCTGGGCGAACGCGAGGTCGCCTATCTGACCAATGCCACGGCCGAAGACTGCATGCGACGCATTGCCCGTATCGTCACGCTGGAGCCGCCGGTGCTGATCCTGGCCGATCGGCAGAGCGCCCCGCAGGCACTGCTGTCGATGTGCGAACGGGCGCAGTTGCCGATGTTTTCAACCGTCAGTTCATCGGCCTTTGTGATTGATGTGCTGCGCGCCTATTTTTCCAAACATTTTGCCGAACGCTGCACCATGCATGGTGTGTTTGTGGACATTCTGGGTTTGGGCGTGATGATTACCGGGGAGTCTGGCCTGGGCAAGAGTGAACTGGGTCTGGAACTGATTTCACGCGGCAATGGCCTGGTCGCTGATGATGCGGTCGATCTCTACCGCATCAACCAGGACACCATTGAAGGGCGCTGCCCGGAACTGCTGCAAAACTTGCTGGAGGTGCGGGGTATCGGCTTGCTCGACATCCGCTGCATTTTTGGTGAAACGGCGGTCCGGCGCAGAAAACGCCTGCAACTCATCGTGCACCTGGTGCGGCGTGAAACCATGGAGCGGGAATACGAGCGTATTCCCTATGAACCACTGACCCAGGACGTGCTTGATGTGCCGGTGCGCAAAGTCATCATCCAGGTGGTGGCCGGGCGCAACATTGCGGTGCTGGTCGAAGCCGCCGTGCGCAACACCATTTTACAAATTCGCGGTGTCGATACCTACAAGGAGTTTGTCGAACGTCACCGCAAGGCAATGGAAGACTCCCGCTAGCCCGGTCAGGTCCGGTGCGGGCAAACCTCGCGGATGCAATGGGCATACAGGCTCAAGGCATGGTCGGCAATGGCAAAACCTTTTTCTTGCGCCACCGCACTTTGACGCTGCTCGATTTGCGCGTCAAAAAACTCTTCAACCCGGCCACAGTCCAAGCAGACCAGATGGTCATGGTGCTGCCCCTCGTTGAGTTCATACACCGCCTTGCCACTCTCAAAGTGGCTCCTGGACAAAATCTCGGCCTGCTCAAACTGCGCCAGCACCCGATAAACAGTGGCTAGGCCGACATCGGAGCGGTCCTCCAGCAGCACCCGGAACACGTCTTCTGCCGTCATGTGCCGCTGGCTGCCTTTCTGGAAAATTTCCAGAATCTTCAGCCGGGGCAGCGTCACCTTGAGTCCGGTGTTTTTAAGTTCATCAATCTTGGTCATGCAGGTCTTTCTTGAGGCGGTTTTGCTGACAACCCGTGTGCCGCGCGGTGAAACGCTGCCAGTACAATGCGCTGATCATATCGCCCCCGGTCTGCCCCATGTCTGATTCTCTTGCTCGTTGTGTCTGGTTGAGTTGGTTTTCCGTGTTGACACTTTCGCTGGTTGGCTGCAGCAGTGTTGACAGTGCCAGCAACCGTCTGGTTAGTGTGGTGACACCCTACAAGATTGACATTGTGCAGGGCAATTTTGTGTCGCGCGAGCAGGCCGCAGCGCTCCAGCCCGGCATGAGCCGCGCCCAGGTGCGCGACATTTTAGGAACCCCGCTGCTGACCAGCATTTTCCATGCGGATCGCTGGGACTACGTGTTCACCTTCAAGCGCCAGGGTATCGAACCCCAGGCGCGCCGTGTCACGGTATTTTTTAACGGCGATGCGCTGCTGCGCACCGAAGCCGATGCCTTGCCAAGCGAGGCAGAGTTTGTCGCATCGCTCGATTCAGGTCGCCGCTTGGGCAAGGTGCCGTTGCTCGACATGCCGCCAGACAGTCTGAACGCGGCATCGGTTCCGGCCAAAGTGGCCGCGCCCGAACCGCTGCCCCCGCTGCCGGCCAGTTATCCGCCGCTTGAATCCCCCGCCCGCTAACGCACGGGGGCCATCCGCATGTCCAGCACGCTTTACCGTATCTGTGTTGCCGGCGCCAGTGGCCGCATGGGTCGCATGTTGATCGAGGCGATCAGCCAGGCCGATGATTGCCAGCTCTGTGGTGCGCTTGAGATGGCCGGCAGCGCCGCTCTCGGGCAAGACCCGACGGCTTTTTTAGGCCAGGCCAGCGGCCTGGCCATCACCGCTGATTTACGCACGGGACTGCACAATGCCCAGGTGCTGATCGACTTTACCCGCCCGCAAGGGACGCTCGCGCATCTACAGGTTTGCCGTGACATGGGGGTCAATGCGGTGATTGGCACCACCGGCTTTTCTGACGCTCAAAAGGCCGAGATTGCCGCTGCCGCACACGACATGGCGATTGTCATGGCACCGAACATGAGTGTCGGTGTCAATGTGACACTCAAGCTGCTGGAAATGGCCGCGCGGGCGTTGAACACCGGTTATGACATCGAGATCATTGAAGCCCATCACCGGCACAAGGTCGATGCCCCTTCGGGCACCGCGCTCAAGATGGGCGAAGTGCTGGCCGGCGCGCTTGGACGTGATTTGAAGGATTGCGCGGTGTATGCCCGCGAGGGCGTCACCGGCGAACGCGACCCATCCTCCATCGGTTTTGCCACCATTCGCGGTGGCGACATTGTGGGTGACCACACCGTGCTGTTTGCCGGCACCGGCGAGCGCATCGAGATCAGCCACAAGTCGTCGAGCCGTGTCACCTATGCCCAGGGCAGCCTGCGCGCGGTTCGTTTTTTGCGAGACCATCAAGCTGGCTTGTTTGACATGGCCGATGTGCTCAAGCTGAAATGAGCCTGGCCGAGTTTTTCTGGCAAGGCGATGCCCTCACCCGCAGCGTGGCCTTGCTGCTATTGGCCATGTCGGTGGCCAGTTGGGTGGTGATTGTCTGGAAATCATGGTTGTTGCAGCGCGCCGGCACCGATGTGGCGCGCTGTGTTGCGGCCTTCTGGCAGTCTGTCAACCTTGCCGAAGCCGCCCAAAAAATACAGGCTTTTGACCGTGAAATCCTTGTCATGCCTATGCTGGATGCTATTCATTTTGAATCAGATAAAACCCTTGCAGGTGTCGCCAGCCGGCCGCAGCAACTGACCCGGGTGCTGCGCGGCGCGCTGCACGCGGCATTGGCCAAACTGCAGCACGGACAGGTGCTGCTGGCCACCGTCGGGGCCACTGCCCCCTTTGTCGGCCTGCTCGGCACCGTCTGGGGCATCTACCATGCGCTGATCGGCATTGCCAGCGCCGGGCAGGTCACCATCGACAAAATTTCGGGTCCGGTGGGCGAGTCGCTCATCATGACCGCCGCCGGCCTGATCGTGGCGATTCCGGCGGTGCTGGCCTACAACGTGCTGGGCCGCTCGGTGGCACATATCGAAGCCGAGCTCGAAGGCTTTGCCCGGGACTTGCGCGAGTTGATGGGCAGCGCCACTGCGCCAGCCTGAAACGGAACTGACCGGCATGACTTTTGGCCGTCTCGAGCGCCGCACAGGCCCGGCACCAATGAGCGACATCAACATGACCCCGTTGATCGACGTGATGCTGGTGCTGGTGGTCATTTTGATCATTACCGCGCCCTTGCTGGCCAGTTCCATCAGGCTCGATCTGCCCATCACCGATGCGGCAAAAACCCGGGATGCACCCAAGTCAATCACCGTGGTGGTGGACGCTGCCGGCCAAACCTACCTGCAAGACCAGCCGGTCACAGCCGATGAACTGGCCGGGCATTTCACCCGTGCCAAACTGGCCAATCCCGACACCGAAGTGCAGTTGCGTGCCGACAAGTCGGTGCCCTATGGCCGCATTGTTGCCGTCATGGGCACGGCGCAACAAGCTGGCTTGAGCCGGCTTGGTTTTGTGGCTGACAACAACCCGGCGGCGCCGGCACCTGCCGCTGCGGCGCCAACGGCTGCCAGTCCCGGACGCAAACCCTAAAATCAGCCGCTTTGATGCCAACACGGTGATGCCGGCGCGGCTTGCCGCGTTCTCGGGCGATCATCTTACTTTCCACGCCACGGCCAACTTCTGGCCGCCTTGATTGATTGTTTATGCAAGACAAATACCAGCACCTTGAGGTTGAACCCGCCGCCCAGGCGCACTGGCAGGCCCTTGATGCCTACCGTGTGACCGAGCATGCGCTAGATGCCCAGGGCCAGCCGAAGAAGAAGTTTTATGCCTGCTCCATGCTGCCCTACCCCAGCGGCAAGCTGCACATGGGCCATGTGCGCAACTACACCATCAACGACATGCTGACGCGCTACCTGCGCATGCAGGGCTACAACGTGCTGATGCCGATGGGCTGGGATGCGTTTGGCCTGCCGGCCGAAAACGCGGCGCTCAAGAACGGTGTGCCGCCGGCCAAATGGACCTTTGACAACATTGCCTACATGAAGCAGCAAATGCAGGCGATGGGCCTGGCGATTGACTGGAGCCGCGAGGTTGCCACCTGCACCCCCGAGTATTACAAGTGGAACCAGTGGCTGTTTCTGAAGATGCTTGAGCGTGGCATCGCCTACCGCAAGACCCAGGTGGTCAACTGGGATCCGGTGGACCTGACGGTGCTGGCCAACGAGCAGGTGATTGACGGACGCGGCTGGCGCACCGGTGCGGTGGTCGAAAAGCGCGAGATTCCCGGCTATTACCTCAAGATCACCGCCTACGCCGAGGAACTGCTGGCCAATGTGACCGGCGACAAGATGCCCGGCTGGCCAGATCGGGTCAAGCTGATGCAGGAGAACTGGATTGGCAAGAGCGAGGGCGTGCGTTTTGCGTTTCCCCATGACATCAAGTCGGCTGATGGCACGCTGATTGGCGCTGGCCGCATGTATGTGTTCACCACCCGGGCCGACACCATCATGGGTGTGACCTTCTGCGCTGTCGCCCCTGAGCATCCGCTGGCCGCGCACGCTGCGGCTGGCAACCCGGCCCTTGCCGCCTTTATTGAAGAATGCAGCCACGGCGGCACCACCGAGGCCGAACTGGCCACCCAAGAGAAAAAAGGCCTGCCAACCGGGCTGTGTGTCACCCATCCGCTGACAGGCGACAAGGTGGCGGTGTGGGTCGGCAATTACGTGCTGATGAGTTATGGCGACGGGGCCGTCATGGGCGTGCCGGCGCATGACGAGCGCGACTTCGCGTTTGCCTTGAAGTACCAATTGCCGATCAAGCCGGTGGTTGGCGTGCTGGCAGCGGGCTTGCCGGGAGCCACAGGCGGCACGCAAAAGTCGTCATCCGGCGCACCCGCTGCCCCCGGCTACCGACTGTTTGACACCACGGTCTGGCAGGATTGGTACGCCGAGAAGGGTGCCGGCATCGCCGTCAATTCCGGCAAATTCGACGGTCTGGCTTTCAAGGACTGTGTTGCTGCGGTGACGGCTGATCTGGCCGCGCTGGGCCTGGGCGAAAAGAAAATCACCTGGCGGCTGCGCGACTGGGGCGTGTCGCGCCAACGCTACTGGGGCACGCCGATTCCGATCATCCATTGCGATGTGCACGGCGCGGTGCCGGTACCGGAACAAGACCTGCCGGTGGTGCTGCCGGTTGATCTGGTGCCCGATGGCTCGGGCAACCCGCTGAACAAGTGCGAAGCCTTCCATGCCGGCGTGACTTGCCCGATCTGCGGCCAGCCGGCGCGGCGCGAAACCGACACCATGGACACCTTTGTCGATAGTTCCTGGTATTTCATGCGCTACTGTGATCCGCAGAACGCCGACCGGATGGTGGCCGATGGCGCTGACTACTGGATGCCGATGGACCAGTATATCGGCGGCATCGAGCACGCCATTTTGCACCTGCTGTATGCGCGCTTCTGGACCAAGGTGATGCGTGACCTGGGTCTGGTGAAGGTCGATGAACCCTTTACCCGGCTGCTGACGCAAGGCATGGTGCTCAACCATATTTATTCGCGCCGCACCGACAAGGGCGGCAAAGACTACTTTTGGCCGCAGGATGTGGAGCCGGTGTTTGACGAGGCCGGCAAGGCAAGCGGTGCGCGTCTGGTCAAATCGGTCGGCGATCTGGCCGCAGGCACGCCGATTGACTACGAAGGCGTCGGCACCATGTCCAAGTCAAAGAACAACGGGGTTGATCCGCAGGACCTGATCGAAAAATACGGTGCCGACACCGCCCGCCTGTACACCATGTTCACCGCGCCACCCGAGGCCACGCTGGAGTGGAATGATGCCGCCGTTGAGGGCAGTTACCGCTTTTTGCGCCGCGTGTGGAACTATGGCGTCAAGTTGCATGCTGCGGATTCAATAGCTGTCAGCGCAAGCGCAGCAAGGGCCAGAGGCTTAAAAGGCATTGAATTCGGGAAGGAAGCCCAGGCGCTGCGGCGAGATATTCACGGCGTGCTCAAGCAGGTCGATTACGACTACCAGCGCATGCAGTACAACACCGTGGTGTCGGGCGCCATGAAGATGATCAATGCCCTGGAAAACTTCAAGGCGATTGACAGTGCCGGGGCGCAGGTGGCGCTGATCGAAGGTTTTGGCATCTTGCTGCGCTGCCTCTACCCGGCCACACCGCACATAACCCATGCCTTGTGGCAAGGTTTGGGCTACGCCGACGGGCTGGGCGACTTGCTTGACGCAAGCTGGCCGCAGGTGGACCCTGCCGCCCTGGTGCAAGACGAAATCGAACTGATGTTGCAGGTCAATGGCAAGTTGCGTGGCG
>CAIQOO010000002.1 GCA_903873485.1 uncultured beta proteobacterium | reverse complement strand
CTCACCGGCTTGGGGGCCAAGATTCCTGGGGGCAAATGGTTGCGTGTCGAGGTCGGAGACTCACCCATGTGAGCGATGCTGCAAGACTGCGAGTTGTCCAAAAATTCAAGGGTTTTTTGGGAGATTCCGAGAGGTCTGTAACCATATTGTATTCCAAGATTAATGGTATTGTGTAAAAATAAAAAACCTCGATAAGTCAAAGACTTACCGAGGTTTGTTTACAAAATCAAGTTGACTGGGTGTCAAAACGGAATATCGTCGTCCATATCGTCAAAAACGCCGGCTGGACGTGCTGCCGGGGCTGGGGCGGGTTGCGGGGCCGGTCGCGCGGCTACCGGGCGCGGTGCCTGTGCCTGGCGGGGATATTGATTGCTTGCAGCACCGCCCTCAAACCCGTAGTCATCGCCTGCTGGCGCGCCCGTGCCCTGGCGGCTGCCAAGCATCTGCATCTGATCGGCCCGGATTTCGGTGGTGTAGCGCTCAAAGCCGTCCTTGTCGGTGTACTTGCGGGTGCGCAGACTCCCTTCCACATAAATCTGTGATCCCTTGCGCAGGTATTGCTCGACGATTTCAGCCAGCCGCAAATAGAACACAACGCGGTGCCACTCAGTGGCCTCACGCGTTTCGTTGGTTTGCTTGTCTTTCCACTTGTCAGTGGTGGCAATAGTGACATTGGCCACCCGGTCTCCGTTGGGGAAGGTGCGCACCTCCGGGTCTTTCCCCAGATTGCCCACCAAAATCACTTTGTTCACAGATGCCATGTCTATTCCTTCATCAAAAAATTCAGTTTATCCGGCTTTCGCGGCCGGTTCCCAGGCTTTTCCAGCGCTGGCCTGCATTGGCCAGGCCAGCACCAGCCACAGCAACATCAAGCCGGCGCACAGTGCAAACAGGCTGCTGGCACCCCCATGCTTCATCAGCCAGCCGCCGCCCATGCCACCGGCAAAAAAACCCAGCGACTGCAAGGTGTTATAGACCCCGATGGCGGCACCCCGGGCATTGGCCGGCGCCTGGCGCGACACCATGCTGGGCTGGCTGGCCTCCAGCACATTGAAAGCGTAAAAAAACAAAAACAGCAGCAGCCCCAGCCCCGGCAGGCCCGGCACAGTGCCTGCCAGCCAGCACAAGCTCAGTTGCACCAGCGCGGTCAGTCCAATTGAGAGCAAGAACACCGCGCGCAAATAGCCCCGCTTTTCCAGTTGAAACAAGCTGGCACCCATCACCACAAACGAGCCCAGCACCGCCGGCAGATAAATTTTCCAATGCTGATCATGTGGCAAACCAGCCCCAACCAGCATCGTCGGCAGCGCCAGCCACATCGCCAGTTGCACCGCATGCAGCACAAACACGCCAAAATTCAGGCGCAGCAATGCGGGCGAGCGCAACACCTCGCGCAAGCGCCCGCGCGGCAGGTTTTTGTGCTCTTGCGGCTCTGGCGGCACCCACCAGATCACCACCACCACACCCAGCAGCGCCAGCACGGCGGTCAGCACAAAGATGCCAACCAGTCCGATCCAGGCTGCCAACACGGGGGCAGCCACCAAAGACAGCGCAAACATCAGCCCGATGCTTGCGCCCACCAGCGCCATCGATTTGGTACGCACCACATCACGCGTCTGGTCCGCCAGCAGCGCCGTGACCGCCGCCGACACCGCGCCTGCGCCCTGAATCGCCCGGCCCACCGCCAGCCAAAACAGCGACGGCGCCAGCGCCGCCACCAGGCCACCGGCGGCAAACACCAGCAGGCCAAACACGATCACCCGCTTGCGGCCAAGCCGGTCAGAGGCAAGTCCGTACAAAAACTGCAACATGGCCTGCGTCAGGCCATAAATCCCCATGGTCAGGCCCACCATGGCCGCATCATCGCCACCGGGGTAGTGCGCCGCCTCAACCGCAAACACCGGCAAAATCAAAAACAGCCCGAGCATGCGCAGCGCAAAAATGAACGACAGCGAGAAACTGGCGCGCAACTCGGTGCGCGTCATCGCGGTGGCGGCACTGGCCGCGTTCAGCGGTGCATTCACTTGGGACAACAGGATTCTCCGCAACATACATCAAGCAATCCGGGCCGGACCGCAAGCGCCGGATTGTCCCTGATTCAGCATGGCGGCTGCTTCACAAGACCATCGGGGTGGACTGCGCCAACTGGCATTGGCCCCGGCGCGAGTGCGATGCAACCGGATCGGCACCTGCGGACAAGTCCCCTGCCCCACCCTTGTCGCGGCCGGCAAAGGCTGGCGACACAAGGCTTTCGGGCACCTGCACAGACTATCATGGCGGGTTTTACGGTGCATTTTCACCGTCCATTTTTTTGAGCCACGACCGCTTTGAACACAGATCCCGACGGTAACCAACTCGCCCCCGCTGAAGACGGCAACTACCTGGCCCGGGTGCTGCAGCAGCAGAGCATCAGCATTCGCGGCGCGCGCACCCACAACCTGAAAAACATCGACCTCGACATCCCGCGCAACCAGTTGGTGGTGATCACCGGCCTGTCGGGTTCGGGCAAATCGAGTCTGGCGTTTGACACCCTGTATGCCGAAGGCCAGCGCCGCTATGTCGAAAGCCTCTCGACTTATGCGCGCCAGTTTCTGCAACTGATGGACAAGCCTGATGTCGATGTGATCGAGGGCCTGTCGCCGGCCATCTCGATCGAGCAAAAAGCCACCAGCCACAACCCGCGCTCCACCGTCGGCACGGTGACCGAAATCCACGACTACCTGCGGCTGCTGTTTGCCCGCGCCGGCACGCCCTACTGCCCGGAGCACCAGTTGCCGCTGCAGTCGCAAACCGTCAGCCAGATGGTCGATGCCACGCTGGCGCTGCCGGCAGACACCCGGTTGATGATCCTGGCACCCCTGGCACGCGAGAAAAAAGGCGAGTTTCTGGATGTTTTTGCCGACCTGCAGGCGCAGGGCTATGTGCGCTTTCGCATCAATGGTGTGGCTTATGAGTTTGACAAGTTGCCGCAGCTCAAAAAGACCGAAAAGCACGACATTGATGTCGTCATCGACCGCATCAAGGTGCGTCATGCGCCAGTTCGCCCCGAACCCGTTCGCCCTGAGCCTGTCGAAGGGCCATTCGCCACGCACCCGGCTTCGGTCCTGCGCCAGGCTCAAGACCGGCCCGGCTCGGCCCAAACCGGATTGGACTCTGCCCAAACAGACTACGACAGCAGCCGCGCCGACTTCGATGCCCTCAAGCAGCGCCTGGCCGAAAGTTTCGAGGCCGCCCTGCGACTCGCCGGCGGGCGCGCCATAGCCATCGAAATTGATAGCACGCTGCGCAATGAGGACGGGGGCTACAGGCCAAAAGAGCATATATTCAATGCCAAATTTGCCTGCCCCGCATGCAACTACTCGATTGCCGAACTGGAGCCGCGGCTGTTCTCGTTCAACTCGCCAGTTGGCGCTTGCCCAAGCTGCGACGGTCTGGGCATGCAGGACTTTTTTGACCCGCTCAGGGTGGTGGCTTTTCCCACCCTGAGCCTGGCCAGCGGCGCCATCAAGGGCTGGGACCGGCGCAATGCCTATTACTTTGCGATGCTTGAAAGCCTGGCAGCGCACTACAAGTTTGACATTGAACAGCCGTTCGAGTCGCTGCCAGAGTCGGTGCAACAAGCTGTGCTGGCTGGCTCGGGCGAGGAAGAAATCAAGTTTTTCTACACCATGGAATCGGGCAGCAGTGTCGGCAAAAAGGTCAGCAAAAAGCACCCTTTCGAGGGCATCATCCCCAACATGCAGCGGCGTTACCGCGAGACCGACTCAAGCCTGGTGCGTGAAGACCTGGCGCGTTACCGCTCGACCCAGCCCTGCCCGGACTGCGGCGGCAGCCGCCTGCGGCTGGCCGCGCGCCACGTCAAAATTGGCGAAGGCGCACAGGCCCGCGCCATCTTTGAACTCAGCCACCAGACCTTAGCCGAATGCTTCAATTACTTTGGCAGCCTGAAAATGCACGGTGCCAAAGGCGATATTGCCGCCAAGGTGGTGCGCGAAATCAGCCTGCGCCTGAAATTTCTCAATGACGTGGGGCTGACCTACCTGAGCCTGGACCGCAGCGCCGAAACCCTGAGCGGCGGCGAATCCCAGCGCATCCGCCTGGCCAGCCAGATTGGCTCGGGGCTGACCGGCGTCATGTATGTACTCGACGAGCCCAGCATCGGCCTGCACCAGCGCGACAACGACCGGCTGATTGACACCCTGAAACACCTGCGCGACATTGGCAACAGCGTGCTGGTGGTCGAGCATGACGAAGACATGATGCGTGCGGCCGACCAGATCATTGACCTGGGGCCGGGTGCCGGGGTGCATGGCGGGCGCGTCATGGCGCAGGGCACGTTCGAGCAGGTCAAGGCCAATCCGGATTCGCTGACCGGCCAGTACCTGGCGCATACCCTGAAAATCGACGTTCCGACACAACGCACTGCCTGGCTGGCCTGCGAGCCAGCCCAGGTAGCCGAAAAACCCAAGCCAGCGCGCTTGTGCCCCAGCCCGGCAGCCGTGCGGCGTGCCGCGCGCGAGGCGGTGCATCTGTCCACCCAGGGCGAGCTGCAAGCCATCAAAGTGATTGGGGCTTGCGGCCATAACCTGAAAAACGTCGATGCGGCCTTTCCGGTCGGGCTGTTCACCTGTGTCACCGGGGTGTCTGGCTCGGGCAAATCCACCCTGGTCAATGACACGCTCTACAAGGCGGTGGCGCGCACCCTCTACCGCGCCCATGACGAGCCCGCCGAACATGCCGCCATCGAAGGCATCGAGTACTTTGACAAGGTCATTAACGTCGATCAGTCGCCGATTGGCCGCACGCCGCGCAGCAATCCGGCCACCTACACCGGCCTGTTCACCCCGATCCGCGAGCTGATGGCCGAGGTGCCGACCGCCCGCGAGCGCGGCTACGGGCCGGGGCGCTTTTCCTTCAACGTCAGCCAGGCCGCAGGCGGCGGACGCTGCGAGGCCTGCGAGGGCGACGGCATGGTCAAGGTCGAAATGCACTTTCTGCCCGATGTCTATGTACCCTGCGATGTGTGTAGCGGCAAGCGCTACAACCGCGAAACCCTGGAAGTGCTCTACAAGGGCAAAAACATCGCGCAGATTCTGGAGCTGACAGTGGAAGCCGCCCACGAATTTTTCATGGCGGTACCAAACATTGCCCGCAAGCTGCACACCCTGCTCGATGTGGGCTTGAGCTACATCCGCCTCGGGCAGTCCGCCACCACCCTGTCGGGCGGCGAGGCGCAGCGCGTCAAGCTGGCGCTGGAATTGTCCAAACGCGACACCGGCCGCACGCTCTACATTCTGGACGAGCCGACCACCGGCCTGCACTTTGCCGACATCAAGCTGCTGCTCAAAGTCTTGCACCAGTTGCGCGATGCCGGCAACACCATCGTGGTGATCGAGCACAACCTGGACGTGATCAAGACCGCTGACTGGCTGATCGACATGGGTCCCGAGGGCGGCAGCGGCGGCGGCACCGTGGTCGGCGTTGGCACGCCCGAGGCACTGGCCGCCAACACCGCCAGCCACACCGGGCGCTATCTGGCCAGGCTCTTGTAGCCGTGCCAAACCAGCTAGGGTTTGCCTGTAGAAATATCGACCAGCGCAACATAGACACAGTATTAGACTTGGCACATGAAAAAACTGTTGCGCGACTTGTCTTACCTGAGCGAACTCAGAGACCGCCAAGCCATGGACTTCGCGCTGGTCAAGCTCATTGGCCAAAGCGACCTGTGGTGCTTGAGCGCCGTGCGCCTGCTGCGTGCAGTCGGGCCAGAATCCGACCAGCACTGGGTCACGCTGGGTGAACTCGACCGTCAGCACAGCGCGCCGCAGCGTGACCAGTTCTGGTTTGATGTCAGCACGCTGCCCCGCCTGTCCGACTTTGCCCAGCGCGAAGCGGTCATCGTCACCGAGTCGGTAGTGCGCAGCGGCCACGGCCCGTTCACCACCATCTTTCCGATCGACACCCAGGCCAGTGTCTGCAGTTTGCTTGAAGTCGAATCTGACGAGCGGGTATCGGTTGACACCGAAGCCCTGATCGACAGTGTGCTGCACCTGTATGAAAACCTGCAAGGCTTGCTGGACTATGGTGAGCGCGACCCACTGACCGAACTGCTCAACCGCAAGACCTTTGACGGCGCGTTCCTGCGCGCCGCGCAAACCCAAGATGCAGCCGCCACTCTTGGCCACCCCGACCGGCGCAATGCCCTCACGGCAGCGAGCTATTGGCTGGCTGTCATTGACATCGACCATTTCAAACACGTCAACGACAACTTTGGCCATCTGATCGGTGACGAGGTGCTGCTGCTGCTGGCCCGCCAAATGCGCAACAATTTCCGTTTCCATGACCAGTTGTACCGCTTTGGCGGCGAAGAGTTTGTCGTGCTGATGCGCTGCACCGACCACCAGGATGCGCTGGCGGCGCTGGAGCGTTTTCGCTGTCAGATCGCGCAACACGCCTTTCCGCAGGTTGGACACATCACCATCAGCATCGGTGTTGCCCCGCTGCGCGACAACGACACCCCCAGCGGCGCCTTTGACCGGGCCGACAAGGCGGTCTATTACGCCAACAGTCATGGCCGCAATCAGACCTGCAGCTTCACGCTCCTGGTGGAGGCCGGCGAATTGGCCGAAACCTCGGATGGTGCCCAAGAAGTTGACTTTTTTTAGGAACATTTGTGAAACCCCAACTTGATGATCTGCAATCGACCGGCGCGCGGCGCAACAAGGTCGTCAGCGCGGCCGAAGCGGTTCGCCTGATTCACGATGGCGACACCGTGGCCACCGGCGGCTTTATCGGCATTGGTTTTGCCGAAGAAATCGCCGTCGCGCTGGAAAGCCGCTTTTTGCAAAGCCAGGCCGAAGCCGGCCTGGGTTCGCCGAAAAACCTGACGCTGATCTACGCGGCCGGCCAGGGCGACGGCAAGACGCGCGGGCTTAACCATTTGGGCCATGCCGGGCTGGTGCGCCGCGTCATCGGTGGCCACTGGGGCCTGGTGCCAACGCTGCAAGAGCTGGCCATCAACAACCTGATTGAGGCCTACAACCTGCCGCAGGGGGTCATCACCCATCTGTTTCGCGACATTGCCGCTGGCAAGCCCGGCACACTCACCCATGTCGGGCTGGACACCTTTGTCGATCCGCTGCATGGCGGCGGCAAGATCAACGCGCGCACCACCGAAGACCTGGTGCGGCGCATGCACATTGACGGCCGCGACTACCTTTTTTACCAGGCCCTGCCGATTCAGGTGGGCATCATTCGCGCCACCACGGCCGACCCGTTTGGCAACCTGAGCATGGAGCGCGAGGCCCTGACGCTGGAGGCACTGGCAATTGCCATGGCCGCGCACAACAGCGGCGGCATTGTGATCGCCCAGGTCGAGCGTCTCGCCGAAGCCAATACCCTGCATTCGCGCAACATCAAGATACCCGGTGTGCTGGTCGATGCGGTGGTGCTGGCCAGCAACCCCAGCTACCACATGCAGACTTTCTCGGAAGCCTACAACCCGGCCTATTCCGGCGAAATCCGGGTGCCGGTGAACCTGATGGAGCCGATGCCCCTGTGTGAACGCAAGGTTATCGCCCGGCGTGCCGCGCTCGAACTCAAGCCCGACAGCGTGGTGAATCTGGGCATTGGCATGCCCGAAGGGGTGGCAGCGGTGGCTGCCGAAGAACGGCTGTTTGACCTGCTGACCCTGACCGCCGAACCCGGCGTGATTGGCGGCATTCCGGCCGGAGGCCTGAGCTTTGGTGCGGCGGTGAACGCCCAGGCGGTGATCGACCAGCCCAGCCAGTTTGACTTTTACGATGGCGGCGGACTTGACGTGGCGGTGCTCGGCCTAGCCCAAGCCGATGCCCAGGGCAACCTCAATGTCAGCAAATTCAATGGCCGCCTGTCGGGTGCCGGCGGCTTCATCAACATCAGCCAAAATGCCAAAAAAGTGGTGTTTGTCGGCACCTTCACGGCCGGACGGCTGCAGTTGCAGATCACCAATGGCCAGCTCGACATTCTGGTTGAAGGCAGCCAGCACAAGTTTGTGCAGCAGGTTGAGCACCGCACCTTCAGCGCGCGCGAGGCAATTCAGCGCGGACGGCAAATCTTGTATGTAACCGAGCGTTGCGTGCTGCGCCTGACCGGCAGCGTCGAGCATCCCGCGCTGGAACTGATGGAAATCGCCCCAGGGGTGGATTTGCAGCGCGATGTGCTGGCACAGATGGATTTTGTGCCGCTGATCAGCCCGCACCTCAAGATCATGGAGTCCGGGCTGTTCCGGCCCGAACCAATGGGCCTGCGCGACCGGCTGCTGGCCGCTGCTGCAGCCGTGTCACACGCTGCGGCGCCGCCGACCCTTTAAAGGCCCGGCTGGATGCCGTCAACCAGGAAAACCGCCCGACATTGAGTCAGCCCACGGCTTGAAAGCCGATTTCTTGGACAAACAAGGCGCTGCGCAAGGCTTGCAGATTGGTCACCCGCAGGCCGCCATATTCCACCTGAATCGCACCATGCGCGGCCAGCAGGTTCAGCGCCTGGTTGACGCGCTGGCGCGACAGGCCAACCAGATACGCCAGCTCTTGCTGGGTGATGCGCAGCACCGTGCCCAGGCCCGGGTAGAGCACCGGGTTGAACAGCGCCTCCAGCGACCGCGCCACGCGGATATTGGGGTTGCTCATGCGGTCAATTTCGCGCGCGGCAATGAACTGGGCCAGCCGCTCGTTGAGCTGGTTCATGACAAAGCGGTTAAAACCAATCGAATGGTCCAGCAGCCAGTGAAAGGTGTCCACATGCAGCCCGGCCACCAGGCTTTTGCGCAGCGCCTGGATGTTGTAGCGATAGGCCTCTCGCTTGAGTGCCGTACCCTCGCCAAACCAGCCGCCCGGCGGGATGCCGGTAAATGTCATAGTCTGGCCTTCGGCGTTGTCGGTGCTCATTTTCAGCAAGCCATCGACTGCACCAAACCAGTAAGTCACCGGCCGACCGGTGCGGCACAGGTAGTCGCCGGGCATGGCCTCGGCGATCTGGAGGTCTTCTGCCGCACGATCCCGCTCATCGGGTGCCAGCCGTTGCAGCCAGGGAATGACATCAAGCTCAGCCACCGTCAACGGACGGCGGCGCTGAAAAAGACTGGCTTCTGTGCTCATGGCTGATGCTCAGTGGGTGGACCGGGATAGGTGAACAGCAGGGAAAACACCTACCGAGAAAGCGCTGAATTGTCGTTCAAACGACAACTTAACGTCAAATCGGGTTCTATCATTGCGACCATACCCACAAGCCCCTGATGGTTTTGGCTTGTGACGACACGGACAGACAAGGTGCACCGATGCAAACGACTTTTCCCCGATTACTGTTGAACCATGCGGCCCAGCGCCCGACGGACACGGCCATGCGCGAGAAGGAATTTGGCATCTGGCAAGCCATCACCTGGCAGGAACTGGCCGCCATGGTGGAACATTTGGCATGCGGACTGCACCAGGCCGGTTTGCGCCAGCATGACCACATGGTGGTGATTGGCGCCAACCGGCCACGGCTTTACGCCACCATGCTGGCAGTGCAGGCGCTCGGTGCGGTGCCAATTGCCCTGTACCAGGATGCCGCTGCGCAAGAATGCGTGTTTCCGCTGAACAATGCCGAGGTGTGCTTTGCCTTTGCCGAAGACCAGGAGCAGGTGGACAAGCTGATGGAAATCCGCGCGCAATGCCCGCAACTCGCCAGCATTTATTTTGATGATCCGCGCGGCATGCGCAATTACGACGAACCGGGCCTGGCGGCAGTCGATGAACTGATTGCCGCTGGAGCGGCTTTTGCTGCGATTCACCTCGATTATTTCAAAAACGAGGTGGACAAGGTGTTGCCCGGCGATGTGGCGGCGATGTTTTTTACCTCGGGCACCACCGGCAACCCAAAGGGCGTGGTGCATACCCATGACTCGTTGCTCAACCGCGCTCGCGCCGGCGCCGACTTTGACCGGCTCACCCATGCCGAAGACGTGCTGGCCTACCTGCCGCCGGCCTGGATTGGGCAAAACATCTTCAGCTATGCCCAGTGGTTGTCGTGCGGCTATGTGGTGAACTGCCCCGAGTCGGCTGCCACCGTGACGATCGACCTGAAAGAAATCGGGCCGACCTATTACTTTGCGCCACCGCGCGTGTTTGAAGGCTTGCTCACCAGCGTGATGATCCGCATGGAGGACGCAGGCCGCATCAAACGCCAGATGTTCCATTTCTTCATGAATATCGCCAAACGTGTCGGGCCGACACTGATGGATGGCAAGCGCATCTCGCCGACCGACAAGCTGCTGTATGTGCTGGGCAATTTTCTGGTTTATGGGCCGCTGCGCAACAACCTCGGTTTTAGCCGGGTGCGGGTAGCCTACACCGCAGGCGAGGCGATCGGACCGGATTTGTTCAGCTTTTACCGCTCCATTGGCATCAACCTCAAGCAGTTGTATGGCTCGACCGAGACCGCCGTGTTTGTCTGCCTGCAGCCCGACCACGAGGCACGCGCCGACACCGTGGGTGTGCCCTGCGCCGGGGTCGAGATCAAGGTGGCCGACAACGGCGAGATTCTGGTCAAGTCGCCCGGTTTGCTGCAAGGCTATTTCAAAAACCCCGAAGCCACCGCCGAGGTGCTGACAGTTGATGGCTGGTACCACACCAGTGACGCCGGTTTTCTGGACGCACACGGCCACCTCAAGATCATCGACCGGGTGAAAGACGTGGGCCGCATCCGGGGCGGCAGCAATGACGGTGCCATGTTTGCACCCAAGTATGTCGAAAACAAGCTGAAGTTCTTTCCGCACATCAAGGAAGTGGTGGCCTATGGTGATGGCCGCGAAAAGGTCTGCGTGATGATCAACATCGATTTTGACGCAGTCGGCAACTGGGCCGAGCGGCGTAACCTGCCCTACGCCGGTTACACCGACCTGGCGCAAAAGCCCGAGGTCTATCAACTCATCCGGGAGTGCGTGGAAAAAGTCAACGCCGACCTGAGCATTGACAGCATGCTGGCAGGCTCGCAGGTCAGCCGTTTTCTGGTGCTGCACAAGGAACTCGATGCCGACGATGGTGAATTGACCCGCACCAACAAGGTTCGCCGCGGCTTTATCGCCGACAAATACGATGTGCTGATTGACGCGCTGTATGGCGGCAAGACCAGCCAGTTCATCGAAACGGTAGTGAAGTTTGAAGATGGCCGCACCGGCAAAGTCAGCGCCACACTGCGCATTGACGATGCCAAAACCTTTGTGCCAGTCAAGGCGGCAGCATGAGCCACCACACCGTTGAGCGCACCACCGTTGGCCACGCCACCGTTGATCACGTTGCCGTTGATCACGCCACCGTTCGGGCTGAGCTTGTCGAAGCCCGTCTCTTGGCTGCCTCGCGGGCACTTGTGCAGGCTCGGTGCGAACGGAGTTGTGCATGATCAAACAAATTGGCGACATCATTCTGGATGTCAAAAATATTTCCCTCGGCTTCGGTGGCGTCAAGGCGCTGTCCGACATTTCGTTTGATGTGCGCGAACATGAGGTGCGCGCCATCATTGGCCCCAACGGTGCCGGCAAGAGTTCAATGCTCAACTGCATCAACGGCATCTATCGGCCGCAGCAAGGCGCCATCACCTTCAAGGGCAAAACCTTCAGCCACATGGACAGCCATCAGGTAGCGAGCATGGGCATTGGGCGCACTTTTCAGAATCTGGCGCTGTTCAAGGGCATGAGCGTGATCGACAACATCATGACCGGGCGTAATCTGCGCATCAAGTGCAACCTGTTTTTACAGGCCTTGCGCCTGGGTCCGGCCCAGCGCGAAGAAGAAATGCACCGCGAGTTTGTCGAGCACATCATCGACTTTCTGGAAATTCAGGCGTTTCGCAAAACCCCGGTCGGGCAACTGCCCTACGGTCTGCAAAAACGCGTCGATCTGGGCCGGGCGCTGGCAATGGAACCGCAATTGCTGCTGCTCGATGAGCCAATGGCCGGCATGAACGTGGAAGAAAAGCAGGACATGTGCCGTTTTGTGCTCGAAGTCAATGAGGAGTTTGGCACCACGATTGTGCTGATCGAGCATGACATGGGCGTGGTGATGGACATCAGCGACCGGGTGGTGGTGCTGGATTACGGCAAAAAAATTGGCGACGGCAGCCCCGACGAGGTCCGCAGCAACGAAGAAGTGGTCAGCGCGTACCTTGGCACGAGTCACTAGAAAGGCATTTATGGCATTTTTTCTTGAAACATTGCTCGGTGGCCTGATGGCCGGCATGCTGTATTCGCTGGTGGCGCTGGGTTTTGTGCTGATTTACAAAGCATCGGGCGTGTTTAACTTTGCCCAGGGCGCGATGGTGCTGTTCGCGGCGCTGGCAATGGCGCGGTTTTCCGAGTGGCTTGGCCCCTTGCTGGGCGCAGACAACTTGTTTGCAGCCAACCTGATCGCGTTTGTGCTGGCGGGTGGCGTCATGTTTGTGGTGGCCTGGCTGATTGAGCGCCTGGTACTGCGGCACCTGGTCAATCAGGAGGGCGCCACCCTGCTGATGGCCACGCTGGGCATTGCCTACTTTTTGGAGGGACTCGGCCAAACCATTTTTGGCGGCAGCATCTACAAGATCGACATTGGCATGCCAAAAGACCCGGTATTTTGGCTGGATTCGGTGTTTCAGGGTGGCATTTTGATCAACAAAGAAGACCTTTACGCGGCCATGATTGCGGCAGTGCTGGTGGCTGCCCTCAGCGTTTTCTTTCAGAAAACCGCGACTGGCCGCGCCCTGCGTGCCGTCGCCGATGACCATCAGGCGGCGCAAAGCATTGGCATCCCGCTCAACCGCATCTGGGTCATTGTGTGGTGTGTGGCAGGTGTGGTGGCCTTGGTGGCCGGCATGATCTGGGGCAGCAAGCTGGGCGTGCAGTTTTCGCTCGCCACCGTGGCATTGCGCGCCCTGCCGGTGGTGATTTTGGGCGGTTTGACCTCGGTGCCAGGAGCCATCATCGGTGGCTTGATCATTGGTGTGGGTGAAAAGCTGTCTGAGGTGTTTCTGGGGCCATTCGTGGGTGGCGGCATTGAAATCTGGTTTGCCTATGTGCTGGCGCTGGGTTTTTTGCTGATACGGCCGCAGGGCTTGTTTGGCGAAAAAATCATTGATCGAGTCTGAGGAAACAGCACCATGTTCTACCGGGAAAACGGCCAATTTAAAACCAGCTACCGCGCTGATCAGCAGATTTTGCCGATTCGTCAAGACCGGATTGCGCTGGGCTTGCTGTTGCTGGCGGCTTTTTTGCTGGTGCCAATGCTGGCCAGCGATTACCTGTTTCGCGCCATTCTGATTCCCTTTGTCATCATGGCTTTGGCCGCCCTTGGCGTGAATGTGCTGGTGGGCTATTGCGGTCAGATTTCCCTGGGTTCGGGTGCGTTCATGGCCGTCGGCGCCTATGGGGCCTATAACTTCTTTGTCCGCATTCCGGGCATGCCGCTGCTGCCCGCGCTGATTTTGGGCGGCTTGTGTGCCACTTTTTTTGGCATCTTGTTTGGCTTGCCGAGCTTGCGCGTCAAGGGCTTGTACCTGGCAGTGGCCACCCTGGCGGCGCAGTTTTTCAGTGACTGGATGTTTCTGCGGATCAGGTGGTTCACCATGGACACGCCCTCGGGTTCAGTGTCTGTGTCCAACTTGCAGGTGTTCGGCCTGCCGATCGAGAGCGCCTTGAGCAAATACCTGTTCTGCCTGAGCTTGCTGGTGCTGATTGCCCTGCTGGCCAAGAACCTGGTGCGTTCAGCCATTGGCCGGGAGTGGATGGCGATTCGCGATATGGATGTAGCGGCCGCCGTGATTGGCATTCGACCCATGTACGCCAAGCTCACGGCCTTTGCCGTCAGCTCGTTCATCGTCGGTGTGGCTGGTGCCTTGTGGGCGTTTATTTACCTGGGTTCCTGGGAACCCGCAGCGTTTTCGGTGGATCAGTCGTTTCGACTGCTGTTCATGGTGATCATTGGCGGTTTGGGCTCCATCATGGGCAGCTTTTTTGGTGCCGCTTTCATTGTCGTGTTGCCTATTTTTCTGAACCAGTTTCTGCCTGCGTTGATGGGTTTGGCGGGCATTGAGATTTCCACGGCGGGCATCGCGCATGCCGAGTTGATGATTTTTGGCGGTCTGATCGTGTGGTTTCTGATCGTCGAGCCGCATGGCCTGGCCAAGCTCTGGTCCACGGCCAAGCAGAAGCTGCGTCTGTGGCCATTTCCGCACTGAGCGACTTGATCGGGTTTTTTCGGTGGTGTGTTTTTAATTTTTTTCAGGAGACAACAATGAAAGTCAGCAATCTGGTTCTGTCCGTCACTGCCGTGGTGATTGGGACATCGGTTATTTCTGCCAGCGCCATGGCGCAAGCCAAAGAGCAGTATGTTCCGGTGCTGTCGTACCGCACCGGCCCCTACGCCCCTAACGGCGTGCCATGGGCTAACGGCTATGTCGATTACCTCAAGCTGGTCAATGCGCGCGGTGGCGTCAACGAGGTCAAGATTTCCTTTGAAGAGTGCGAAACCGGTTACGACACCGCCCGCAGCGTGGAGTGTTATGAGCGCTTGAAGAGCAAGGGCGTAAGCTTTGTGCAGCCGCTGTCCACCGGCGCCACATTTGCGATTACTGAAAAAGCGCCAGTTGACAAAGTGCCCGTCGTCACCATTGGCTATGGCCGCAGTGAAAGCGCTGACGGATCGGTGTTCAAGTGGAACTTTCCGATTGCCGGAACCTACTGGGTGGCGGCAGATGTCATTTTGCAGGCAATTGCCAAAAAAGAAGGTGGTCTGGACAAGCTCAAGGGCAAGAAGTTCGCGCTGGTTTATCACGACAGCCCGTTTGGCAAGGAACCCATTCCGCTGCTGCAAGAGCGTGCTGCCATGCATGGTTTTAGCCTGCAGTTGCTGCCCGTGACCGCTCCGGGAGTGGACCAGAAAGCTACCTGGCTTCAGGTACGCCAGGCGCGCCCTGATTATGTGGTGCTGTGGGGCTGGGGCGTGATGAACTCGACCGCCATCAAGGAGGCGCAGGCCACCGGCTTTGCACGTGAAAAGATGTATGGCGTGTGGTGGGCCGGCGCTGAGCCAGACGTGAAAGACGTGGCCGATGGCGCCAAGGGTTACAACGCGGTCGCCATGCAGCACGGCGCTGAACCCAACTCCAAGGTGGTCAAGGACATCCTGGCCATGGTGCATGGCAAGGGCCAAGGTACCGGTCCAAAAGACGAGGTAGGTCAGGTGCTTTACATGCGCGGCGCCATGAGTGCGATGATCGGCATTGAAGGTGTGCGCTCGGCGCAGGAGCGCTTTGGCAAGGGCCGGGTGATGACCGGTGAACAGATTCGCTGGGGTCTCGAAAACCTGAGCCTGACACAAGCCAAGCTCGATGCGCTCGGCTTTGCCGGCGTAATGCGTCCGGTCAGCACCTCGTGCATGGACCACATGGGTGCCAACTGGGCGCGCATTCACACCTGGGACGGCAAAGCCTGGAAGTTCACCTCTGACTGGCTGCAAGCCGATGAGCAAATCATCAAGCCGCTGGTGAAAGCCACAGCGGCTAAATACGCCGCCGAGAAAAAGCTCACCCCGCGCACGGCGGCTGACTGCCAGTCCTGAGCGGCATATTTCCGATGTGGGACTACCGCCATGAGTGAATCCAAAAACATCGTTCTCAACGTCAATGGCATCGAAGTCATTTACAACCACGTCATTCTGGTGCTCAAGGGCGTGTCCCTGAGCGTGCCCGAGGGCAACATCGTGGCCATTCTCGGGGGCAACGGGGCCGGCAAGACCACCACGTTGCGGGCGGTCTCGAACCTGCTGAAAGGGGAACGCGGTGAAGTCACCAAGGGGTCGATCGCGTTGCGCGGCGAGCGTATCGAGAATCTGTCGCCCGCCGATCTGGTGCAACGCGGAGTGGTCCAGGTGATGGAAGGCCGGCATTGTTTTGCCCATTTGACGATCGAAGAAAATCTGCTCACCGGCAGCTACACGCGCCCGGACAAGGGCGAGATCGCCGCCAATCTGGAGAAGGTCTATAACTATTTTCCGCGACTCAAAATCCGGCGCAGCAGCCAGGCGGCCTACACCTCGGGTGGCGAGCAGCAAATGTGCGCGATTGGTCGCGCCCTGATGGCCACCCCCAGCATGGTGCTGCTCGATGAGCCTTCCATGGGTCTGGCACCACAAATTGTGCAAGAGGTGTTCGAGATTGTGAAAGACCTCAATCAAAAGGAAAAAGTCACCTTTTTGCTGGCCGAACAAAACACCAACATGGCCCTGAAATACGCCGATTACGGCTACATCATGGAGTCTGGCCGGGTCGTGATGGACGGCATTGCCAACGACCTCGCCAACAACGAAGACGTGAAAGAGTTTTACCTCGGCGTGGGTGGCGGCGAGCGCAAGAGCTTCAAGGATGTCAAGAGTTACAGGCGCCGCAAACGCTGGCTGGCGTAAGCGTTTGACTGGCTGACGATTCAAATCCCGCAGGAACCCCTTATGACCGACTTTTTTGACGCGCTTGACGCGCGTGACCCGGCTGCGCGTGAAGCCGCCTTGTTGCAGGCGCTGCCAGCGCAGGTGGCCCATGCCCGGCTGGCCTCACCGGCTTTTGCCGAAATTCTCAAAGACGTCAATCCCGCCTGCGTCAACAGCCGGGCAGCACTGGCCCGACTGCCCGTGACACGCAAGCACGAGTTGCTGGCGCTGCAACTTGCCAGCCGCAGCCGGGGTGGCGATGTCTTTGGCGGCTTCAGTTCGGTGGCCTGGGGCACCCGGATGCCGCGGGTGTTTGCCAGCCCCGGCCCGCTTTATGAACCCGAAGGCGCCGGCCACGACTACTGGCGCATGGCGCGGGCCATTTTTGCCGCTGGTTTTCG
>CAIQOO010000001.1 GCA_903873485.1 uncultured beta proteobacterium | reverse complement strand
GTCAGCCCCGCGGGCAGGTTCTGCTGCAACGCGGTGCCGACACGGTTTGTGTCAGCTACATCGAGTCCGGGCGCGTCGCCCTGGGCGTACTGGATGCGGGCGTGCTGGAGCATCAGATCGGCGTGCTCGAAGGCCCCTGCTGGCTTGATGCCAGTTCGGTGGTGCTGGGCTTGCCCCATCTGGTCGATGCCGTGGCCGACACGCTGGTCGAACTGCGCAGCGTCAGCCTGCCAGACTTTCGCAAAGCCATTGCCAACATGCCCGAGTCGGCGCAGGCGGTGCTCAACGATGTCGCCATGGCGCATCGCCGCCAGACCGAGTTTGCCGTCAGCCGCCTGGCCAAGGATGCCGAAGCGCGTTGTGCCGAATGGCTGCTCAGCCATGCCCGGCAGCGTGGCAGCGGCGGCATGGCGGTCGAGTTGCAGCAGCGCAAGCGCAGCATCGCCGCGCAACTGGGCATTGCCCCCGAGACCTTCTCGCGCGTGCTGCGCCATCTGCGCGAGCAAAGCCTGATCAGCGGCTCGGGCCGGGTGCTGAACCTGGTCGATCCCGGCGGTCTGCGCTCGCTCGCCGGGGTTTAGCGCGCCAGCGCCCGCAGCACCTGCTCCGGCGTGGCCGGGGCCGACAGTTGCCCGGCTGTTCCATCCCCTCTGGCTTGCGCTATGGCATCGCGCAGTGCTTCAAACACGCTGATCGCCAGCATGAAAGGCGGCTCGCCTACGGCCTTGGAGCCAAACACGTTGTCCTCGGTGTTGCGGGCATCCCATAAATCGACCTGAAAGCGCGCCGGCACATCACCTGCCGTCGGGATTTTGTAGGTGCTTGGCGCGTGCGTGGCCAGCAGACCCTGCTCGGTCCAGACCAGTTGCTCGGTGGTCAGCCAGCCCATGCCCTGCACAAACGCGCCTTCAATCTGGCCAATGTCGAGTGCCGGGTTGATGGAGCGTCCGACATCTTGCAAGATATCGACGCGCAGCAGCTTGTTCTCGCCGGTCAGGGTGTCGATGGCCACCTCGGTACAGGCGGCACCATAAGCAAAATAAAAAAATGGCCGACCGCTCAGCGTGGTTTTGTCGTAATGAATTTTCGGGGTGCGGTAAAAACCGTCGCTCCAGAGCTGGATGCGGTTGGCATAGGCCAGTTGCACCACCTCGTCAAAGCGCCGGTCCGATTTGGGCGTGACCACCCGGCCAGCGGCAAAGCGCACCGCCCCGGCACCGACGGCATCCAGGCCGCCGACAAACGCCGCCAAGTTGTTGCGCACTTGGGCAGCGGCAAACTGGGCGGCACGGCCATTGAGGTCGGTGCCAGCGGAGGCGGCAGTGGCCGAGGCGTTGGGCACTTTGCCGGTGTCGCTGGCAGTGCACAGCACCCGCTGCAGCGGCACGCCGAGCTCGTCGGCAACAATTTGCGCCACCTTGGTGTTCAGGCCCTGGCCCATTTCAACCCCGCCATGGTTGACCTGCACACTGCCGTCTTGGTACACATGCACCAGCGCCCCGGCCTGGTTGAACAGCGTGGCGGTAAAGCTGATGCCAAATTTGACGGGCGTGATGGCCATGCCGCGCTTGATCGGGCTGGTGCCAGAATTCCATGCCAAAATGGCCGCTAGCCGTTGCTGGTATTGCGCTGACAGCTCTAGTTTTGATAGTAATTCGGGCAGCATGTTGCCTTCTACCAGCATGCCGTAGTGGGTGGTGTCGCGGTATTGCGGCGTGGCGGCTGCAGGCGCTGGCACCGCTGTGGTCACGGTCGCCGCAGTCGCCGTTACCAACTCGCTGCTGTACAGATTGCGTCTGCGCACCGCCAGCGGGTCCAGCTGCAGGTGACGCGCAATATCGCCCAGCATGACTTCTGTTGCGATCATGCCCTGCGGCCCGCCAAAGCCGCGAAAGGCGGTGTGGCTTTGCGTGTTGAGCTTGCAGCGGTACGAGGTGATTTCGACATCCTGCAAAAAATAGGCGTTGTCGGCATGAAACACCGCCCGGTCTGCCACCGGCCCCGACAAATCGGCACTGAAGCCGCAGTGCGCCGCCATCATCAAGCGCAGTCCGCACAGTCTGCCGGTGTCATCAAAGCCCACTGTGTAGTCGTAGCTGAACGGGTGGCGCTTGCCGGTGATCATGAAATCATCGTCGCGGTCAAGCCGCAGCTTGACTGGCCGCTTGAGCCTGGCCGCCGCCACTGCTGCCCACACCGCCAGATGGCCGGCTTGTGTTTCCTTGCCGCCAAAGCCGCCACCCAGCCGGCGGCATTCAACCCGCACCGCATGGCTGTCTTGCCCCAGCGCATGCGCCACCCAGTGCTGTACTTCGCCGGGGTGCTGCGTGCTGCTGTAAATCAGCCACTGGTCTTGCTCTTGCGGCAGCGCGTAAGCCACCTGGCCCTCAAGGTAAAAATGTTCCTGGCCGCCGACTTCGAGCGTGCCAGTCAAGGTATGGGGCGCGCGAGCCAGCGCGGCGGCGGCATCGCCACGCCTAACGCAAACCGGCGGCAACACATAGCTTTGCGCCGCCAGCGCCTCGCGCACGTTCAGCACGGCAGGCAGCGGCTCGATATCGGGCCTGACCAGGCGCGCCGCGCGCCGCGCCAGCATCACGTTGTCCGCCACCACCAGGCCGATGACCTGGCCGACATGCTGCACCGTGTCGATGGCAAACACCGGCTCATCCCCGGCAAAGGCGGCAAGCATCGGGGCACCCGGCACATCGCTGGCCAGAATCACCCCGCGCACGCCGGGCAGGGCCAGCGCCGCCGAGCTGTCAATGCCCTTGAGCCTGCCATGCGCGACCGACGACAAAATTGGTGCGGCATGCAGCGTGCCGCGCAGTTCGGGCAAGTCGTCGATATAGGGTGCCGCACCCGCTATCTGGGCGCGTGCACTCTCATGGGGCACCGAGTTGCCACAGGCGTTTGTGCGGGAAAGGTCGGTTGGTTCGACAGGCGGGTGTGGCGTGTTCATGCTGGCAAATCCTCCAGTGACAAGTCATCCAGGCTGACCGGCGACTGGCCCAGGCTTTCCAGCCAGAAGCGTTGCAGCAAGTTGCCCAGCAGCAAAGTGCGGTAGCCGCTGCTGGCGCGCATATCCGATATCGGTGCAAACTCGCCGCGCAAGGTGGTCTTGGCTCTTTCAATCAGGGCCTGGCTCCAGACCTGGCCGGTCAACGCGGCCTCGGTCTGGCGCGCCCGCACCGGGGTGGCTGCCACACCGCCGACACCGATCGACACGCAGTCAAGCTGGCCGTCGTGCAGTTCGATGCGCACGGCCAGACAGACTGCAGAAATATCGTCTTCCTGCCGCTTCGAGACTTTATAGACACGCAAAAATTCGTTGACGGTCGGGCGCGGCACCTTGATGTGCGTCAGCACCTCGTCGCCCGCCATGAGGTTTTGCCGATAGCCGGTATAGAGCGCGTCGAGCGCCAGTTCGCGGCTGCCGCGCACACTGGCCAGCACCACCCGCGCATGCAGCGCAATCAGCAACGGCATCGAGTCGCCAATCGGCGAGCCATTGGCAATATTGCCGCCCAGCGTGCCCGAGTTGCGCACCGGCAGCCCGGCAAAGCGCTGCAAAAAACTGTGCAACTGCGGGCGCTCGGCCAGCAACGCGGCAAATGCGTCGGTCAGGCTGACGGCCGCGCCCAGGGTCAGCGTGTTGGCATCCTGGCTGATGACGCGCAGTTCGGCCACCTGCGTCAAGTCCAGCACGGTGCCAAAGTCCATGTGCAACTTGTTGATCCACAGCGCCACATCGGTGCATCCGGCCACCAATTGGGCTTGCGGCTGGGCCGCGCGCTCAGCCAGCAGTGCTGCCAGGGTTTTTGGGGATTTATATGACAAATCGGCCTCCAGCCCTTGTCCAGCATGCGCTAGTAGCTCTAATTGTGATAGCAATCTGGTTTCATCCTGGCGCACCAGCGGCAGCTCAGCCATCTGCTGCGCGGCAGCCAGAATCGGCCGGTAACCGGTGCAGCGGCACAGGTTGCCCGACAGTGTTTGTTGCGCCAGCGCGCGGCTGACGGGCTGGCCCTGGCAGACCTGGTTTTGGTACAGGCCAAACAGGCTCATGGCAAAACCCGGCGTGCAAAAGCCGCACTGGCTGGCGTGCTGCTGCAGCAGCGCCTGTTGCACCGGGTGCGGCGTGCCATCAGCACCGGCCAGGTCTTGCGCCGTCCACACGGCCATGCCATGCACCGAATGCGCCAGGCGAATGCAGGCGTTGACCGCGCTGTACTTGATCTGCCTGCCCCGTTGTTCGCCCAGCACCACGGTGCAGGCACCGCAGTCGCCTTCGTTGCAGCCCTCTTTGGTGGCAGTCAGCCCGAGGTCCTCGCGCAGCACCTGCAGCAGGGTCCGGGTGGGTGGCACATGGCGCAGCGAAACGATGTCGCCGGCATGAACAAATTCAAGCACGGGGTGATGCATGGTCGATTTTTTTGTAAAAAAGAGCAATGGTAAACAATGCCGTCATCGCAAGATTCCTGCCATGGTGGCATCGCAGGTGCGACATGCCCTGCGGCGCCACTGACACACCAGCAATACGACAAAGGGGATTGGAAATGAACGCACAACTGAACACTGCTCTGGCACACTGGACCTATGTGGCACCGCTGCTGACTGCGCCTGTCAACGATGCGCAGCATCAGACGCTGGTCGAGTCCCTGGATGCCTTGCTGGATGCTGGTGGCGCTGACGAATCGCACCCGCTGGCAGGTTTAACGACACTGGTGGGTGACCTAGTGTCTGGCTACGAGCAGCGCCGCCACCCTATGCCCCCGGCAATGACGGCCATCGAGGCGTTGCGGTATTTCATGGAGCGTGACGGTTTGCTGCAAAAAGACCTGCCAGAGATTGGCAACCAGGCCAAGGTGTCAGAAATCCTGAGTGGGCATCGATCCCTCAACCTGCGTCAGGCGAACGCCCTGGCCACCCGGTTTGGGGTGCCCATTAGCCTGTTTGCTGGATGACCGACGGGTGCGGTGTGTCGGGTGGGTGATGCATGGGGTTTAGCAACTTATGCGCCATGGTGGCACCGTCCTTGCTAGTCCAGCATGCCCAAGCCAGCAACCGGCTGTCAATTCAAGGTTTAATACCGGCAGCTTCATTCAAAATACCGGCCAGCCCACATCAATCAACTGTCAGCCATGTTGCATCAACCTTTGCCAGCCCGCCACCCATGAGCACACCCCGCCTGCAACTGTTGGGCATCACCAAACGCTACCCCAGCGTGGTGGCCAACAGCGACGTGTCGCTGACCGTGTTGCCCGGTGAAACCCATGCGGTGCTGGGCGAAAACGGGGCCGGCAAATCGACGCTGATGAAAATCATCTACGGCGCGGTCAAGCCCGATTCAGGTACGGTGCTGTTCAATGGGCAGGTGGTCCACATCAAAAACCCGCAAGAGGCGCGCGCCCTGGGCATCAGCATGGTGTTCCAGCATTTCAGCCTGTTTGACACCATCACGGTGGCCGAAAACGTCTGGCTTGGCCTGAGCAAGAACTTGAGTTTGCCGGAGGTCACCCGCAGCATCGAAACCAAGGCGGCCGAATACGGGCTGGACATTGACCCGCAGCGCCCGGTGCACACCTTGAGCGTCGGGGAGATGCAACGGGTGGAGATCATTCGCGCCCTGCTGACCCGGCCGCAACTGCTGATTCTGGACGAACCGACCTCGGTGCTGACACCGCAGGCGGTCGAAAAACTGTTTGTGGTACTGAAAAAACTCGCCTCCGAGGGCTGCAGCATTTTGTACATCAGCCACAAGCTGCACGAGATTCGCGAACTCTGCTCAGCCTGCACCGTGCTGCGCGGCGGCCGCGTCACCGGGGTTTGCAACCCGTCGCAAGAAAGCAACGCATCGCTGTCAAAAATGATGATCGGGGCCGAGCCGCCGCAGCTCAGCCACCGTGCCCAAGACCCCGGCCCGTCGGTGCTGCGGGTGGCCAACCTGATTTTGCCGCGCGAAGACCAGTTCGGGGTTGATCTGGAAGCCATTTCGTTTGAGGTGCGGGCCGGCGAAGTGGTCGGCATTGCCGGGGTGTCGGGCAATGGCCAGAAAGAGTTGCTGCGTGCCCTGTCGGGCGAAGATGTGCGCGCGGCACCCGGCAGTGTGCGCATTGGGCGCACCGATGTGGCGCGCCTGCATGCCGGGCAGCGGCGCCAGTTGGGCCTGCATTTTGTGCCCGAAGAACGTTTGGGGCGCGGTGCCGTGCCGACCCTGTCGCTGGCACACAACCTGTTGCTGACCCGCCAGGAAGCCATTGCCTGGCCGGGCTTTTTGGGCGGCTGGATTCGGGTTAGGCAACTGGAGCGCCAGGCCGCCTCAATCATGGCCCGCTTCAAGGTCAAGGCCGGCGGCCCGCGCTCGCTGGCGCGTTCGCTGTCAGGCGGCAATTTGCAAAAATTCATTGTCGGGCGCGAGATCGACGCAGCCCCCCGGCTGTTTATCGTCTCGCAGCCGACCTGGGGTGTGGATGTCGGTGCGGCGGCACAGATTCGCGGTGAAATTCTGGCCTTGCGCGATGCCGGTTGCGCCGTGCTGGTGGTCAGCGAAGAGCTTGACGAGCTGTTTGAGGTGTGCGACCGCCTGCATGTGATTGCGCGTGGCCAGTTGTCGCCCTCGGTGCCGGTGGCGCAGGCCACGGTCGCGCAAATTGGCGAATGGATGAGCGGCCTGTGGGACTACGCGGTGCAGGATCACCTGGCCAGACAGGCAGCCCAGGCAGACCAGATGCAGGAGGCCGATCATGCTCAAGCTTGAAGCGCGCGCCGAGCCGTCGGCGCTCTGGACTTATGCCTCGCCGCTGCTGGCGCTGGCCATCACGGTGGTGATCGGCACGCTGATGTTCAGCGCGCTGGGCAAAGACCCGCTGCGCGGGCTGGAGATGTTTTTCTGGCTGCCGATCAAGACCGCCTACGCCTGGGGCGAACTGCTGGTCAAGGCAACGCCGCTGCTGCTGATTGCGCTGGGCCTGGCGCTGTGTTTCAGGTCCAACGTCTGGAACATCGGGGCTGAGGGCCAATATATTTTGGGGGCGATTTTTGCCGGCGGGGTGGCCTTGCTGGCCGACTCCGACAGCAGCCGCTGGCTGGTGCTGCCGATCTTGCTCGCCGGGGTGGCGGGCGGCATGCTGTGGGCCAGCATCACCGCCGTGCTGCGCGACCGCTTTCACGCCAACGAGATTCTGGTCAGCCTGATGCTGGTGTATGTGGCAGTGCAGGTGTTGAGCTACCTGGTCGGCGGGCCGTGGAAAGACCCAGAAGGCTTCAATTTTCCGCAAACCAAGAGTTTTGCGGCGGTCACCCGCATTCCGCGCTTGTTTGAGGGTTCGCGCGTCAGCATCGGCGTGCTGCTGGCGGGGGCGGGCGTGATCGGGCTTTGGGTGCTGTTGTTTCGCACCCGCGCCGGGTTTTCGCTGCAAGTCGGTGGCTTAGCACCTGCGGCGGCGCGCTATGCCGGGTTTTCGTCGCGCCGGGCACTGTGGACGGCGCTGCTGGTCTCGGGCGGGGCGGCGGGCCTCGCCGGTGCGCTGGAAGTGGCCGGGCCAATTGGCCAGCTCACCATTTATGTGCCGGCCGGCTACGGTTTTGCCGCCATCATCGTGGCTTATGTCGGGCGGCTGCACCCGGTCGGCATGGTGTTTGCTGCCCTTTTGATGAGCATGTTCTATATTGGCGGCGAAATGGCGCAGTCGCGGCTGGGCCTGACCAAGTCGCTCACCGGGGTGTTTCAGGGGCTGCTGCTGTTTAGCCTGCTGGCCTGCGACACGCTGGTCAATTACCGCCTGAGCTGGCGCAACAACTGAGGCAAGACATGGAATCTTATGCATTGCTGCTGGCCGCCACGCTCAACGCCGGCACCGTGCTGGCGATTGCCTCGCTGGGCCTGCTGATCAACGAAAAGGTCGGCATTGTCAACCTCGGGGCCGAGGGCATGATGTTGTGCGCAGCGATGGCCGGCTTTGCCACGGTAGTGACCACTGGCAACGACTGGCTCGGTTTTGCCGCCGGCATGGCGGTCGGTGCGGCGCTGGCGGCGCTGTTTGGCCTGCTGGTGATCTGGCTGGGCACCAACCAATACGCCACCGGGCTGGCGCTGACGCTGTTTGGCACCGGTTTTTCGGCTTTTGTCGGCACCGGTTTTGTGCAGGCCAAAATCCCTGAGCGCACCAGTTTCGCCATACCGGGTCTGGCGGACATTCCGTGGGTCGGTCCGGCGCTGTTTCGCCACCATCCGCTGGTGTATCTGACGGTGCTGTTTGCGCTGGCCCTGATCTGGTTCATGTACCGCACCCGCAATGGCCTGATCATGCGCAGCGTCGGTGAAAGCCCCGAGTCGGCCCATGCGCTAGGTTACCCGGTGCGCCGCATCCGGCTGCAAGCGGTGCTGACGGGTGGCGCGCTGTGCGGCCTGGCTGGGGCCTACCTGTCGGTGATTTACACGCCGTTGTGGGTTGAGGGCATGGTGGCCGGCAAGGGCTGGATTGCGCTGGCGCTGACCACCTTTGCCACCTGGCGACCGGCCCGGGTGCTGCTGGGTGCTTATTTGTTTGGCGGCGTCACCATGCTGCAGTTTCACTTGCAGACAATGGGCGTCAATCTGCCCAGCCAGTTCCTGAGCATGCTGCCCTATGTGGCCACCATCGTGGTGCTGGCGCTGATCTCGCGCAACCCGCAGTGGATTCGCATCAACATGCCGGCCAGCATGGGCAAGCCGTTTTACCCCGGTGCCTGAAGGCCGGTTGATAATTGCTTTTTCTCACCCTTGTTCCCAACCCCTTCTGAAAGGATCAGACATGACAGACATGCACAAACGCTCACTCCTCAAAGCAGCAGCCCTGACGGTGGCGGCTTCAGCCGCGCTGGTGGCTTGCGGCAAAAAAGAAGAACCGGCACCCAAACCGGCACCGGCTCCAGCGCCCGTGGCATCGGCCCCGGCACCCAAGCCGGCACCGCTGAAAATTGCCTTTGCCTATGTCGGCCCGGTTGGCGACGGTGGCTGGACCTTTGCCCACGACAACGGTCGCAAGGCACTGGAGAGAGAGTTTGGCGACAAGATCGTCACCTCGTTTGTCGAGAACGTGCCCGAATCGGCCGATGCCGAGCGGGTCATTCGCGACATGGCCGGGCAGGGCAACAAGCTGATTTTTGGCACCACTTTTGGCTACATGGAGCCGATGCTGAAAGTGGCAGCCGATGTCAAGGACGTGAAATTCGAGCACGCCACCGGCTACAAGCAGGCTGACAACATGCGCACCTACGACAGCCGCACCTACGAGGGTGCCTACATGGCCGGCGTGATTGCCGGCAAGATGACCAAGAGCAACACGCTGGG